>NZ_CP087588.1:3029396-3331292 GCF_020985305.1 Croceicoccus sp. Ery15
GGCAATGCGCATCCGGCCCTTTCCTGTATCGCGCACCCGTTCGGGCGCGCTGCCGATCGTGCGATCAGGCAGCCTTGATCTTTTCCATGGCAAGGCTGACGCGCGTCGACAGCGGCTGCGTCGCGTCATTGGCCAGCTTCAGCATGGCTTCGGTGTTCTTCGACGACATGGCAACGGCCTTGTCAAAGTTCTTGCGCAGCAGGGCGCTCTGCAGCTGGAAGAAATCGGTCGGCGATTTCACCGATGCCATTTCCTTGACCTCGGCGGTCAGCGCTTCGAACTCGGCCTTGCTGTCGGCAACGGCGGCCTTGCCCATTTCCTGCATGCCGGCGGCGAAAATCTTGCTCGATTCGACCATGGCTTCGAAATTGCCTTTGGTGAACTCGCCTGCTTCCTTGAACATCTCGCTACCCTTTTTATAGGCGTCCTGCGACTTGGCGGTCATTTCCGACATCGCATTCTGGAACGACTTGGTCATCATTTCTGCATCGGTCATTGTTACGAACTCCTGGGTGAACTGTTTTATTTTCGCTGGCGCAACGGGGGTAAACGATGCCGGCTTTGCAGGAGCCGGATTGGCCGGGGTCTTGGCGGCCAGCGGCGCCTCCTCCTTGTGACCAGAAACTGGTTTGGTTGCGGGTTTCGCCGCAACGGGTGCGGGCTTCTTTGCGACCGGTTTCCTGGCGGCAGGCTTCTTTGCGACGGGCTTTTTCGGCGCCGCCTTTTTCACCGCCGCCTTTTTCACCGCCGCTTTCTTTGGCGCTGCCTTCTTGGCGACCGGCTTGGGAGCCACAGGTGCCACTTCCGCTTTGGCGGGCGCCGGTTCGGGTGCCTTTACCGGCTCGGCTGCCTTTTTATCCGCCTTTGTCGCGGCGGGCGCCTTTTTGTCGCCTGCCTTTTCGGGCGCTGGATTTTTCGCCTCTGCCTTCGGGGCTTCTGCCTTTACGGATGGGCTCTTGGCCGTTTCGTCCGCCAGCTTTCCGGCCGCTGCTTCATAGGCTTTGGCCGCGTTACTGTCCTGCTTGTCGTCTGCCATAGCAAACACCTTTGCGTTTCGGGTCCGGGGGGGTTCTCCCTTGCGCCGATCCGGAAAAGCTGGCCCGCGACGGGCCCGGCGCATGCATCGCATTTCCAGCGATGTTGCGCTGCACAATAGGGCGGCGAACCGTTGAAGTCAAAAGTTTTTGTGCAGTGCACAAAAAGTGGCGTCAGCGCTGCAGCATAAAATCCGAAACATGATTCGGATACCGATTAAAGCTGCGCCTTTTTCAGCCCCTTACGTACCGGCCGGGTGCATCCTCTATTACCTTGTCGCCGCGTCCGCCGGGCTTGCGCTTGCCGGTCGCATTTGTTTCGCCGTCGTCAAGATCGCGAATCCAGCCCAGCCAGTGGTCCCACCAACTGCCCGGATTCTCTATTGCCTGCTCTACAAACGAATCGAGCGTCGCTGGCAATGCGCGGGCGGATCCGGCCTTACTTTTCTTGTTGCCAGTTTGCGGTCCGGTTTCCGGCAGCGTCCAATATTGATATTTCTTCGCCTCGGGCGGGTTCACCACGCCTGCGATATGGCCCGATCCCGCCAGCATGAATTCCATCGGTCCTGAAAACTGTCCGGTCATCTTCCACACGCTTTGCGGCGGCGCGATATGATCCTCGCGCCCTGCCTGAATATAGCAAGGCGTTTCCACCTTTCGCAGATCGATGGGCGTACCGTTCAGCGTGATCGCATCGGGGACGACCAGCAGGTTCTGGTGATAGAGCTGCCGCAAATACTCGCGATGGAAACGCGCGGGAAGGTTGGTCCCGTGCCCGTTCCAGAACAGCAGGTCGAAAGGCTTGTAATCCTCGCCCAGCAGATAGTTGTTGATCACATAGGACCACAGCAGATCTGGGCTGCGCAGCAGGTTGAACGTCAGCGACAGATAGCGCCCGTCAAGGAAACCCTCGCTGGCCAATGTGTCGACCGCGGCCATCTGTTGCTCGTCGATAAAGGCTTTCAGCTCGCCCGCTTCGGAAAAATCGACCTGCGCGGTAAAGAACGTGGCCGACGCGACCTTCTCCGCCTCGCCCCGCCGCGCCAGCATGGCGAGCGTTGCCGCCAGCGTGGTGCCTGCCACGCAATAGCCGATGGTATGGACCGCAGGCACCGTCAGCCGGTCGCGCACCACGTCGATCGCCTCGGCCTGCGCGGCGACGTAATCTTCCCAGCCGACATCGGCCATCGACGCATCGGCCGATTTCCAGCTGACCATGAACGTGCTGATCCCGTGATCCAGGCACCATTTCACAAAGCTTTTCTTTGGCGAGAGGTCGAGGATGTAGAACCGGTTTATCCATGGCGGAAAGATCACCAGCGGCACATCCAGCACCTTGTCGGTGACGGGCGTATACTGGATCAGCTGGAACAGCTGCGATTCGTAAACGACCTTGCCGGGGGTCGCGGCGATGTTCTCGCCGATGATAAAGGCCTTGTTATCGGTATGGGTCAGCTGCCCCGCCTGAAGATCGGCGATGAAATGGGACATCCCTTTCACCAGATTCTCGCCGCCGGTTTCCAGCGTGCGTTCGATCACGACGGGATTGGTCAGCGGGAAATGCGCAGGGCTCAGCGCTTCGGTCAAAAGGCGGGTGAAAAAGGCCAGCTGCATCTTGCGCTCGGGGGGCAGCCCCTCGGCCTTGGCGGCGGCGTCCATGATCTGTTCGGCGGCCATCAGATAGGCCTGATGCAGCATTGCGAACACCGGATTGTCGCGCCACAGCGGATCGGCAAAGCGCCGGTCCGAACGTGGCAGACCGAGCAGCCCGGCTGGTCCGCCTTCCTTGCCGGTGGCCAGCATGAACTGGCCGATCACAGATTCCCATAATGCCAGAATATCGGTGAAGATTTGGCTGCCCGCATCGCCGTCGGCGGGCATGAACTGCCCCATCCATTGGCCCGCCATATCCATCCAGCGCGCCGGATCGGCCATGCCGCTGGCGGCAAGGGCGGGGTTCTGCTGCGCGAAATCCTGCCACATGGCGACCAGGCGGGCGGTCACTTCGTTCCAATCTGTGCCTTGACCCTTGGGTGATGCGCCTGTTTCCGTGTCTGCACCGGTCTTACCGCTGCCGCCCGCGGGCAGAAACGCATCCAGCATCTGCTGCGCCGCTTCGGATTGCAGTGCAAGCATGTCGCGCAGCGGACCCCCCATAAGATCCGCAAACGGACCCGCCAGCAGCGACGGGGGCAGCGTCGCCGTTTCGGCGGCAGCTTTCGGCTGGCTGGCTTCGGGACGGACGTCTTCGGGCTTTGCCTTGGCGGCAGCCGGTTTCGGCTTGCGCCCGGGCCGCTCTGCCTTGGGTCCGCCAGCCGGTTTGCCCGTCTTGGGTCCGCTTCGCTGCTTCGTGGCCATGGCATCCTTCCCGAGGGTTGCGCGTGTCTGTCGCCGATAGCTTAGACTGATGCGGCTTGCGCAGCAAAATGGCAACAGCATCATCGGTTTTGCGTAACATCGCGGCGCGAATTGCCTTGCGGCGGGAATATTCTGCAAGCATGGGCAACATCGGCGCGGGCCCGAAGTTTTCAGCCGCGCATCAATGCCTATGGACAAGAGAGAGATGAGTCAGGACTTTTACCGCATCAAACGCCTTCCCCCCTATGTCATCGCAGAGGTGAACGACATGCGGGCTGCGGCGCGTCGAGCGGGCAAGGACATCATCGATCTTGGCATGGGGAATCCCGATCTGCCGCCGCCCGCGCATGTGATCGACAAATTGTGCGAAGTCGCGCGCAAGCCCGATGCCCATGGCTATTCGCAGTCCAAGGGCATTCCGGGGCTGCGCCGCGCACAGGCGAATTACTATGCCAACCGCTTCAACGTAGAGCTCGATCCCGAGCGTGAGATCGTCGTCACCATGGGGTCAAAGGAAGGGCTGGCCAGCCTTGCCACCGCGATCACCGCGCCGGGCGACGTGGTGCTGGCTCCCAACCCATCATACCCGATCCACACTTTCGGATTCATCATCGCGGGCGCAACCATTCGCGAAGTGCCGACCACGCCGGACGAACGGTACTGGAAGGCGCTGGAATCCGCGATGCGCCACACCGTGCCGCGCCCGACCGTGCTGATCGTGAACTATCCCTCGAACCCCACGGCAGAGACGGTCGATCTCGCCTTTTACGAGCGGCTGGTCGCATGGGCGAAGGAGAACAATGTCTATATCGTCTCCGACCTTGCCTATTCGGAGCTGTATTACGACGGCAATCCCACGCGCTCGATCCTCGAAGTGCCGGGGGCCAAGGATGTCGCGGTCGAGTTCACCTCGATGTCCAAAACCTATTCCATGGCGGGCTGGCGCATGGGTTTTGCCGTGGGCAACCGCGAACTGATCGCCGCGCTGACGCGTGTAAAAAGCTATCTGGATTACGGCGCGTTCACGCCCATTCAAGCGGCGGCCTGCGCGGCACTGAACGGGCCGCAGGACATTGTCGAAAAGAACCGCCAGCTGTATCAGGCGCGGCGCGACGTAATGGTCGAAGCGTTCGGACGCGCGGGCTGGGAGATTCCCCCGCCGCCTGCATCGATGTTCGCATGGGCGCCGCTGCCGCCCGCGCTGAAAGACATGGGCAGCCTGGAATTTTCCAAGCAATTGCTCACCCATGCCGAAGTCGCGGTGGCACCGGGCGTCGGCTATGGCGAACAGGGCGAGGGTTTTGTCCGCATCGCCATGGTGGAAAACGAACAGCGTCTGCGTCAGGCCGCCCGCAACATCAAACGGTGGTTCCGCACGATGGGCATGAACGTCTAGCCCGTCCTATTCATGAGGCTACCGCTTCGTGTTGTTCGGACGGCGATGTGGCGGTGCCTGATTGATCAAGGCGCACGCCTCCACCGGCGTTTTTCACCGCGGCAGGAGCAATGGGCTTTTCGAGGTTGATGGACTGGGGCTCAGGGGTTCGGCGGCACCGCCGCTCTTGCTATGTGGGCGCTGGTCGCAGACTGGTGGTGATGGCCTTGAACACACCGGCATCCGGGCAAGCCGAAGCGAAGGCGACGCGGATACGCGTGGCGGTTTCGATGACGCGGGCAGCGACCTTGAGCAGGCGCAGGCGCAGCGTGGCGAACTCGGCGGTGGCGAGTGCGGTGGCTCTTGGGATTTCCTGCTGGATTCGCCACAGGAGCCAGTATGCGGCGGTGTGCAGGATGAGGCGCATCTGGTTGGCGCCCGCCGAGCGGCACGAGGTGCGATCGCTGGCGAGCTGGCTCTTGTGGCGCTTGATCAGGTTCTCGGCCTGACCGCGGGCGCAGTACAGCGTGTCGTAGATGTGCTCGGCCGAGCCTTCGGTCAGCGAGGTGACGACATAGCGGATGTCCATGCCCATCGTACTGGCCTCGATCCGGGCGACGACGCGGCGCTGGCACTTCCAGCTTTTGGCCCCGTAGCGGGTCTCGGCATAGGTGCGCAGGACCGGGTACTGGCGCTGAGCGCGTTTGACCGCACAGGCATCGGCGGCAACGACGATTTCGGGATGGGCACGCAGCACGGCGTTGGTCGGCAGACCAAATACGTAATCGACGCCGGTCGCCTCGCACAACGTCATGACCTCGGGCCGCCCATAGTGCCCGTCGCCGCGGATGGTGATGTGGGTATCGGGCCAGTGCCGCCGAAGATGGCGCACCAGGCGCCGAATGTGTCCGGCAGCCTCGGCGCCCGACGGTGTCTTGCCGGCGCGCAGCAGCATTGCCACCGGCCGACCGGTGGCGGTGTCGTAGACATGAATCGGCAGGAAGCAGCGCTCCCCGTGATGACCGTTCCAGAACGAGAGTTGCTGATAGCCGTGCACGACATCACAGGTGTCATCGATATCCAGCGTCACCGCCGCCGGCGCGGCGGGATAGCTGGCGCAGTAGATGTCGATCATCGCGGCCATCATCCTGGCCAACTCGCGCGTAGTCGGCGCATTTTCCCACCGGCTCATGGTCGGTTGGCTCGCAAGCCCCACGCCCGATCCCGGCAGCTTGCCCAGCGCCAGGCGGAAGCCCGGATCGTCGCGCAGAGCGTCGAGATCATCGGCGTCCTCATAGCCACAGCTGATCGCAAAGATGCGGGCGCGCAGGATATCGTCGAGGTGATGCACCACTCTGCCCGGGTCACGCGGATCGGAAATGCAGGCTGCAAGCCGCTGGCAGATCCCCATCGCTCGTTCGGCCTGTGCCAGCAGCAACACGCCGCCATCCGAGGTAAGCCGGCCGCCGTCGAAAGCGGCTGTGACTTTCTTGCGGCCGACTGCTGGGAATCCAAATGCGCTTGCGATATCGTTGTTCATGCGGGGGTGACCTGTGGCATTTTCTGCCCTGCGGCAGGTTCGGCTTAGACACCCAGTTCCTAATTCAGATCAGAGGCTTAGGCCACTCCCGCTAACCCTTTAGGACCGGTTTGGTGAATACGACGGGCTAGATTGATCTTTGCCCGATCCTTTTTGCCCTTCTGCCCGATTTGCATGATTGTCATGCGGGCAGAAGGGCGCTAGGGGCGCTTTCCTCACACCACATGCCCTTGCGCATACAGGGGCCCGATGGCGGAGTGGTGACGCAGCGGACTGCAAATCCGTATACGCCGGTTCGATTCCGGCTCGGGCCTCCATTATGCGCACGGCATCTTTACGCCTTGCCGCCCGCAGAACTTGCGGGTAACGGGCGCAAGGAACAGCATGGGTTTGGGCCGCTTTAGCTCAGTTGGTAGAGCATCGCATTCGTAATGCGGGGGCCACAGGTTCGAGTCCTGTAAGCGGCACCATCCTTCCCAAAGCATGATACGCCTTAGTGCGTCGGCGGTTGCTGGCGAACGAGCCTCGCCGTGGGTTCAGGCTGGGTGGCGTCTGAAAGTGGGTGTGAGCAGGAAGTAAGGCTCACCCACACTATACCGCAACGAAATCAGTCCCCGGTTTGCCAGCCTCGTTTAGCGGCTTCCGCCCATATGTCGCCCTGAGTGCGTACCAAGCGGTAGATGCGAGTTGTTGGGTGATAAGCGTCGTGATCTACTATGAGGAATGCGTCTCGATCTCCGCATGCAAGCCAATAGTTTACTCCTCCTGGGCCGGGGTCAAAGATTTGAATTACGCCATCGGGCCGGTTCTGGCGTTCGGCAAAAACACGACCATAGTCGAGGTAGAGAATAGAAAGCGCTGTGGGCTGAACTTCAACCGAAAATGCGACTTCAGCGTCTCGGTCGGTCGGTAAATAAGAATAGAATCCCGCGCATGGGGAAGCTGTGGAGAGTGCCGCAGCAAGAGCGAAGACGATCATGTGAGTTACAAGACCTGACCGAGATAGTCTGCAAGCTTCTTTATATCGAAACCTTTTGTGAACTGCATTTCCGCTCGTCCCCAGCCTGACCCATAGACTTTCAATTCAGCATCAAGATCGAACGTGCCCGAATTTTCGATCGAGAAAGCCGTTATTGACCGCAAAGGCAGCGAAGCAAATTCTATTTTTTTCCCGGTGATTCCCTGCCGATTTACGATCACGATTCGCTTGTTCGTGAAGACAGCGCCGTCTCTCAGTCCCTTTGTTGCTATTAATATTTCTTCGCCGGAAACGAGAAGCGGACGCACCAGATCTGCCGTGACTCCGCCATCACGCTCGTCTCCCAGAAATAAGCCTGTAAATAGTACCTCAGACATAGTGCGCTCCCCTTTATCAAGTCGGCATTGGGATCAACAATCGCCGAATGCGTCCTCTCGGCACAGCGATATGCTGCATCTTCTGAATGCGCAAAGCCAGCCATCTTATATGAACAGGCAGCAGGCGCACGTGAGAGCCCTATTGCGATCCCACTGAACTGGCGGCAAAGCTTGTCTCGCCTTCCGTGAAAGCCGGAAGGTGGGGCGTGGAAACCTCAAATCACTAGGAACTCGGCACCGATTATCGGGGCCGGGTGGCATACACGTATGTCCAGCCGGTAACGGTAAAGGTGTGTGCGCCTGATCCTAGTGACGGGTTTCCAACATCCGGCTTCGGCCGTCGCTCCGAGAGGTACATAGGGGCGGCTGGAAGGTTGAAGCCAACAATCGCTCTGCAACAGGGGGGCGAGATCCATGCGCGATCAGCAAGTTAGGGGGTCAGCTTTTTGCTGTCTGTTCGCCTGCGCCCATCGGGCCGGGACATCTCAAAATGGAAAGGACAGCATATGATTGATGATAATGCGCTCGCCAGCATCGAGCGACTTCATAAGATGAAGACCGAAGGCATCATCACCGAAGCCGACTTCGAAAAGGCGAAATCCGAAATCCTCAGCGGTCAGACCAGGGCAACGACAAGTAAACCTACTGTTGCGAGTCCTTCTGAAGCGCCGAAACCTGAAGACTTGATCGAGTGGGCGCTTTTACCGCTAAAGCGCTATGCCGACTTCAAAGGGCGCTCTGGACGAAGGGAATTCTGGAGTTTCCATATTCCGCTGATCATCGCGCTGATGATCACGGCCAGTGGAGCGGGGTCGAGCGACTGGGGATATGAGGGGGTGACTGCCAGCAGCGCGTTTTTCATGCTTATGTTCATTATCGTACTTCTAGGGTCGATTGTTCCGGTTCTAGCCCTTCAGGTTCGCCGGTTTCACGACATGGATAAGAGCGGTCTTTTGGCGCTGCTGAACCTCATTCCATATTTTGGCCTCTTGGTTGTGTATGTCATGATGATGCTCCCCGGTACCGAAGGCGACAACCAATACGGTCCGGCCCCATTGGGTTGAGCTTTTTCGCTTTCCACCATGCACCCTCGACCAAAATCAGGAATTACGCCATGACCACGATCCTTATCGTCGGCATAATCGTGCTCGGCATTCTCCATTATCTGTATCCGGAGCACCGCAAGAAGGTCAGGATCCCGATCGTGATCTTGATCGGTATCGTATTGCTGACGTTCGCATCACCTTCATTCAAATGCGCTATTAACCTGCCGCCGCGTTCGATCGCGACGCTAGATTGGGACAACATTAGCTACGGGCATCGCATATGCATGCTCAACCATCGATTGAGCGGTATAAGAGACTAGCGACCACACAATCACGGCGCGGTAGTTCTGCCGCCACCTGCACCCACTAAGCCCTCGGATAATTTCCGCGGGCTTTTTTGATTCCAGCAAAAGGAAAACCCCATGCACTATATCCGCACGGCGGAGGCGATGGCGCGCGTTCTCGACACGCAGCTTGAGCCCGAACTGACCAAAATCCTGTCAGAACATCAGGAACGGCTTGCCGCCTACTACGACTTTCCGTTCGAAGACCTGGCCGAATTCCTGATTGTCGAAGGCGGCGAAACGCTGGCCGACACTGAAGCAGCCTACGGGCGGCGGCTGGTCGAGAGCGACACCTTTATCATGCCGGTGGAACTGGCATTTCGGCACAGCAGATGGATTGAAGTGGTATTCATCCTGTCTGACGATGGCTTCGGCTTGGTCTTGCTGGCCGAGACGGGCGAGGGCACCGACGCTTTGCTGCTGTCTGCCTGTCAGCAAGCCCTCACAGAACGTGAAAACTTCGATCCCGGCCATGATGGCTGAATAAGCTTTGTGCCGGTGACTTCCCTGCTGACCGGTTCTCCAATTGCAAACCCATACAGCGCCTTACGGGCGCTTTTTTTATGGAAGGAATACACCCATGCTTTCCTTACCCAATGCTGCGGCCATTGAAGCCGCCTTGCTCCAGCCGCTTTCTGCCGAACTTGCGAAAATCCTTGCAGCGCGATTGCAGCACATGGAGGCACAGGGCCTTGCCGACCTGACGCACATCGTTGTGATCGAAGCCGAAGATTCCGATGCTGAAGTTGAACAAGCGATCGGTTGGTCACCCTTGTACCATCCCATCGATGGGACGCGTTATGACGACAGCGAGTTTCACCCATACTGGGCGTGGCTGAACGATCTGGGCGGCTGGTATGAGATTATAGAGCCAGTCGGTAATGATGGGTTCGCCTACATCCTTCTAATCAAACACGGCGAAAGCGCTTTTGCTGCGATGTGCAGGGAGGCGCTGCAATGCGCGTTCTAGGTTACCTTGCCATGGGGTTCGTACTGATCGCGGCCTTCAAGGCCGCCATCGTTCTTGGCGCTGTTGTCCTGCTAATCATGTTCCTATTCCAGTTGATCACCCGGCCAGCAGAAACCTTCGCCTTGGCGCTGGGGCTTACCCTGCTCGGTATGGCGCAAGCCCATCCCCTCGCAGGCTTAATCATCTTGGGAGGCATTATCGCCACTGGGCTGATTGCACGCGACAAGTAGGACAATTCCCGTTCCGGCGTTCACGTGCCGGAGCGTGGAATCTCTGCAGCACCTTTTTTGCCGAAGCTGCTCTTGATCCTCTAGGCACAACACCTATCTCAAGGTTTGCCCGGCAATAGGCAGTTCGCTGACCACCGCCGCGGAAGTCCTCACAGCAAGTGCACAGGGGGCGTCGTTCGAATCGAACACGCCACACTTGCGTCGAGGGCTGATTATGCCCCCAACACAGATAGTCGGTCGTGGAAGGTTCGACCTTTCGCTTCGCCCGCGAGAGGCTCGTTATCTAACGCCGGGGGGCGACCGGCATAACGATGAAATGAAACATGAATCGCATCACATCGCTGGGTCTAAAGATTGCCGTGACCTGGCACCAAATTATCGACCATCTAGACAAACTCACACAATTTGAACGGGATGCCCTTCAGGGCGAGCAGCCAGTGGACGGGGAGGGGGCAGACCGATGAGTCGTTCTCAAACCGATACGTCACACCGAATCGACCCAGCCGCAATTTCCGTACCGGGGGCGGCGAAAGCTGGAAAAGGGGGTGAAGGGGGAGACGCCACAGCCACCCCCTTTACCGCCTCTACCCCCACGAACGCGGACTTCCTTGCGGAAATATTTGGAACAGTGCCCAAAGACGCGACAATCGCAGTGGCGTCCAAGGAAGGTGATCCTCAGCAAGGTGGTTGGCACCCAATGGCAGGAGAACAGGTGGGGAAGGCCTGTCCCAACAACCGCAACAACTATTTCAACTGCGCCAGCTTGAACGCGACCGACGGAGGGATCGCAGCGAGAAAAGACCGGGCTGCGGCTTATCATGCACTCGTGCTGGACGACGTCGGCACAAAGGTTGATCGCAAAAGCCTTGGAAAAATTGAACCGACATGGGAACTTGAGACCAGCCCCGGCAATTTCCAGATCGGCTTCAAAATCAGCCCGCCAATGACCGATGCCAAGGCGGTAGAGCAATTACAGCAGCGGATTGCCGCCGCAGGAATGACCGACAAAGGGGCGCTCGGCATGGTCCGTTGGGCGCGGCTTCCCAACGGCATTAACGGTAAGCCGAAATACCGGTCGGTCGATGACAAACCGTTCGCATGCAAATTGCACACATGGAATCCAACGCGCTGCTATTCGGCAGAAGCCATTGGAAACCTGCTTGCCCCGGTTTCAACCAACACGGCAAGCAAAGCAGTTCCATCCGTCAAATCACCTAGGCAGATGAAGGGCCGTGAAACCAGCGGGGGAGTCTTTACCCCTGCATCGGAAGCAAACCCAGTTCTCGCCGCGTTTAAGGAGCGGGGCCTTTATAAGAAGGCGATTGGCGACGGCCGACATGAAGTCACCTGTCCATGGGTCGAAGAGCATACGGACAGCTTGGACACTGGGGCAGCGTATTTCGAACCGAGCGACGGTTACCCGATCGGAGGCTTTTGTTGTCAGCATTCGCACAAAGACAAATACCGAATCAGGCAGGTCCTTGATGCCATGGACCTTAGGGAATCGCAGGCGAGAAACCGTGCGCTGATCCGGTTGTGTCCCGGTGAAATGCCCGCGATTCAGGATGTATCCGAACGGCTGTTGGCCCAACGCGGCGATCTCTATCAGGCGGGCGGGCTGATTGTCGGCGTCTCACTAGATCACAAGACTGGCGACGCTAGAATTGTCCCGATCGGTGACTCCGCGTTGACATTGGCACTTTCGTCCGTTTGTGACTGGGAGAAGTTCGACGGCCGAAGCAAAAGTTGGGTGCGGTGCGATCCGCAACCTCGCCACGTCGGCCTTCTTTATAAGTCGGACACATACAGCCACCTGCCCGTGCTGCAGGGCGTGGCGCGGCAACCGTACTTCGACCCCAAGACTGGCAAGCTTGTGACGAAATCCGGATATGATCCAGATTCGCAGCGCTTGGGCACCTTCAATCCAGACCTGTTCAGTTTCCCGGAACCAACAGAGCAGGCAGCGCGTGAAGCTCTAACCTTGTTGCAGGACTTGATCGGGGAATTTCATTTCGCAACGGACCACGACCGGGCGGCAGCGTTGTGCGCGATCCTGACGGCCACGGTTCGCCCATCTCTCGATCTTGCACCTGCGTTCCATGTCACTGCGCCAAGTTCGGGTTCAGGCAAATCCTATCTATCGGAAGTGATTTCGCTGTTCGCCGGTCCAGCGGGGTCTTCACGGGTCAGCTATCCACGAACGTCGGAGGAAGCGACCAAGGTCATTCTGTCACTGCTGATGTCTGCACCTGCCGTGATCGAGTTTGACGATATGGACACGGATTGGCTCCCCCATGGTGCGATAAATCGCATGCTCACGTCTTCCTCGATGACCGACCGGGTGCTTGGTGTCAGTAAGGTGGCGACCGTAAGCACGTCGACGCTCGTTCTCGGTTCAGGAAACAACGTAGGGCCATTGCGAGACCTTGCGAGACGCGTCCTGACGATCAACCTGAACGCGAAATCGGAAGCCCCCGGAACGCTTACGTACAAAGGCAATCCGGTGGCGGCCATCAAAGTCGATCGTGAACGTTATGTAAGTGCCGCCCTAACCATCGTTGCTGCATGGGAAGCCGCCGGACGCCCGAGAGCGAGCGTTCCGTCCATTGCCAGCTACGGAGGGGCGTGGGCTGATCATTGTCGTCACCCCTTGATCTGGCTGGGGTTGCCCGATCCTGCATTTGCATTGCTGGAGCAAATGCGCAGTGACGTCGATGCTGATAACCTATTGCGCCTCTTGCAGGAATGGCATCAGAAATTTGGTGACAAGCCGATGTCGGTCCGACGCCTTTTGCAGGACGGCCATGGCACTTACGTACACGACGCGCTCTTAGAGTTGCCCGTTGTCGAACGTGGCGAGATCAACCGTTCCCGCCTTGGTCATTACTTCAAGCGCAATCGTGACCGCATCCTAGCACTACTTTGGCAGAAATCTGATTTTTGGGATTCCCAAGGTGGGATTCCAGTGATTCATAGGGAGCCAGCTTTTCGAAGGGGCTGGCGATGGATACGGATTGGCGTGGCGAACTGGACGAGTGGTTGGCACCGTTTGTAGCGGCGTTGCGACACAAGACGCGTGGCCGGATGTGTCCGGCGTATATCGCGGGACTGATCGGCCCGGGGGATCGCAAAAGCATACAGCCGATGGCCGCCCGGACAGATGATGTCAGCTACGATCGGCTGCATCATTTCATCGCCAGCGGCGTGTGGGACGAAGCACCGCTGGAGGCAGCTCTGCTCGCCGAGGCCGACCGGCAGGTAGGCGGCGAGAAGGCCTGGCTGATCATCGACGACACGGCGCTGCCCAAGAAGGGGCGCCATTCCGTCGGCGTGGCGCCGCAATATGCGTCGGCACTGGGCAAGAATGCCAACTGCCAGACGCTGGTGTCGGTGACGCTGGCATCTGGCGAAGTCCCCATCATGGTCGGCCTGCGCCTGTTCCTGCCCGAGAGCTGGACCGGAGACGTGGCCCGCCTGGAACGGACTGGAGTTCCTCTCGATTGCTGCCCCTACAGGACCAAGCCCGAGATCGCGCTCGCTGAGATCGATCGGGTCGGCGCTGCGGGTGTTCGTTTCGGCTGTGTCCTGGCGGATGCGGGCTATGGCATGTCCGCACCGTTCCGACAGGGGCTGAGTGAGCGCGGGCTTGCATGGGCGGTGGGCATACCTTTCAGACAGAAGGTCTACCCCGCCGATGTTGGGATGATCTTCCCGATCGCTGGAAGAGGTCGCCCTCGCAAGAACGCCATCCCCGACGCGAAATCGATATCCGCCAAGGCAATGCTGGAGATGGCAAGGTGGCGCAAGGTGAGTTGGCGGCGCGGTACCAAAGGGCCACTCTCGGCGCGGTTCGCTGCCGTTCGCGTGCGTGTCGCCGATGGTCCGCCCCAGCGCATCCGGGACATGGGTGCGCAACATCTGCCCGGCGAGGAGGTGTGGTTGGTCGGGGAGCATCGCTCGACTGGCGAGCGCAAATACTACCTCTCCAACCTGCCTGCCAGCACGCCAATCAGGCAGCTTGCCGGCGCCATCAAGGCCCGCTGGGTCTGTGAGCAGGGGCATCAGCAACTCAAGGAAGAACTCGGCCTCGATCACTTCGAGGGTAGATCATGGAAGGGGCTGCACCGACACGCGCTGATGTCCATGATCGCCCTGGCCTTCTTGCAGACCCAGCGCCTCAAGCAGGCCAAGGGGGAAAAAAAGGACTGCCGGTCCGCCTCCACAGCCGAGCTTACCAGCGATCAGACAGGCCATCATTGACCGCTTCTCCAAGCCACCGGATCGGCCATGCCCGCACTGCGGTCGCTGCATATCTGACCCGACACCAAAAAATCTGCCAAAGTAGTGCTAGGGCGTAGACTCATTAGCGGCGATCCATAGGCGTGTGCAGAAGAGCTTGATGGCAGCGAGGAAGTTATCGCTTCGTTTGTCGTATCTGGTGGCCAAGCCTCTGGCGTTTTTGAGTTTCCCGAAGAAACGCTCGACCAGATTACGGTAGCGATACAGGAAGCTGCTGAACGCGAAGCCTTTGCGACGATTGCGCTTGACTGGGATGTTGGCGAAGCCACCCTGCGCGGTGATCTGACTGCGAATGGCATCGCTGTCATAAGCCTTATCGGCGAGAAAGGTGGTGGCGTTCGGCACGGCGGCCAGCAGCCTCTCGGCCTCACGGCAATCGCTCGCCTGGCCTTCGGACAGATGCAGTTGGATCGGCAGGCCGCGACCATCAACCAGGGCATGGATCTTGGTTGTCAAACCGCCCCGGGAACGTCCCATGCAGCGATTTGGGTCCCCCTTTTTAGGGTCGCACCGTGCTGGTGGACCCGGATGGAAGAACTGTCGATCATGACCAACTCGCCGTCGAAGGCTTGGCTCACCGCTTCGAGAAGGCGGTCCCACACACCGGCTTTGCGCCAGCGCACGAAACGGTTGTAGCAGGTGGTATGTGGGCCATAGCGCTCGGGAATATCAGCCCAAGGACTGCCCGTGCGAAAGCGCCACAATATCCCGTCGATGACCCGCCGGTCATCCACACGCGGAACCCCGCGAGGCTTGTTCGGCAACAACGGCTCGATCACCAGCCACTCATCATCGGTCAGTTCAAATCTACGACGCGTCATCCAAAGCTCCTTCCCGAAGCCTTGAATCAACCGCGCCCGCGCCGCGCAAGTCAGTTTATGAGTTTACGGCCTAGGCGGATTTATGTTGCAGCGGGTCGAAAATTCAGAACGGACGGCTTGGCGAGTGATCGTCGTAGAGGGAGGCGTCCAAACTTCGCTTCCCGAGTCACCGGCTTCACCCGCTCTACCGGTAAAGGAAGCGCCGCCAGCCGCAAAGCCAATCGCGCCGGAGGACGAGTACTGATTAGGCGGCAGGGGGTGGGCAAGCGTCTGCCCCCATTTCGTCCGAGCATGTTTCCGCCGACGAAACCCCACCCTGCTCTCGTGCGCAGCCTGCCCCACCGTGGCCCAGAGTTGGCGACTGTGGACCGTTTCGTGCTGCCCGATACCCACCCCATCCGCGCCCGCCAGCTGTGCCTCTCCGGGGCTGTCAGCGGCTGGGCGTCAAACCCAATCTCACAAGGAAATCATACCATGCCCAAGCATAAGCTTGATGCCGCGTTTTGCGCGATCGCCACCTGTCCACCGACCAAGAAGCGGGTAGACTATTACGACACACAGACAACCGGCTTTGTACTGGAAGTCCGCCCGAATGGCGGAAAGACGTACTACCTGCGTTACCTTGATGCTTCTAACCGCCAAAAGCAGCACAAAATCGGCGGCTACACCGACATCACCTTCGATCAGGCCCGGAAGAAGGCCAGAACGCTGCGATCGGAGGTAGTGCTGGGCGAAGATCCAGCCGCCAAGAAGGCAAAGCACAAAGCCATTCCGCTGTATGGCGACTTGGCGAAGCAGCACCTCGCCGACGCCGAAACCTACCAACGCAGTTACGGAACGACCGAAATGTATATGCGCCGTCACATTATCCCGCGTTGGGGTAAGCTGCGGCTGGACGAAATCAAACCGCAAGCCATCAGCCAGTGGCTGGCGGAGAAGGGGCAAACCCTCGCTCCTGCCACAGTCGAAAAGCTTCGCGTCCTGTTCAGCCGATCGTTCGAACTCGGCCTGAAGTGGAACATACCGGGCTGCGAGCGCAATCCGGTCAAGGCAGTCCCCCGCAAGCGCTTCAACAACAAGCGGGAACGGTTTCTGTCTTCGGATGAGGCCGATAAGCTTTTGGCCGCAGCGGGTCGATCGAAGAACCCGCAGCTGCGAAACATTATTGCCTTGCTGTTGCTGACGGGGGCAAGGCGCAACGAACTGCTGACGGCAGAGTGGCAGCACGTCGATGTCGAAAGGCAGTCTTGGCTGATACCAGACAGCAAGACCGGCAAGCCAAGGTATGTTCCGCTGTCAAAAGCGGCGATCGAGGTGATCGAGGGGCTGCCTCGCTTTGAAAAGTGTCCTTACCTCGTTCCCAACCCGAAAACTCGCAAGCCGTTCGTCGGTCTGAAGACAGCTTGGGACTGGGTGCGCAGGGAAGCGGGAATGCCCGACCTTCGGCTGCATGACCTGAGGCATTCTGCCGCCTCTTTCATGATCAACGCAGGAATCAACCTGTTCGCGGTCGGAAAGGTGCTTGGTCACGCCGATCACCAGTCCACCATGCGCTACAGCCACCTTGCCGACGATACGTTGCTTGCCGCCGTAGAAGCGGGGGCAGCTAAGCTACGCGGTGACCAGCCGCAGACGATCTAACCACTTACCGGGCTCGGGTTTCCTTCGCGGGAGCTCGAGTCCGGTCCATCTTCTGCATCTTTTTTTTTTTGAAAGTGAGAAATCAATGAATGATGTAACGCCTGAATTCATCGCCGGTCTTCGCGCGCTCGACGCCGAGGTTGGATCAACCAGCAACAAGCATGACCGCGCAGTCGTCTTGATCCACGCCTGCATAGCTGGAGGTCACAACGACGGAAGCACGATCGTTAAAACGCTGACGAGCCTAAATTTTGATCCGAAACATGTCGGCCTCACGCTGAGCGCAGGCTGCGGTCCAAGCGCCGATCGGCATCATTGGGAAAAGTTGACTGACGGGAGCTACCGATCGCACGGCGTAAGCTGATCCGGTGTTTGTCGGAAGTTAAGCAGTTTTGCTGACCAGTTTGTTGGAAATCAACGCTAGGAGGCAGGCACAGGAAACGGCGAGGGTGAACGATGAGAAGTTTGGGATTGGCACTGGCGGCGTTGACGCTGCTTTCGGTTCCACCTGTCTCTGGTGTCGCCTTCGCCCATCCTGGTGGACTGGCTTCGGACGGCTGTCACAACGATCGTAAAAACGGAGGACGGCACTGCCATAGAGCTCCCAGTGGCCAAAGCAGTTCGCCCGCTCCTGTAAGCCGATTAAGCGCTGGGAGTGCGTACCCGAACTGTGCTGCGGCACGTGCGGCTGGTGCTGCGCCTGTCCGGCGGGGAAAACCGGGTTATGGCCGACACCTCGACCGTGATAATGACGGGATTGGGTGTGAGTAGGCCGTAGTCTCAAATCGGGAATTAGTCAGTTGCTATCTTGACTTACAGTTCTTGCAGGACAAGTTGGCGATTGCCGTCAGGGGGACGGCTGGAGGGTAAACATGAAAGCCAAGGTTATTTTGGCAGCCGTTGGGCTGCTAACCCTAAACGCGTGCGCAGCTACGCCAGCACCAGTCGACAATCGCAACAGTGCGCTCACGCAGGGCAATGTGCAAATGAATCTGGCAGTAGGGCAGACCACCAAGACGGAAGTTCTTGAGGTTTTTGGCGCCCCGAACGTGACGACACGCGATGCAAGCGGGCAAGAGGTTTGGAGCTACCAACGGCATGCGCAGGTTTCCCAATCGAGTTCGTCAGGGAGTTTTTGGACGATTCTCTTGGTCGGAGCAGGCTCCTCTGCATCTGGCTTCTCATCCACAAGTCGCACGATGACGCTTATAATAAAGTTCGATGATAAAGATGTGGTTTCCGATTTTAGAAGTCGGACAAGCGATTTTTAAGGGGCGGGTGATGTTTAAGAAACTGGTTTACTTTGCTCTTATGGGAGCAATTTTGGGTGGAACACCTGCTGCAGCAAAAAAGGGCGACCTCACTCCAATGGAGTTGCAGGCTATTCAAGCTCGAGAGTTTGAGGTTGATAAAGGTACTGCGTTCGGCGCTATCATGACGGTGATCCAGGACTTCGGGTACATTGTCGAATCAGCCGACGTTTCAAGCGGCTTCATCACCGCTGCTAGCCCGGTCGAAAACAAGACGGGATTTTTTGACGCGCTTGGGGGTATGCAGGCACACGGCAACACTCGTGTCACGGCATTCTTAATGCAAATGCCTAATGGTTCGACTAAAATCCGCTTGAATTTTGTAAACTCGAAAAGAAGTTCCGGTTCATGGGGGCGTTCAAACGAGCAGGAAAAGCCGATTTTGGACGGGGAAGTATATCGAAACGCGTGGGAGCGAATTGATGAAGCATTGTTCGTTATGGGCGCATTGACAGACACTGCTCCATCGGCCGCGCCGAGCGCTGCCCCGGTAGTAAACTCGACTACGACGGCTCCTGAGAATGTAGCAAGCCCGGTCATTCAAGAGACGCCGCTGGCTACAACTAGCGGTTCAGCACCCAAGTCGGAAGTCGTAAACGAAAATGCTAGAAAGCAAATCGCTCCCGGCGTGATTTGTGCAACCTGCTGATCGGCGCTAGAATCTGCTCAATTCGACAGCAGGTTGAGTAACTTCTCTATTCGCTTCTAGCGATAGATTGCGGTTGGATTCCTGGCCACAAAATGTGGTCAGGAATTGACGTGCCGAAATATGTAATGGGGCGATGCACTTCTGACCCTGGAACTCATGCCCCGTTAAGTCTGGCCGATCGAGATTAACATAAATATAATAAATACAACCTGTTGATAAATAAATCACGAAGTTGCGCAAGCGCGATTTTCAACTAGAGGCGCTCCTCGCCGCGTAAACACAAAACAGTGCGGCATTGTTCAATGAGGAGTAGTTATGAAGAAAATCGCTGTAGTCGCTGCAGCAGCAGTGGTCGCTTTTCCGGCCGCTGCCCACGCACAGGCCTATGTCCAGGTGCAGGCAGGTTTGGACAGCGTTTCGGTCGAAGGCGAGTCTGAAGAAGGCGTCGCGTATGGTGGCGCCATCGGTTATGACTTTGCCCTGACTGACAACTGGTTTGTCGGCGTCGAAGGGAGCATCGACGATAGCACGACCAAGGCCTGTGTGAGCGATGTTCTGTCGATTGACGATGAAGTTTGCGTCAAAACCGGCCGGGATCTGGCCGTAGTCGGTCGCATCGGGACAAAGCTTGGCGAAGCCAGCCAGATTTATGTTCTCGGCGGTTATACAAACGCTCGCATCAAAGCCACCTACGACGACGGTGTCGATAGCTTCAGCGAAGGTGACAACGGCGACGGTTTCCGCCTTGGCGCTGGTTATCGTCTCAACTTCAGCGAAAACATGTTCGGTAAGCTTGAATATCGCTATTCCAACTACGAAAGCGATTTCAGCCGTCACAACGCGCTTGTGGCAGTTGGCATGAGCTTCTGAACTTAGACAGGGGAGGTGCGGCCTGGACGTCGCGCCTCCCCCATAGTGCCTTTTCAAGGGTAGGGTTCGCATGCGATTCCGTCGCCGTCAGCGTCAAGGTCTGGTCGGTAGCCGGGAGAACCTCGATAGAGAGGGGCTGCGCCCGCATTTTGTGCCTCGGAACAGTACCGATAATAGACGCTGGTCTCAGAGTGGATAAATCTTTGAGATGAAGTGTCGGTCCTGCCGTCGATCCATTGCACCACGGTTGTTATGGCGAGTGCAACCGCAATCGCTGCAGTTAAGGCGAGTTTGATAGGGAAACGTCGTCTGCGTCGGCGTCCACCCATGCCATAGTAATTGAATTTGCGTTGCGGGGAACGGGGCGACCGACGACTTTGCACCTGCAATCCTCCCACTTTTACTACAGTCAACATTTATGACCGCGCCAATAGCGATCCCAACGAAGAGCAAATCCGCTATTGAGCATGGCACAGGAAAGGTCGCCGCCTAAAGGCGAAACGCACCAAGCGGCTGTACGACTGCCGCCACCTGAACCGTCAGACACACACGTCATGGTTGGTCCGGAAACTAGCACATGGCCTTCGCGAGATTTACCATAGGGTTGACCGACCAGTGCAACCAAGTAGTCCCTTGCTTCGCTTGCATCGGCGGCTGGACAGGGCTGGTTGCTGCGGCAACTGCCGTCCATTTCGCGTGCAGCGATGCCTGAAAGCCTTATGCGCGGCCCTTCTTTGCACCAAACCGGTCCATCGCCATCCCAGACGCGGATTGGTGTGCATTCAAAGGTCTGTCCAGCAGGGACAATGGCTTGAAGAAGGAGCAGGCTTGCGAACATGACATTCCTTTGAAACTGTACCCTAAGATTGGAAGAGCGGAAGTGATATCAAATGCGCGACTGGCTGACTGACGAAGAGCGGGCAAACGAAGAGCAAAACGCGTGGAAGCTGGAGTTGGAAGCCACTTTGCTCGGTATCCTCATGCTTGTCGCAGCATTGACGACTGTATTCGGATAGTCGTGATGCCGATTACCCGCGATAAAGAGCTTTGGATGGCAGCGCTCCTTCTCGAGAAAAAGCACGGTGCGGCCGCTGCGACGTATGTCGCGGGACGTTGTCGAAAGTTTGAAGCCGAAGGTGACGACGGCGGGGTTAAGCTTTGGACCGAGATTGGTCAAAAATTGCACGAACTGAAACCTGCAGGCCGAAATTAGGTCGTGAACCCATAAAGCGGGCTACGACACGGATTGCTGCGCAGCGAATTTTTGCCAACGCTTTTCCAGCTTTTGGACCATCGTAGCTTCGGTCGTTCGGATGTCGTCGATCGATCTAATACCAAGGCGCGCTGATCAGAACCCATGAGCCCATTGTCGCATTCCAATGGACATGATGCGCCACGGCTGATCGACGAGCTTGTTCCATGCGAAGCAGCAGTGGTCGACGATATCGTCGTAGGATTTGAAGATGCGGTTCGACAGCCAGTTGTCGCGCATGAACTGCCACAGGTTCTCGACCGGGTTCAGTTCAGGGCATCGTGGCGGCAGCGGCATCAGCGTGATGTTGGGCGGAACGATCAGTTCGGCCGATCCGTGCCATCCAGCCTGGTCGAGGATCAGTACGGCGTGGGCGCCCGGCGCGATATGGAAGGCGATTTCCTCCAGATGCATACTCATCGCTTCGCTGTTGCACCGGGGCATGACGATGCCGGCAGCCTTGCCTTCAGCGGGACAGATCGCGCCGAAGAGCCAGGCTGAAGAGCGCCGCTGATCTTTGGGCGCCGACGGTCTCGTGCCGCGCTTCGCCCAGCGCCGCGTGAGCTTGGTCTGCTGACCGATACGGGCTTCATCCTGCCACCATAGCTCTACAGGCGTTCCTTGCGGGAGGCTGCATCTGATTTGCGCCAGGCGGGCAGCGAACTCTTTTTAAAAATGGCAATGTCTTCACGCTTCTGGCCGCGATGGCGGGGTCGGGCCGAGAGCTTGCGATAACCCATCGCACGCAGTTCGCGCCCAAGAGTGTGGCGCGTGACCGACAGTTCGAATTCGTCCCAGACCCACTGCGCCAGATCACACAGCCGCCAACGCACTACGCCATGCGACGCGGGGATCGGGCCCGCCTCGACGATCTCGGCCAGCCGGGCGCGCTGATCGTCATTCAAGATCGAAGCCCGCCCCGGAGCCTTGCGAGTGGCAAGACCGTCGGGGCCACCCTCGTTGAAGCGCAGAACCCAGTCGCGCACGATCTGCAGCGTCACGCCGGCAATCTTCGCCGCTTCGCTGCGGCTCCCGCCGTCAAGAACCAGCGCAATGGCCAATAGGCGCCGGACCTGATCGGCATCATCGCATCGTCGCGCAAGCCCTCGCAAATCCGTCGAAGTGTAGTCAGATCTAATCTCAATCGCTGCCGCCATCGCAAGCCTCCTGTGCTTGCCATGGTGAATCAGAAAATCATCAACTTGGGAATCCCCGGCGTGAGTCAGCCTCAGCGCGCCTTGGTATAAGCCATTTGTCGAAAGCCGTTTTCACAAAGGCTTGGCCCACATCGTTCAACTCGGACCATTTGATCACGAGATCGGGTGAGCGGGCGATAACACTCCTTCCCGGTGTGAGCCCCTTGGCGGCCAATAGCTCTGCAAATACATATAGACTTGTGGAAACGTGACGGTGCCATTCTCCATCGTCGGGGATTTGGTTGCCGTCAGCGTCATAGGAACTCACCGGAACACTCAGCATTCCTGGGACGTCGATCACCTTAAAGTCCGTCATTGGCACCTCGTCGCCGTATGCAATCCGAACTTAGGACCTTTTATTCGACGGCGGAATCTGATTCAGGCTCCACATGAGCCGATATGACCTGACCGACTTTGAATGGCGCGTGATCGAACCGCTGCTGCCCAACAAGCCTCGTGGCGTGCCTCGAGTCGATGATCGGCGCGTTCTGAACGGGATATTCTGGGTGCTTCGTTCCGGTGCGCCGTGGCGCGATCTGCCCGAGCGTTACGGCCCACGTACCACCTGCTACAACCGTTTCGTGCGCTGGCGAAAAGCTGGTGTATGGGATCGGATGATGGACGCCATTACCGCTGCCCAAGACGGCGATATCCAGATGATCGACAGCACTTCCATTCGCGCCCACCAACAGGCCGCGACGGCAAAAAGGGGGATCGAGATCATTGTCTCGGTCGCTCCCGAGTGTCGCGCGACATTCACGGTGAGAATGCGCGACAATCAAGATGAGAATCTGGTGTGTCGGGGTTGGCGTAGGGCGTAGCCCGGAGCCGATCCCGACACACCGGAGCGCCCCTTTGTGGGGAGGCCGAAGATGATCGCGGCGTCAGGTATGGTTGGGTTTTCCCGGGAGGAGGACCTGCCGTGTGCCTGGCCGTCACATAACCGATCATCAGATGAGGCTTTTCATGAACATCAGAAGGAACGATCCCGTCACCGTTACCGCGGCGAAGGCGGGGTTCAGCACGGCGACGGGTTACCGGCTATTGGAGCGGGCAACGCTGCCTTCTCAGGCGAAGACACCGCGAGAGCGGCGACGTCCCGATCCGCTCGCCGGGATATTCGAGGAAGAGGTTGTGCCGCTACTGGAAGCCGCGCCCGCTCTTCGCCCGATCGCGATCTTCGAGGAACTGCGCCGTCGGCACGGCGATCTGCCGTTTGCGCGTCGGACATTGGAGCGGCGGATCAGGGGCTGGCGGGCGATTCATGGGCCTGAGCGCGAGGTCATGTTCCGCCAGGTGCACGAACCCGGCCGACTCGGCTTGTCGGACTTTACCGCGATGGCCGATCTGGGCGTCACCGTTGTCGGCGAGACGTTGGAGCATATGCTCTATCACTTCCGGCTGATCCATGGCGGCTTCGAGCATGCCCATGTGATCCTGGGCGGCGAGAGCTTCGTCGCGCTCGCCGAAGGGATGCAGAATGCCTTGTGGTCGGCAGGCGGCGTGCCCCGGCTCCACCGCACCGACAGCCTGTCGGCAGCGTTCCGCAATATCGGCGCCGATGCCCGTGCCGACCTTACCCGGCGGTACGATGCGCTGTGCCAGCATTACGGGATGGAGCCGACCCGCAACAACACTGGCGTAGCCCACGAGAATGGCTCGATCGAGAGCGCCCACGGCCACATCAAGGCTGCGATCAGGGATGCCCTGCTGCTAAGGGGCAGCAGCGACTTCACCGACCTTGCCGCCTACCGGCGGTTCATTGACGAGGTCGTGACCGCACGCAACCGGCGTCATGCCCCCTCGATCGATGCGGAGCGCCGCGCCTTGCAGCCGCTGCCTGACGTGCGCACAAGTGATTACGAGGAAGTTCTGGTCACCGTCACTTCGTCGGGCGGGTTCACGCTGCGCAAGGTGTTCTACACCGTTCCTTCGCGTCTGATCGGCCACCGGCTCAGGGCCCGGCTTTACGATGACCGGATCGACCTGTTCCTGGGCGGCACCCGGCTGATGACGCTGGTGCGCGGCCGCGCCGGCAGCAATGGCAAGCATGGCCATATCGTCGATTACCGGCACGTCATCCACTCGCTCAGGCGCAAGCCAATGGCGCTCATGGGACTGGTCTACCGCGATAGTCTGTTCCCGCGAGAGGCCTACCGGCGGATGTTCGAGCACCTGTTGGAATGCGAAGGAGAACGCAGTGCCTGCCGGATCATCGTCGACCTGCTTGCCATGGCGCACGAGCGGGCCTGCGAGGCAGAACTGGCGGGCCTTCTCCAAGCAGACCTTGTCGCAGGGCGAACCCCGGACATCGCCGCCTTGCGCGCCCGGTTCTCGCCAGATCCGGCAGCGCTGCCCGAAGTGGTGGTCGAGCTCGGCGAACTGGCTTCCTACGACAGCCTGATCGGCCTCGGAGAAGCGGCATGAGCGCGGACCCGGCGATCGACGCCCAGCGGCTCAGCCTGATGCTGAACGAACTGCGCCTGCCCGCGATCAAGCACATGTGGGGTGACTTCGCCGCGCGGGCCGATAAGGAAGGCTGGCCTGCGGCCCGGTTCCTTGCCGCGGTGGCCGAGCACGAAATAGCCGAGCGCGACCAGCGGCGAATGGAGCGCCACCTGAAGGAGGCCCATCTTCCCGCCGGGAAAACCCTCGACACCTTCGCGTTCGATGCCGTTCCGATGATCTCCAGGGCGCAGGTCATGGCCCTGTGCGCAGGTGACGGATGGCTCGAACAGGGCGCCAATCTGATCCTGTTCGGGCCGCCAGGCGGCGGCAAGACGCATCTGGCTTCCGCCATCGGCCTTGCTCTCGTGGAAAATGGCTGGCGGGTGTTGTTCACCCGAACATCCGATCTTGTGCAGCGGCTCCAGGTCGCACGCCGCGAACTTGCGCTGGAATCCGCGTTGGCGAAGCTCGACAAATACCATCTGCTGGTGCTCGACGACTTCGCCTACGTCAGCCGCGACCAGGCCGAAACCTCGGTCCTGTTCGAACTGATCAGCGCCCGATACGAAAGACGCTCGCTGCTCATCACCGCCAACCAGCCCTTCGGCGAATGGAACCGGGTCTTCCCCGATCCGGCCATGACGCTCGCCGCTGTCGACAGGCTCGTTCATCACGCGACGATCTTCGAGATGAACGTCGAAAGTTACCGACGCAAAACCGCTGAAACCCGGCGATCAGGACCAGGACGACCCGCAGCGTTCACAACGCCAAAGGTCCTGGAGGCCGTCCGCGACAATCAGGACGACCGATAAACCTTGCCAGCGACAATCAAAATGACCACAAACTGTCGCGCCGCGACAATCAACTTCTTATCCTGATAGTCGCGCTCTTCTCACCCAGATCGTCGCGCCACACCCGAGGCGGGCTCACGACCAAAATCCACGCGGTCGTCGATGGGCAAGGCCTCCCGATCCGACTGAGCCTGACCGCCGGGCAAAGCCACGACGGCCAAGCCGCCGATAATCTGCTTGGCCATGTTGGTGCCGGAACAATCGTGCTGGCGGACAAGGCCTATGATGCCGACCGCATCCGGGCATCTCTCCGCGATAAAGGCGCGTTCGCCAACATCCCACCCATGTCAACGGCGGCGTAAAAGTCGTCCATTGGGCGGAGCAAAACCAGGCCACTTGATCCGGGTGTTGGCGAGCGCCGGGAGGGCGTAGCCCGAGCGGGGGTCGCCAACACCCGGATTGCCGTTTCTGTCAGGGGTTGGGACGTGCTTTGCGTGCCTGGCTCTGGGCCAGGCGATAGCTCTCGCCGTTCATCTCGAGGATGCTGACGTGGTGGGTGAGCCGGTCGAGGAGCGCGCCTGTCAGGCGCTCGGAACCGAACGTCTCGGTCCATTCGTCGAACGGCAGGTTGCTGGTGATCAGCGTCGAGCCGCGTTCGTAGCGCTGTGAGATCAGCTCGAACAGCAGTTCCGCGCCGGTTTTGGAGAGGGGCACGAACCCCAGCTCATCGATGATGAGAAGCTTATAGCCGGTCATCTGCTTGTGTAAGCGCAGTAGGCGGCGTTCGTCGCGTGCCTCCATCATCTCGCTGACCAGCGCGGAAGCAGTGATGAACCCGACCGTCAGGCCCTTCTGGCAGGCCGCCAGGCCAAGACCGATCGCGACATGGGTCTTGCCGGTCCCCGACGGGCCAAGGGCGATGACGTTCTCGCGACGGGTAATCCAGTCACAACGCGCCAGTTCGAGCACCTGCATCTTGTTGAGCTTCGGAATGGCGGCAAAGTCGAAGCTGTCGAGGCTCTTGGCGGCCGGGAACCGCGCGGCCTTGATCCGGCGCTCGACCATCCGGCGTTCCCGGTCGATCAGTTCCAGTTCGACAAGCCGAGCAAGGTAGCGGACATGATCTACGCCCTCTGCTGCGCATTGCCGGGCCAGCTTGTCATGCTCGCGCAGGAAGGTTGGCAGCTTGAGCGTCTTGAGGTGGCTGGCGAGCAGCAGTTCGGGAGCTTGGCTGCTCATGCCGCTGCTCCGCCGGTCAACAGCCGCATGTACGAGCGCGCCGATGTTGTCTCCACTCTGGCCCTGGGCAGGTAGGGATAGATCGCCATGTCCAGTCGGGGCGGGCGGCGCTCCACCCGGCATAACAGGAGATGCTTCACCGCATCGAAGCCGATCGCGCCCATATCAAGGGCCTGCTTCACCGCGCCATGCAGATCGGCCAGAGCGAAGCTCTCCAGCAGGCGCAGTACCTGCACATATTCGCGCCGGCCATGCTTGCCCATGCGCGTCTCCATCAGCCGGCGCAGCGTTGTAAATACCTCGGGCAGGTCCCAGCCCTGCAATGGTGCGGCCTGATCGAGGGCATTGATCTTCTGTTCGATCAGGGGAAGGTAATGGATCGGATCGAAGATCACATCCTCGCGCTCGTAGCTGCGCACATGGCGGGCAATGATCTCGCCCCGGCAACCGATCACCACCTCGTCGACATAGCCCCTGATCCACACCTCCTGGTGGCCGAAGCGCACCGGCACCGAGTAATCGTTGGTCCGGTAACGCACCAGCGCCTGCGATGAGACCTGGCCGCTGGTCTGGTCACAGGCCTCGAAGGGGGAAGCCGGCAGTTCCTGCATCGCCGCCAGATCGCGCCGCAGCCTCTCGCCAATCGTCTCACTCTCGCCCCGCAGCCGGTCGTTCTGCCGTTTGCGGCATTGCTCCTCGAGCCACAGGTTGAACGCCTCCCATGTCGGGAACCGGGGGATCGGCACCATGAAGTTGCGCCGGCAATAGCCGACAAGGCCTTCAACGCCGCCCTTATCGTTACCCTTGCCGGGGCGGCCGTAACGATCACGGATCAGGTAGTGCGACAGGAAGGCGCTGAACAGCCTCGCGCGCAGCCGCGTCCCGTCAGGCAGGATCTTCGAGACCAGGCAGCGGTCGTTGTCGTAGACGATCGACAGCGGCACCGCGCCGAAGAACGCAAAGGCGTGGACATGGCCGTCCATCCAGGCCTCGGCAACGGCAGCCGGATAGGCGCGTACGTAGCAGGCGTCGCTGTGCGGCAGATCGAGCACGAAGAAGTGCGCCTTCTGCTCCACCCCGCCGATCTCGACCAGAGCTTCTCCAAAATCTGCCTGCCCATGGCCGGGTGCGTGTGCCAGCGGCACGAACATCTCCCGGCTGCGCTGATCCCGATCCCGGATGTAATCCTTGATGATCGTGTAGCCTCCGGTGAAGCCATGCTCTTCGCGAAGGCGATCGAACACACGCTTCGCCGTATGGCGCTGCTTGCGCGGGACCGACCGGTCCCCATCCAGCCAGCCGTCGATGATCGGTATGAACGCTTCCAGCTTCGGTCGCCGCACCGGGGCGCTGCGACGGTAACCGGGCGGCTCGGAATACGACAGCATCTTGCGGACCGTGTCGCGCGATATGTTGAAATGCTTCGCTGCCGCCCGGGCGCTCATGCCGCCCGCGCAGGCAAGACGAACCTTCAGGTAAAGTTCCACGGTGTAAATCCCTCATCCCTCCTCGCCAGCATCGCGAAAAGGGAAAAAGTGGACGACTTTTACGCCGCCCGCAGCAGCACTTCGCCGCCGCTACCGTGGTCTAATTTTGCACCGCCGTTCTCAAACCCAAGGCCAATCGGCGGTCGAAACCCTATTTTAGCACATGGCTGTACCGTGAGCGCAACCTGATCGAACGCTTCTTCTCAAAGCTGAAGCACTTCCGCAGGGTCGCAACACGCTATGACAAGCTGGCCGAAAACTTCCTGGCCATGGTCCAACTGGCTTCAATGCGCCTGTGGCTTCGCGTTTATGAGTCTACGGCCTAGCTGTCCTACATCGAACAAATAGTGAACATGAGGTGCCTCGAACGAATCGGAGGCTTTCTATGCTTATTCTCGATCCCGCGATGGTGGTCGCTTTAGCCCTCGCTCTGTCGGCAGCATCTGGTCTTGTATGGGCCGTCAGACGGAAGCCTTAGTTACTGGTCGTTATGGGCGACACATTCAAAAACGTCCGGCCCGGCCAGAAAAGCACAACGAACGTCCTGCTCTGTTCCGGCCACTGCGAGCCTGCGCACAAGCTCCTGCTCAGCAGCAATCAATTCATCCTCGCTCATATCAGCGAAGAAACCGAACTCCGGTCGATCAGCGATGTGCGCTAAGCAATCAATACGTTCAAGCCAGTCACAGAAATGTTGAACGCGGTAGTTCACCTATTAAATCTCGCTTGGATGCATGCAGCCGTTGTCTTCTAGGGCAGACTACCAGCCGCTCCTGAAGATTTGCTTAAATGGCATTCTGGTCGAGAGAGACACTTGCCAACTGCATTCGAGGTGCCGCGCTCGGTACGGCCGGCTCGAGAACGGGCGTTATGTGAAATGCGTTGGATGCCATTCGTTTGGGCGAACAATCTGCAGCTTAAAAGTTCCAATCTATCCAAGCTGGGCGCGTCCCCGGCAGATGAGTGCCACCTCACCCGATCAACCCTCGATCACAATGGATACGATTTTTTCTCGGCATGAACATCCGACCGAGATTGGCAAGTTGGCAGCCCTATTAACGTCAACTGCTTGTCAAGCGGTTTGAAGAAAGTTCTGCTATATTGGCTATTTCGTCTTCCGTTCAGATAGCCAATTATCCATAACCATCTGAACCAGTCCGATATTTGTCACCATTCGGAACAAGGAACGAGAATGATCCTGTCAGACGCCAGCAAATTGAGTGGTGCCACATATGATGCTATTATCGTTGGATCAGGTTTTGGCTCTTCATTCTTCCTTAGCGAGATAATAAAAAATAGAAGGTTCAAAAATATCTTGGTTCTAGAGTGGGGTCAGCATAACACCTACGACTGGCAGTGGGATAATCAGAAAAATACGCCGACTTCACCGTCAGAGACCTACAGTACAAATTCCAAGAAGTCTTGGAATTATACAATCGGTTTGGGTGGCGGAACAAATTGTTGGTTTGCACAGACGCCCAGATTGCATCCCAGTGATTTCGTTCTCCAATCGAAATATGGAATCGGTTCCGACTGGCCGATCAGTTACGATGAGCTAGAGCCCTTCTACGTCTCGGCGGAGGACATTATGTCGGTGTCAGGGGACAACGACATGCACCTATGTCTGCCCCGTTCTGCCCCCTTTCCTCAGCCCCCTCACAATCTTTCCAAGCCTGACCGGATTATGAAAGATGCGAGCCCCGACTTGCATTTTGCCATGCCAACCGCGCGTGCCCGTCTGCCAACTGAACAACGCAGTTCTTGTTGCGCTTCAATGCGTTGCTGGTTGTGTCCGGTGAATGCGAAATTTACTGCAAATAATGGCCTAATGCACCTGTTTGCAAATGATCGTGTCGAGGTCGTAACCGAGGCAGAAGTCCGCAGCTTCGAACACACAAGCAATACTATTTCAGCCGTAAATTTTCGCGCGGGTAATCGCGACTACCGGGTAGCAGGCGACCTTTTCGTATTAGGGGCCAATGCCATTCAAAGCCCAGCGATCCTCCTGCGGTCCGATCTTGGCGGAGGAAAAGTTGGATTGGGACTGCACGAATCCTATGGTGCGGAATTTGAAGCCATGCTGGACGGGGTGGATAATTTTGATGGCAGCACAATCACAACCGGATTGAATTACAGTCTCTACGACGGCGAGCATCGTCGAACCCATGGTGCAGCGCTAATCTACTTCGAAAATCGCTGGAAGCACGGGCTGCGCGCCGAAGTCGGTCGTCTTCGTCAAATCTTGCCGCTGACGATCGTGACCGAAGATTTGCTCGAGGACCACAATCGTGTGATCCTCAATGCTAAGGATCAGGCCTATGTGGAGTATCATGGTCCATCTGATTACGCCTTGCAGGGCATGGAATTGGCGCGTTCACGATTAGAGGATGTCTTGAGGGCATTGCCGATCGAAAAAATCGAAGATCGCGGGATCAGAGGAACAGAATCCCATTTGCAAGGCACACTAAGGATGGGCAACGATCCTGATGCGTCGGTTGTTGACGCCAATATGATACATCATAGGTTGCGTAATTTGATGGTTGTAGGAACTGCTGTGTTTCCTACTTCCTCTTGCTCCAATCCGAGCCTCACGGCAGCGGCACTTTCACTTCGGGCGGCGAGAAAGCTGGCATGACCCACTTTACGCGACGCGCCATTCTAGGCTCTACTGCCGCAGCCGCGATAACAGTCAGCGCTATAGGCGGCTGGACCTTAGCGAAAACATCACCAATTGGCCTTTTGCGGCAAACGCTTGAACGGTATTTGGGACCTGTTCCAATCTCGAATGACGAACTTGATAGATTCCTATCAGCGGTGACGGGGGACAAGCCTTGGCTATTCCCAACGAGAAAGTTGGCCGCAACGTACGAAGTAGCTCTCGACCACGGGATAACGGATATAATTACTCCATATCTTCCCGATGACGATCAAGCACAGATATTATTGTTTGAGCGTAGAATTTTGGGTGCTTTTGTTTCTATGACAAATTATGGTTTGCGATCCGGCCAAGATGACGAAGTAATATACATCGATAATCAGGCTTGCATCAATCCGTATGCCAATCTCGAAATTCTGAACAACTATCCTACATGGGCGCCATAGGGGCGCCGTATTCCTTGGATTGCGATATCACTGTCACAGTACCCCCGAAGCGGCATAGGCCGGGTCGAAAATTCAACTCTCATCCTGTGAAGGCGCTTTCGGTAGGATGACACCGACAAGAAGAATTTGCAGACTTTGGGTAATCGGTGGGTAATTTCTTTCCCGCTGCGAAAATGGATGACAACACCCTTGAAAACCCTAGCTTATCTTTAAGCCCTGATTTGATTTCGTAATGCGGGGGCCACAGGTTCGAGTCCTGTAAGCGGCACCAGTTTTCCTAAAATCGTTGAAAAACAGCCTCTTGAGCAGGCTCCGTGCGACGATTGTAGCACAATGGTGTCGCACACAAGCCGCCCTGATCGTGCCTTAAAGCATTCAAAACAATCAAGAATCGCCTCTTCAAACTGTAGCACAGGTGTGTCGCACAGAAGGCATGTCGGGCTATGGCGTCGTGGTGCCATCTATCAGTATCGCGTCCGCGTTCCTGCCGATCTGCGTTCGAGAATCGGCTCGACGCACATAAATCGTTCGTTGCGGACGGCTTCGTTCACCGAGGCGATACGCTGTGTGCGGATGCTCGCTTACGAAATCGAAAAGCGATTTGACGCTGTTCGAGATCAGCATGTCTTTGATCCGTCCGAGATACCGCAGAGGCAATCGCGGGCAGGGTCGATCAAGCGAGAAGAGCAGCGTCTCGTTCCCCCACAAACCTTTTCGGATATCGCCAACCAGTATCTCGATGACCCGACTTCCAGTCGCACAGCGAAAAGCAAGGCGATCTATCGGACGACCTACGCCGCCTTCGCGAGCATCTTCGAGACCGACATTCCCGCAGCTTCGATAACGCGAGAGATGTGTCGCGAAGCACTTGGAGTGCTGCAAACCCTGCCGTCCAACGCTTCCAAAAGGTGGCCCGATCTCACCTTGCGGGAATTGGCCGCAAAGGCTCGCGCGGAAGGTATTCCAGCCATGAGTCCAGCCAATGTGAACGAGTATATGAATAAGCTCTCAACGCTGTTCAATTGGGCGGTCAAAGAAGAGAAGATCACCCGCAATCCAGCCAAGGGTCTGCGCATTGCAGACCTCGTTGCTCGTCGCGATAAACGGAAGCCATTCTCGACCGTTCAGCTTCGACGCATCTTCAACGCGCCGATATATCGCGGTTGTCGAGATGATGGCGCTGGTTTCGCATGCGCGGGCGACGCAAAACCTCGACGTGCACGATTTTGGATTCCGCTAATCGCTCTATGGTCGGGGATGCGGCAAAACGAGATTTGCCAACTCCACACTGCCGATGTTCGAAAGGTCGAAGGCATCCTTTGCTTTGTCGTTGGACGAGGGGAAGCAGGCGACAAGCACCTCAAAACCGTCGCCAGTGAGAGATTGGTCCCGCTGCATCCTGAACTCATTCGGATGGGATTGCCCCAGTATGTAGATGAGCGGCGTCGTGCTGGCGACACGAGGCTGTTCCCTGAATTGAGTCTCGATGGATACGGGCATTATTCCAGCAGATTTTCGAAATGGTTCGCCCGCTTCCTTCTCTCTTGCAATGCTGCGGATGAACGAACCTGCTTTCACAGTTTCCGCCACTCATTCAGGGACGCTCTGCGCGAAGCCAAGGTCGAACGGGAGATCGTGTTGGCCATGGGTGGTTGGACTTCCCCACTCGGTTCGGGAGGGGCATCAGTCGCTGACACCTATGGGAAGGGTTTCAGCACGCAATTGCTTTTCGATGCGATAGCGAACGTGGAATACCCAGCGCTGGATTTGACCCATCTTCGCCTTTGATCAGGCGAAGATAGACATGCCTTCTGTGCGACACACCTGTGCTACAGTTTGAAGAGGCGATTCTTGATTGTTTTGAATGCTTTAAGGCACGATCAGGGCGGCTTGTGTGCGACACCATTGTGCTACAATCGTCGCACGGAGCCTGCTCAAGAGGCTGTTTTTCAACGATTTTAGGAAAACTGGTGCCGCTTACAGGACTCGAAACGGGATCGATGTCATGAGGATCAGTCATGGCGGGATTTATCCTGACAATTCAGTGGTGGTGAGTTTGAGTCCGCTTACAGGACCGTGATTGAGGACCGTTGCCATGCCGTGGGCGACGATGCGCAAGCGTTGTCGCCAGCGGCTTGACTACACGCTGCGTTGATCGTCGATCCATCGATGTTCGCAGTTTTGGCAGGAACGGTTTGGCGCATTGATTTCCTGCATGCAGCCTCCGAGGATGACTTCACCGCGTTTGGCTCGTTTGATGAGGCCCTGACTGGGATAGCCGTAGATAATCGGCACGCCCGCTTTCGTTTCGCATTCAGGGCAGTCGAAGCGCTTGCGGTTCATGCGGACCAGACTAGTGAAGCGTGGGATTATCGATCTCATCGTCGAGGAAGGTTTCCATGCCGTCTTCCTCAACGGCTTGCTCGAAGGCTGCGAACGCTTCCTCATCGGTATCGAAGGGATCGTCCCAGACCGATGAGGTGCCATGGATGTTCACCACTTCCAGCGCCCACTGCGTTTCGTGTTCGAGGCGATAGATGTGGACCTCGACGCTGATGTCATCGCGCGTGATGGCGCAGGACAGGGGCGAGGTGATGATGTTGGGCTCACGATCTGGCATGACAGGCTCCTCAACGAGAAGGCAGATATAGCCGCAGTTTATCGGACGGTCATGCAGCAATGGCTTCCTCGGCCATGCGAGTCTTGATGCGATGGACAGTGCCGACGCCGACCTTGAGCTTGCGGGCGGTCTCATTGATGGAAGTGCCAGATTTGAGTTGCCGCTCGATCTTGGCGACCTTCTGCGGATCGAGTGCGGGACGGCCTCCTTTTGAGAACGGCGGTGCAAAATTAGACCACGGTAGCGGCGGCGAAGTGCTGCTGCGGGCGGCGTAAAAGTCGTCCACTTTTTCCCTTTTCGCGATGCTGGCGAGGAGGGATGAGGGATTTACACCGTGGAACTTTACCTGAAGGTTCGTCTTGCCTGCGCGGGCGGCATGAGCGCCCGGGCGGCAGCGAAGCATTTCAACATATCGCGCGACACGGTCCGCAAGATGCTGTCGTATTCCGAGCCGCCCGGTTACCGTCGCAGCGCCCCGGTGCGGCGACCGAAGCTGGAAGCGTTCATACCGATCATCGACGGCTGGCTGGATGGGGACCGGTCGGTCCCGCGCAAGCAGCGCCATACGGCGAAGCGTGTGTTCGATCGCCTTCGCGAAGAGCATGGCTTCACCGGAGGCTACACGATCATCAAGGATTACATCCGGGATCGGGATCAGCGCAGCCGGGAGATGTTCGTGCCGCTGGCACACGCACCCGGCCATGGGCAGGCAGATTTTGGAGAAGCTCTGGTCGAGATCGGCGGGGTGGAGCAGAAGGCGCACTTCTTCGTGCTCGATCTGCCGCACAGCGACGCCTGCTACGTACGCGCCTATCCGGCTGCCGTTGCCGAGGCCTGGATGGACGGCCATGTCCACGCCTTTGCGTTCTTCGGCGCGGTGCCGCTGTCGATCGTCTACGACAACGACCGCTGCCTGGTCTCGAAGATCCTGCCTGACGGGACGCGGCTGCGCGCGAGGCTGTTCAGCGCCTTCCTGTCGCACTACCTGATCCGTGATCGTTACGGCCGCCCCGGCAAGGGTAACGATAAGGGCGGCGTTGAAGGCCTTGTCGGCTATTGCCGGCGCAACTTCATGGTGCCGATCCCCCGGTTCCCGACATGGGAGGCGTTCAACCTGTGGCTCGAGGAGCAATGCCGCAAACGGCAGAACGACCGGCTGCGGGGCGAGAGTGAGACGATTGGCGAGAGGCTGCGGCGCGATCTGGCGGCGATGCAGGAACTGCCGGCTTCCCCCTTCGAGGCCTGTGACCAGACCAGCGGCCAGGTCTCATCGCAGGCGCTGGTGCGTTACCGGACCAACGATTACTCGGTGCCGGTGCGCTTCGGCCACCAGGAGGTGTGGATCAGGGGCTATGTCGACGAGGTGGTGATCGGTTGCCGGGGCGAGATCATTGCCCGCCATGTGCGCAGCTACGAGCGCGAGGATGTGATCTTCGATCCGATCCATTACCTTCCCCTGATCGAACAGAAGATCAATGCCCTCGATCAGGCCGCACCATTGCAGGGCTGGGACCTGCCCGAGGTATTTACAACGCTGCGCCGGCTGATGGAGACGCGCATGGGCAAGCATGGCCGGCGCGAATATGTGCAGGTACTGCGCCTGCTGGAGAGCTTCGCTCTGGCCGATCTGCATGGCGCGGTGAAGCAGGCCCTTGATATGGGCGCGATCGGCTTCGATGCGGTGAAGCATCTCCTGTTATGCCGGGTGGAGCGCCGCCCGCCCCGACTGGACATGGCGATCTATCCCTACCTGCCCAGGGCCAGAGTGGAGACAACATCGGCGCGCTCGTACATGCGGCTGTTGACCGGCGGAGCAGCGGCATGAGCAGCCAAGCTCCCGAACTGCTGCTCGCCAGCCACCTCAAGACGCTCAAGCTGCCAACCTTCCTGCGCGAGCATGACAAGCTGGCCCGGCAATGCGCAGCAGAGGGCGTAGATCATGTCCGCTACCTTGCTCGGCTTGTCGAACTGGAACTGATCGACCGGGAACGCCGGATGGTCGAGCGCCGGATCAAGGCCGCGCGGTTCCCGGCCGCCAAGAGCCTCGACAGCTTCGACTTTGCCGCCATTCCGAAGCTCAACAAGATGCAGGTGCTCGAACTGGCGCGTTGTGACTGGATTACCCGTCGCGAGAACGTCATCGCCCTTGGCCCGTCGGGGACCGGCAAGACCCATGTCGCGATCGGTCTTGGCCTGGCGGCCTGCCAGAAGGGCCTGACGGTCGGGTTCATCACTGCTTCCGCGCTGGTCAGCGAGATGATGGAGGCACGCGACGAACGCCGCCTACTGCGCTTACACAAGCAGATGACCGGCTATAAGCTTCTCATCATCGATGAGCTGGGGTTCGTGCCCCTCTCCAAAACCGGCGCGGAACTGCTGTTCGAGCTGATCTCACAGCGCTACGAACGCGGCTCGACGCTGATCACCAGCAACCTGCCGTTCGACGAATGGACCGAGACGTTCGGTTCCGAGCGCCTGACAGGCGCGCTCCTCGACCGGCTCACCCACCACGTCAGCATCCTCGAGATGAACGGCGAGAGCTATCGCCTGGCCCAGAGCCAGGCACGCAAAGCACGTCCCAACCCCTGACAGAAACGGCAATCCGGGTGTTGGCGACCCCCGCTCGGGCTACGCCCTCCCGGCGCTCGCCAACACCCGGATCAAGTGGCCTGGTTTTGCTCCGCCCAATGGACGACTTTTACGCCGCCGTTGACAGTCTCAAGTTGCGAACGAGAGAATTGCTGCTTCATTCGGCAATTCGGCATGATACGCCTTACCGAGTCAATCACTTGTAGGATTCGTCATGCGAAGACCCGGATCAGTCTCTGCTTTGGAAGACCTTGGACGGGTCAGGTTGTCCGAGAACTTCTTCATGCGCGATATGCTCTATTCGGAGATTGCCAATCATTATGGCATACCGAATATCCCCGACGATCCCGACTTGGCCATCGCCGCTGGAACACGCCTATGCGAGGACTTGCTTGAACCGATTTGGGCGAAGCTTGGTCGCATCTCGATCCGCTCTGCTTTCCGATCCTGCGCTGTGAATGAGGCCGGTATCGGCAAGCACAACTGCGCCCGAAACGAAGCCAACTATGCGGGCCATATCTGGGATGTGCGTGACGCCGATGACTGCATGGGCGCGACGGCCTGCATCGTGGTTCACAGCTTCCTGTCCTATTACGAAAAGACAGGCCACTGGCAGGCGCTGGCTTGGTGGCTTCATGACAATATGCCCCACAACGGCGGCATCACATTTTACCCCAAACTCGCAGCGTTCAACATCAGTTGGTATGAGCAACCCGTTCGCCATATTTACAGCTATATACCACCCAATCGAGGCTGGCTGACCAAGCCCGATATGGAGAATTATGAAGGCTCGCACGAAGCGGAATATCAAGCTTGGATCGACGAGGCAGGAGTTGGCCGTTGAACGTTGACAAGATTATCGCGTCCCTCCCTGCCATGTCTCAGCAAGAGCGTGATCGGGTCCGAGCGAATGCGCAAAACCTCATTGAGAAAGGCTCGACGGTTCAACAAGCCGCCGCCGCAAAGGTTGTCGCCGAACTGGATGAAGTGGCCGAGGCCGAACATCGGCAACTGGTAGATCGGCTAAGCGGAATGGAAGTCAGCGCACGGGTTGTCGAGGCATTTACGACGCAGCCGATGACAGAGACCGAGGAGAAGATTGTCCGTGCCCTGATCGAGAACCCCAATTCGAGTTCGACCGAATTGTCGCGAAAGTGTGGCTGGGGTGGGCAGTCGTGGCACATGCACTTCGGCACCATGTGCTTCAACCGAGCCATCTATCTTTGGCCTGCACCGAAGTCAGAGGCTCGGGAGACCGATTTCTACTCCGGGATTCTGGCGGACTGGTCTGAGGAAAATCAGTGGACGATCAAGCCTGAGGTTGAGGCCGCGTTCGCTGAACTTGGCGTCACTGCGAAAGCCTGAGGCTCAGCGCTGCGCCGTTCTAAATATTTTCTCAAGCAGCGCCTCCTCCGTCAGTGGTGGGAGCAACATCCCATTTTCGTCAATTTTGGGAGACAGAGGCGTTAGCAGTTCGGGTTTCCATCGCCACCATTCGCGAGAGGCTGACCGGCAAAACGCGTTCCTCAATTCTTCATCAGACTTGGTCCTGTGGCAGACTAGTGAAACGAAGATCGCCGATAGCGTCGAACGCCCAATGAGTTCCCGCATTTCCCGCGCTCCTGATTTTTTCACCTCCACCACGACGAGCAGCTTTCGATCTGCTTGATCGTAAAGCAGCAAAACGATCAGTCCCGCGCGCACTACGGATTCCACGACAATCGCATCCACCATGCCCCGCCGATTATCCTTTGGTGGGAGTTCAATCCGAAAATCGAGAGCAGCGTTTTCGAGGAACCGTCTCATCTGACCATCGATGGCAATCCGACAGCTTTTCAAGCCCGCTTGGTGTGCGAAATGCCAATCGCGTTCTGGACCCTTCTTCGCGACTACTGGCACGCCGCAATCGCAAATGAGTCCGTCTCCGCCCCCACTTTCTGCCTCATCGACATCCACGGCAGTGCCGTCTTCGCGATAAGCGGTGGTGATCATCGCGGTGCCGGGTTCCCGCCACGGCCTCCCTATAGAAAAGCCTAAAGCATTCCGCGAAGTTTGAACCATCGGTGGGCTACCTCACCGAGGTAGTCGGTATCGAATGGTCAGCGACGCACCCTTCCCACTCTTCGGCGAGGAGATAATCTCATCTTCGCTTTTCAGGTGGCTGTGCATCACACCACAGCATGTTGGCATCTGGTGTTTCTGGCTCGGATAGCCGCCGAGCGCGCGATGCATTTCCCCCGAGTTCACCTCAACGCTATCCGCTCCCCGTTCGCGGGCTCGACGAAACCGTGCGCGCAATTCGGCATCGAACTCATCTTTTGTAGGCACGTGCGAGCCCCCCTTGATTCGCAAATCTAGCCCGTCGTATTCACCAAACCGGTCCTAAAGGGTTAGCGGGAGTGGCCTAAGCCTCTGATCTGAATTAGGAACTGGGTGTCTAAGCCGAACCTGCCGCAGGGCAGAAAATGCCACAGGTCACCCCCGCATGAACAACGATATCGCAAGCGCATTTGGATTCCCAGCAGTCGGCCGCAAGAAAGTCACAGCCGCTTTCGACGGCGGCCGGCTTACCTCGGATGGCGGCGTGTTGCTGCTGGCACAGGCCGAACGAGCGATGGGGATCTGCCAGCGGCTTGCAGCCTGCATTTCCGATCCGCGTGACCCGGGCAGAGTGGTGCATCACCTCGACGATATCCTGCGCGCCCGCATCTTTGCGATCAGCTGTGGCTATGAGGACGCCGATGATCTCGACGCTCTGCGCGACGATCCGGGCTTCCGCCTGGCGCTGGGCAAGCTGCCGGGATCGGGCGTGGGGCTTGCGAGCCAACCGACCATGAGCCGGTGGGAAAATGCGCCGACTACGCGCGAGTTGGCCAGGATGATGGCCGCGATGATCGACATCTACTGCGCCAGCTATCCCGCCGCGCCGGCGGCGGTGACGCTGGATATCGATGACACCTGTGATGTCGTGCACGGCTATCAGCAACTCTCGTTCTGGAACGGTCATCACGGGGAGCGCTGCTTCCTGCCGATTCATGTCTACGACACCGCCACCGGTCGGCCGGTGGCAATGCTGCTGCGCACCGGCAAGACACCGTCGGGCGCCGAAGCTGCCGGCCACATCCGGCGCCTGATGCGCCATCTGCGTCGGCACTGGCCTGAGACGCACATCACCATCCGCGGCGACGGGCACTATGGCCGGCCCGAGGTCATGGCCTTGTGCGAGGCGGCCGGCGTCGATTACGTGTTCGGCCTGCCAACCAACGCCGCGCTGCGTGCTGATCCCGAAATCGTCGTTGCCGCCGATGCCTGCGCGGTTAAACGGGCTCAGCGCCAATATCCGGTCCTGCGAGGCTATGCCGAGACCCGCTACGGCGCCAAAAGCTGGAAATGCCAGCGCCGCGTTGTCGCCCGGATTGAGGCCAGCACGCTGGGCATGGACATTCGCTATGTCGTCACCTCGCTGACCGAAGGCTCGGCCGAGCACATCTACGACACGCTGTACTGCGCCCGCGGTCAGGCCGAGAACCTGATCAAGCGCCACAAGAGCCAGCTCGCCAGCGATCGCACCTCGTGCCGCTCGGCGGGCGCCAACCAGATGCGCCTCATCCTGCACACCGCCGCATACTGGCTCCTGTGGCGAATCCAGCAGGAAATCCCAAGAGCCACCGCACTCGCCACCGCCGAGTTCGCCACGCTGCGCCTGCGCCTGCTCAAGGTCGCTGCCCGCGTCATCGAAACCGCCACGCGTATCCGCGTCGCCTTCGCTTCGGCTTGCCCGGATGCCGGTGTGTTCAAGGCCATCACCACCAGTCTGCGACCAGCGCCCACATAGCAAGAGCGGCGGTGCCGCCGAACCCCTGAGCCCCAGTCCATCAACCTCGAAAAGCCCATTGCTCCTGCCGCGGTGAAAAACGCCGGTGGAGGCGTGCGCCTTGATCAATCAGGCACCGCCACATCGCCGTCCGAACAACACGAAGCGGTAGCCTCATGAATAGGACGGGCTAGAATATCTGCTTGAATAACCTTCGCACAGGCTTGGCGGTTAGTCTTTCTCTTCCTATCCATTGCCGCATGAACCCCGTCGAGATCGAAGAAGCCGTCACCCAACTCGCCTCCGAGCCGTTTGACCGAGCCGACTTTCCATTTCAGTTCCTCGCGGCGTTCGGAAATAAAAAGACCACGATTGATCGGCTGAGAAAGGGCAATACGAACCAGTCCGATCTGATGGACGGCGTGCTTCAACGCAGCAACATCCACATCGCAACCTGCTCAAGCGGTGCGGTCGGGCAGACGCTCAGCGCCCTGAGGGACAGCCCGAAGACTGCCAGCAACAAGGCTAAGTTCATCCTCGCTACTGATGGTGAGGAGTTTCAGGCCGAAGACCTGACCAGCGGTGAAACCGTTGCCTGCGACTACGCCGATTTTCCCGACCATTTTGGCTTCTTCCTACCTCTCGCGGGCATCACCACGGTCGAGCAGATTCGCGAAAGCTCGTTCGACATCCGCGCGACCAGTCGGTTGAACCGTCTCTATGTCACGCTGCTCCAAGACAACCCGCAATGGGCGAGTGCCGAACGCCGCACCGACATGAACCATTTCATGGCGCGGCTGATCTTCTGCTTCTTTGCCGAAGATACAGATATTTTCCCGATCACCTCGGGGTTCACGCAGACGGTTGAGCGGATGAGCGCCGGGGGAGCGGACAACACTGCTGAGGTCATCAGCGAGTTGTTCCGCGCCATGAACACCAAGCATTCTGATCGCGACACTGCTGGGATCGCGCGGTGGGCGATCAATTTCCCCTAGCCGACGATCCGTCGCTGTTTGTCGCGTCCGATCAATTGCGATTGCGTCGTCTCGATGTAGCCGATGATCATGTGATGTTTATCGCGGATAATCTCTTCGGCCATACATCTCTCCTGCTGGGACCGCCGATCTACCGTAGGATCGAGAAAATATCGAACTAAAAGAACTACTTGACGCATTCCAGAACTGTGAGAGTCTTCTGGAATGACCAAGCGCATCGCCCTCTATACCCGCGTCTCAACCGACAATCAGACGACCGAGAACCAGCGCCGCGAGCTTCTCGCCGTCGCTGAGAAGAACGGTTGGGAGATCGTCGCCGAGTATGAGGACCACGGAATCTCAGGGGCCAAAGGTCGCGACAAGCGTCCCGGATACGATGCGCTCATGAAGGCGGTGGCTCGTCGTGAGATCGATCTGGTCGCAAGCTGGGCCGTGGATCGTCTGGGACGCTCACTCCAAGACCTTGTGTCCTTCCTCAACGAGATCAACGCTAAGAATGTCGATCTCTACCTGCACCAGCAGGCGCTCGATACCTCCACGCCAAGCGGGCGCGCAATGTTCGGGATGCTCAGCGTCTTCGCCGACTTCGAACGCGAGATGATCCGCAGCCGCATCATGGCGGGGTTGGCGCGATCCTCGAAGAAAGGAGGCCGTCCCGCACTCGATCCGCAGAAGGTCGCCAAGATCGAGCGGCAACTCAAATCTGGCACTTCCATCAATGAGACCGCCCGCAAGCTCAAGGTCGGCGTCGGCACTGTCCATCGCATCAAGACTCGCATGGCCGAGGAAGCCATTGCTGCATGACCGTCCGATAAACTGCGGCTATATCTGCCTTCTCGTTGAGGAGCCTGTCATGCCAGATCGTGAGCCCAACATCATCACCTCGCCCCTGTCCTGCGCCATCACGCGCGATGACATCAGCGTCGAGGTCCACATCTATCGCCTCGAACACGAAACGCAGTGGGCGCTGGAAGTGGTGAACATCCATGGCACCTCATCGGTCTGGGACGATCCCTTCGATACCGATGAGGAAGCGTTCGCAGCCTTCGAGCAAGCCGTTGAGGAAGACGGCATGGAAACCTTCCTCGACGATGAGATCGATAATCCCACGCTTCACTAGTCTGGTCCGCATGAACCGCAAGCGCTTCGACTGCCCTGAATGCGAAACGAAAGCGGGCGTGCCGATTATCTACGGCTATCCCAGTCAGGGCCTCATCAAACGAGCCAAACGCGGTGAAGTCATCCTCGGAGGCTGCATGCAGGAAATCAATGCGCCAAACCGTTCCTGCCAAAACTGCGAACATCGATGGATCGACGATCAACGCAGCGTGTAGTCAAGCCGCTGGCGACAACGCTTGCGCATCGTCGCCCACGGCATGGCAACGGTCCTCAATCACGGTCCTGTAAGCGCACCATTATCCTGTCTCTGAATACCCCCTAAAGCTTGAATTTCTGCGGGTTTCGGGTGATGTAATGTATCCCGACGGTTCGCAATGTTTCTGGCGATGCCCCCAAAATCCAGACAATCTGGGGGCATTGCACCAATTGCATTGAATAAATGCGCCCAAATCCCCTGACTGCCGCAGAGATTCGCGCCTTTTCGCCTGAGGCATCCAGATACCGATAGACGGACGAAAAGGGTGTTTATCTGGAAATCATGTCGAGCGGTTCGATGCTTTGGCACCTGACGTATCGCTTCAATGGTAAGGAGAAGCGGCTGTCAATTGGAGCATGGGTTAAAGTAAGCCAGCAGACGCTCGCGAGCTGCTTGATGAATCGCGGCGCAAGGGTCGGGCGACAGCTTTCAGAGTGTCGCGGATGGCTTCATCGATTTGAAGATGAACAAGAGCGAGGGCGGCGCCAACGATCAATAATGCTTGATGGTATCTCGCGCCCATCCTCTGCCGAAACATACGCCAAGCACTCGCAGCGGTTTTTCGCGCGCGGTGTAGGTTTTGCCCAAACCGCTCAGGGTTATTCCCGATGCGCAAGCAGCGGATAGGGACCTAGCCTTGCCGCCGCTGGCAGCGGGATGGTGGTATGGGTTCTTGGGACAGTAACGCGCAGGGTGGGATGGTTACGTCGACTTGGGCGCGCGCGTCCATCGACAGCATTGAACATTTGCAGGATGCCGTTTTGGGTGCCGGTCTGGAGGCGATCCAGTTGTCGCGCGGGCGGATGCGGGGCAGTCTTGCCTTTGCCAGCCATGACGACATAACTTACAGCAGCGGACGCATCGACGGCGATGTAGTGCTGTCGGGCGCGCTTTCGGAAACCATGGTGACATTGGGCGTCGGCGTCGTGCTGGCTCCGGGATCGCGGCACTGGTTCCGCGAAGTGGAAAGCGGCGGGATCGGTGTGTTTCTGGGCGGCGATGCCCATCATGCCGTTTATACTCCCGGCTCGGTCTATGCCTGCGCCACACTGCCTGCCGACCGGCTGGAGGGGATCGCGGCCGAGATGGGTCTGGTGATGGATAACTCGCAGCTTGGCGCGACGGGCATCAGCCCACGATCGATCCCGCTGGATTGCCTGAACTCCATGCAGCACGATTTTGCACTCCTGCACAGCGGGCGCGCGGATGCTTCGGGGGCCGAAGGCTTTAACGGTCGCGGCATGCTGGAGGCGATCATCGATATGCTGGCCCGCGAACCGCGCGCGATCCCTCCCGCATCGCTGCATGTCGGCTATGGCAGGCTGGTCGCGCGCGCGCTGGACTATATCATCGCCAATCTCGACGAACCGCTGTCCATCGCCGCGATTGCGCGAGAGGCGGGGGCATCGCATCGTACGCTTTACCGCGCGTTCCACTACGTGCTCGACGAAACGCCGCAAAGCTATATCCGCAAGCTGCGGCTCAATCGCATCCGCTATGAAATCGCCAATGATGCCGAGGCGCTTTGCACCATCACCATTATCGCCAATCGCTGGGGAATCAGCGAATTGGGGCGGTTTTCGGGTTGGTATCGCCAACTGTTCGGCGAATTGCCCTCCCAAACCCGCGCAAGCCTGAGCGCCGCGGCCCCGCGGATGGAGGCGGAAGGCAGTTTGGCATTATCTGCATAGCCCGTTCCGGCATGTTGAGAGAGTGTTGCAGGAAACCCCGAAGGCTGAACCTGATAGTTCCATAAAGCCGGTGAGGGGGATAATTACAGGAGCGTTCGAAAATGCGTGCGACTATGATTGCGGTAGCAGCCCTTTGTCTTGCAGGGTGCGGACAGGCCGATCAGGCCGAGACTTCGATCGCGGCATCTCCGTCCGAACTGACCGCAGAGCAGGCGCGGCAATATGCGCATGACAGCTATGTCTTCACCTACCCGCTCGCCCTCTATTACCGGACGATGTATAATCAGGCGATCAAGCCGGGTATGGCATTCGGCCAGTGGTTGCACCTTGGCACGTCCACCCCTGACGATACCGATATCGTCACCCCCAATAACGACACGCCCTATTCCTATGCATGGGTCGATGTGCGGGCAGAGCCATGGGTGCTGACCATGCCTGCCATCGACAAGGACCGGTATTACACCAGCCAGTGGGACGACAGCTGGGGTTATGTCATCGACAACCCCGGTTCGGTGCTCGATGGCAACGGAGGCGGCAACTATCTGCTGGCGGGCCCCGACTGGAACGGCGAATTGCCCGACGGGATCAATCGTGTGATCCGCGGCGAAAGCACGCTGCTGGGCACGATTACCCGCACCCAATTGCTGGGCGGGCCGCAGGACATGCCGGCCGTCCGCAAGATTCAACAGCAATACAAGCTCCAGCCGCTCAGCGCATTTCTGGGAACGGAACCGCCTGCGCCGGCACCGGCAGTGGAGTGGCCCGAATGGACCGAAGGGGATGAAAAGACCGAGAAATACTGGGACTACGTCGCCTTTATGCTGCCCTTTATCGCACCCAATCCGGACGATGCCGATGCAATGGCCAAGTTGTCCGCGCTGGGTGTCGAGGCCGGCAAGGACTGGAACCCCGAAACGCTGGACCCCGCGATCCGCGATGCCGTGGCACAGGGCGTGCAGGACGCGATTGCAGAATTCGACGAATGGGGCACCAATCCCAAGCTCGATTCGGGCAAGATCTTTGGCAGCCGCGCCACGCAGGGCACCGACTATCTGAACCGCGCGCTGGGCACCTATCTGGGCATATTCGGTAATGTCAGCCAGCAGGCGATGTATTTGCAGATCCCGATCGACGCCAGTGGCGAACCGCTGGACGGCAGCAAACATAATTACACGATCACCTTCCCCAAGGGAGAGACGCCGCCGGTCGACTATTTCTGGTCATTCACCATGTATAAGGTGCCCCAACGCTGGCTCGTCGCCAATCCGATCGACCGTTATTCGATCTCGAACCGGACGAAGGGCATCAAGACCAATGCCGACGGTTCGCTGACGCTGTATTTCCAGCATGAATCGCCCGGCAAGGACAAGGAAAGCAACTGGCTGCCCGCGCCCGACGGCCCGTTCTGGATGGTGCTGCGCAATTACGGTCCGGACGAGACGATCATCGACGGCACCTTCCCTGCGCCGCGCCCCGTGCCGACCGGTGAATAGGGGGGACGCCATGCAATCGAACAACCGCCTGCGCCGCGCCGTCACGGCAACGGCCATTTTATGCCTGCTGATCGCGGCCGGAACCAATGCCCATGCACGAGAGGACGAGTCCATGACCACCACGTTGGAACAGGCACGGTTGCAGGGGAATGAGACGATCGAAACCCCCATCGGCGCCATCGAACTGACGCATAATTATTTCGACGACGACGCCTCTGCGCGGTTGTTCGACGAGATGGATTACCAGCGTGCCGCCCAGGCCTATATCTGGAGCACGCCGATGACGAGCCTGACCACATGGCGCGACCAGCAGGCATCGGTCTATGGCGCGTCGGACATGGATTTCGTGGTCTATGAAACGCTGAAGGAAAAAATCGGCGTCGTTACCGGCAATCTGACTACGCCCTATATCATGAACTTCACTTCGCTAAAGGACGGGCCGCTCGAGATTGCCTATCCGGCAGGGCAGACGGCAGGCGGCATCCTCGATTTCTGGCAACGTCCGGTGTTCGATCTGGGGCTGACCGGCCCCGACAAGGGCGAGGGCGCGACCTATATCGTGGTCGGCCCGTCCGAAGATCCGGCGCAATATGAACGTGACGGCGCCTATGTCTATCAAAGCGCGACCAATAATATTTTCATCGGCATCCGCCTGCTCGACACGGCGGCGGGCGCGCTGGATGCATTCGGTGCCGCCTACAAGATGGGACCGGTGGGCCAGCCGCTGAAGGATGTCGGCATCATCAAGGGCAAGGATCTGGCGTGGAGCGGTACGGCGGCGCGCGGTCTGGATTACTGGAAAACATTGGCCAGCGTGCTGCAAGACGAACCCGTGCGCGACATCGACAAGCCGTGGATGGCGATGCTGGCCCCGCTGGGCATCGAACCGGGGCAACCGTTTCAACCAGACGCGCGGCAGGCCGCGATCCTGACCAAGGGTGCCGCGATGGGCGAGCTGATGGCGCGCAACCTGCAGGTCAATCCGCGCTATACCGAACCCTATTGGACCGGCACGCAATGGTACAAGAGTTTCGACTTTCATATCCCGCAGGAAACCGAGACCCGTCAGGAACTGGATGAACGCGCGACCTGGTTTTACGAGGCGATCGGCAGCACCGAAGGCATGGTGAACCCCACGCCCGGCGCGGGCCAGGTTTATATGACCACCAAACGCGACAGCAATGGCGACATGCTGCGCGCCGACCGCACCTATCGTCTGCATGTTCCTGCGAATGTGCCGGTCGCGCAGTTCTGGTCGCTGACGCTTTATAGCGAGAATACGCGCCGCCCCTATGAAAACGGCGGAACCGAAATCCGCAGCACCAGCCTTGACAGCCGCGACGACCAGCTGGCGTTCAACGACGATGGCAGCATCGACCTCTTTGTCGGCGTGAAGCCGCCTGCAGGCATGGAATGCAATTTTATGAAGACCGTCGATCAGGACGGCTGGTTCGTCTATTTCCGCCTCTACGCACCCGAACAGCCGTTCTTCGACAAGAGCTTTAGGCTGCCCGATTTCGAACGGATCGACTGATCTGGCATCAAGTCTGCTCTTCCGCCGGTCAAGTATGGCTTTCTCAAGACCATATCTTGTCGGCGGCAAGTGCAATGGCCAGAACGATCATGATTGCGCCCGAACACCGGCCGAAGACACGTGCGGCGTTCGGGCGGCTGCGAAGAACGGCACGCGAACCGAGGCCGACGAGGGCATACACCGCGCAGCAGTTCACGATATGGACAAAGCCCAGAACGCCAAGCTGCATGCCGACTGGCAAGACCGCGCCCAAGCTGGTGAATTGGGGTAATAAGGCAAGAAACAGTAACAATGCTTTCGGATTCAGCCCGCTGATGCCAAATCCGGTTGCGATCCGCTGCATGCCTGTCCGGCCATCGGATTGCGCTGGGGCCGGAACAGGTGGGTGCCGTAGCATGCCAATGCCGAGCCATATCAGGTAGCCCACGCCCAACGCCGTCAACGCTGCCATCAAGGATGGAGCCTGCGCCACCAATGCACCAACGCCTGCCGCGACCAAAATCGTGATTGCGACATAGCCCAGCATCAACCCCGATAACGCAGCGACAAGCGCGCGCTCCTTTAATCCGGATGCGATCACATAGGCCCAATCCGCCCCCGGCGTGGCAGCCAGCGCCAAGGAAACGACCCAAAACGACAGAAGAAGACCGATATTCATGCCTGCGTGCCACCTGACCAATTGATGGGCAATGGATTATCGTCGATCTCCGGCAAAGTGCTGCCTAATTTCTTCCATTGGGCAGACATTTTGGGTAGAAGTTTCTCGATGGACAGCTTTGACAGGAAGATTCTTTCGGCCCTTCAGGCCGACGGGCGGCTGACAATTACCGAACTGGCCGACCGCGTCGGTCTCAGCCTCTCTCCATGCCATCGCAGGTTAAGGCGGCTGGAACAGAACGGTTTGATTGCGGGATATCACGCGCGCCTCGCAGCACCGAAACTGGGGCTGAATTTTTCGGCTATCGTGTTTGCCACCGTGCGCAGCAGCCAGCATGACGAGCTGGAGTCTTTCGAACAGGCATTGCTGCGCGTTCCGGAAGTCATCACCGCACAGCGCCTGTTCGGAGATCCGGACTATATGCTGCATATTGTCTGCGCCGATCTGGGATCGTTTCAGCGGTTGTACGACGATCGCCTGGCAACCATGCCCAATGTGCAAAAGTTGACGTCGACACTCGTGATGAAGGACGTGATCAGGAACGGCCTTTTGCCACTGTGACATGCGTGGCGGGCCGTCGCCCGATCCGGCCCGCGCGCCATAGTGACAAATACCCCCTTTTCCCTAGGGACTTGCCCGATTGCGGTCGGGGTATCGACGGGCCTAATCTGCGGCGAACGGGCAACAGGCGGGGGCGGCGGGAATGAAAACTTGGGTGCGCAGGTCGGTCATCGCGCTGGCGTCGGTGGCGGCGCTGGTGGGGCTCTATGCGCTGGCGGGCTATTATCTGGTGCCGAAAATGGTCCGCAGCATGGCGACCGACTGGACGCAGGAGGAGCTGGGCAAGACACTGACGATGGGCGAAGTCGCCTTCGACCCCTTTACCCTAACGCTCGATATTGCCGATGCCGCCATTGCCGGGCCGACGAATGCGAACGGGGCAAAGCCCATGGTCGCGGCCAGCCATCTGCGCATCGACGCGCAGGCGTCCTCGCTGTTCACGGGCACCTATCACCTCAAGGAATTTACGGTCGAGGCACCCTATGCCGATGCGGTGCTTTATCCTGACGGCACGCTCAATCTGATAGAGCTGATGCCCGAAACCGATCCGGACGAACCGTTCCCCTCGCTGCGGATCGACCGTTTCACCATCGACCGCGGACATCTGGACTTTGCCGATCACAGCAAGACCGACAGGCCTGCCAAGGCGCTGAAGCCGATCAGCTTTACCCTGCTGGATTTCCAGACCGACAGCAGCGACGGCGGCCAGTTCAACTTCGATGCCAAAAGCGTGCGGGGAGAAGCGCTGGCATGGCGCGGCACGGCGTCCATGGCGCCCGTCGCGTCGAAAGGCGCGCTGACGCTTGACGATCTGCAGATGGAAACCGTCGCCAAGTTCTTTGGCGATTATCTGCCGGTGGGTCTGGATGCAGGCAGCGCCAGCCTTGCCCTGAATTACGATTTCGCCTTTCGCGACGGGGCAATGGCCGTGCGGGCCGATATGCCCGAAATCAGCCTGTCGGGAATGGAAATCAGCGGCAGGCCCGGCATGTTCAGCGGCGCGGTCGGCCTGGCCAGCGTGGAAACCTCTTTGCGTGGGATACGCTGGCAGGATGGCGGGATGACCGCGAAAGTGCCGATGGTCGCGGTAAAGGACCTGCGCGTCGCGGGACCGGGCGAAAGCGCGGATAATGCTGCCATCGCCGTGCCCGAATTGCGCGTGGCCGATATCGCCATCGACCAGCCCGCATCGCGCCTGACCATCGCCAGCCTTGTGATTGCCGAACCCAGCATGGCGGTCCGGCGCGAGGCGGATGGCTCGATCAGCCTGATGAAGATGATGCCCGCATCATTACCGCAAGCCGCACCCGCACCCGCAAATGACAATGGCGCGGCAGGCTGGACCGTCGAACTGGGCGAGGCACGGGTCGAAAATGCGCGCCTTGCGGTCGAGGATCGCGCCGTCTCTCCCGTCGCGCGGTTCAATGTCGCACCCGTCAATATCGCGGCGCGCGATCTGGGCAGCGATATGGCGCGCGCAGCCTCGGTCGAGCTCGACGGCAAGCTTGACGGGCGCACCGCCTTTCGCGCCAGCGGCAATGTGACCCCCGCGACGCTGGATGCCGATATCGATTTCCAGATGGCGGGCCTCTCGATCGATCAGCTGCGGCCCTATATGCCCGCGATGCAGGGGATGGAGGTGCGCAGCGCGCTGATGGGCGCGGCGGGCAAGATCCGCGTGGCGGGCGGCGATGCCACCAAGGCGCGGTTCAACGGCAGGATGCGGGTCGATAATCTGGCAGTCAACGATGCGGCATCGGGCGCGTCGCTGGTCGCATGGCGCAGCTTTGCGCTGAACGGCATGGATTATGCGCCCGGACGGCTGACCATCGCCAACGGCCTGCTGGTCGAGCCTGTGGGACGGGTCGAGATACTGGCCGACGGCACCTACAACTTTACCGGAGCTACCGGATTCGCGCCTGCCCCGACCGGCGCCGATGGCCCCACCGTTGGCGATGCCGCGATCGCCGAAGCGGAACCTGCCATTGCCGTGCCGCCCGCTATCGCAAAGCCCGAACAGGCCGGCGAAGGCGTATCGCTGGTCGAATTGCCCGCATCCAGTGCCACGGGCGAGAATTACCGTGTGGTCGACGGGCAAATCATGCCGCAAGTGGCAGGTTTTACGTCCGCGCCTGTGCCCGCATCGACACCCGCGCCGGTGAGGGCAGGCGGCGCATCGGCCATGCCCGATATGGATATCACCCTTAGGCGGCTGGACGTGCGCAACGGCACGGTGGGATTTGCGGACTATGCGATCGAGCCCAATTTTCAGGCACAGATCCAGTCGCTCTCCGGCTTGCTCACCAATATCACCACCAGTCCGGGCCAGCTGACGCAAGTGGATCTGGAAGGTTTCGTCGTCGACCGGTTCTCGCCCGCGACAATTGCGGGGACGATGGATGTGTTCGGCTATGACCGGCAAACAGACATGAACGTGGTGTTCCGCAATATCGAACTGCCTGTCTTCAATCCCTATTCGGGTCGCTATGCCGGCTATGCCATTGCGCGTGGCAAGCTGACGGCGGATTTCACCTATCATATCGAAAACCGTGCCTTGCAGGCCGAACATCTGGTTATCATCGATCAGCTGAAATGGGGCGATCCGACCGAAAGCCAGGAAAAGGCCCCGTTCCCCGTGCGGCTTGCCGCGTCGCTGCTGAAAGACAAGGACGGGGTGATCAAGCTGGACGTGCCGGTAAAGGGCACGCTGGACGACCCGACCTTCCGCGTCGGGCCGATCATCTGGCAGATCGTGGGCAATTTGATCGAAAAGGCGATCACCGCGCCCTTCCGTCTGCTGGGTTCGCTGTTCGCAGGGGCAGAGGATGCGAAAGTCGTCGATTTCGCGCCCGGCAACGCCGAACTGCCCGCCGCTTCGGGAGAGGCGATTGCCGCCCTGTCGAAAGCCATGGCGGACCGCGAGGAACTGCAGCTTGATATCCCCGCAGGCCCCGGCATTCGCGAGGATGCGGTCGCCATCGCGGACGAGCGGATCGATGCGCTGATGCTGGCCAAAGAGATCGAGGATGGCGAGGTGCCCGATCTTGCCAGCCTGTCGGTCGACAAGCGCTATGACCGGATGAAAAAGATCTACAAGGACCGCACCGGCACCAAGCCGGAGCCGCCCGATTTCGAAACCGGCCTGAAAGACGGCAGCATCCCCGCGCCAGTCGACGGTTCGGGCGAGGATGCGGGGGAGCTGGATGGCGGCAATGCGCGCAAATATCTGGAAACCGACTGGATGAGAGAGGAATTGCGCCCGTCCTTCATGCCGACCGACGCCGAACTGGACGAGTTGGGCATGGCCCGTGCCCGCGCGGTGCGCGATGCGTTGCTGGCCGACGGCACGGTCGCGCCCGAACGCGTGTTCACAAACACCGATCTGGCCGTTTCGGCGCATGAGGATTTTGCGCGGCTGGAATTGCAGATCAAGTGACGGGCCCTTGCGGCAGGCATGGCGGCCATCTGGCGCTGCGGGCGCGGCGTGCTATGGCGCGATGATGGCAAGCAGGCGGACGATCTTGGGGGCAGCGGCGGGAATGGCGCTGGGCGGCGGTTTCCCGGCTCTTGCGAAACCGGCCCGCCTGGCGACACGCCTGCCTCCGCGCTTGCGCACGGGCGATATTGTCGCGCTGGTCGAACCGGCCAGCCCGCTGGAGGACCCGTCGCAAATTGCCGAGGTGGCCGATATGGTCCGCGCCATGGGGCTGCGCCCGAAACTGGCGCCTCATGTCGGCGCGGTCGAAGGCTATCTGGCGGGCACCGACGATGAACGCGCATCCGACATCAATGCGATGATCGCCGATCCCGACGTGCGCGCCCTGTTCGCGGTGCGCGGCGGCTGGGGCAGTGCGCGTATCCTGCCGCTGATCGACTGGAACGCGGTGCGGGCCGATCCGAAACTGCTGATCGGCTTTTCCGACATCACCGGCCTGCATCTGGCCTTTGCCGCGCGCGCCGGTTTTCCCACGCTGCATGCCCCCAATGCGGGCGGTCGCTGGCCTGCGGATAGCTGGAACAGCCTGTGGTGGTTGGCCTTTGCCGGTTCGGCCCCCGTGCTGGATTTGCGGCGACATGGCGGCTGGCCGCACCCCGAGTTCGCAGTGCTGTCGGACGGGGTGGCACAGGGGCGGCTGCTGGGCGGCAATCTGTCGGTCCTGTCGGCGCTGATTGGCACGCCATGGATGCCCGACATGCGCGGCGCGGTACTGTTTCTGGAGGATGTGGGCGAGGCCCCCTATCGCATCGACCGGATGATGAGCCAGCTTGCGCTTTCGGGCATGCTGGCAGAGGTGGCGGGCGTGATATTCGGGCAGTGCACCAATTGCGCCGCGCGCACCGCCGACAGCGTCAGCGTGGCCGATGTGATGCGCCACCATCTGGGTGCGCTGGGCGTGCCGGTGTGCATCGGGGCCAATATCGGCCATGTGGCGAACCAGCTGAGCCTGCCGTCGGGCGCGCAAGTGCGCCTTGACGCGGGGCAGGGCACGCTGGCGATATTGCAGGCGATCGTCGCCTGACAGCGCGGCTGCCATTGCAACCGGCACCTTGCAAGCCTATGTTGCAGTGCAGCATAAACGGAGCCGCATATGCCCCACACGGTCCATCATCTCGACGTGGCGCTTCAGGGCGGCGGGGCGCATGGCGCGTTTACATGGGGCGTGCTCGATTTCCTGCTGGAACAAAAGAATATCCGCATCGGCGCGGTCAGCGGGGCCAGTGCGGGCGCGCTGAATGCCGCGGTGCTGGCGTCGGGGCTGGCCATCGGCGGTCCGGAAGAAGCCGGACGACGGCTGTGGGCGTTCTGGAAGGCGCTGAACCGTTCGGGCCGTGACGCGGGGCCGATGATCCCCATGGCCGAGGCATTCCCCTTTGCCTTTGAGGCAATGAGCGAATGGTGGACCGCGATGTTCAAGGACATATCGCTGCCCACATCGCCCGAATTGGGCCGTCCCGCGCAGGATATATTGCGCCGTCTGATCGATGAATTCGTCGATTTCGACGCGATCAGATCGAAAGGCGCGCCGCTGGTCTTCGTATCGGCCACCAATGCGCGCACCGGCGGGGCGCATATTTTCCGCAATGCCGATCTGTCGACCGATGCGCTGCTTGCCTCGGCCTGCCTTCCGCTGCTGTTTCCGCCGGTCCGGATCAATGGCGCGGATTACTGGGACGGCGGTTACAGTGCCAATCCGCCGATCATCCCGCTGGTGCAGGACAGCGCGAACGACGATCTGCTGCTGGTCACCATCAACCCGATCACGCGCGACACCACGCCGCACAGCCCCGCAGGGATCGCCAATCGCATTACCGAGCTGGGTTTCAACCAGACCCTGATCAAGGAATTGCGCGGGCTGGACCTGATGCAAAAGGCGGTTTTGCACCTGCGGCCCACGAATGGCCTGCTGGGCAGCCTGCAACGGCTGCGCATTCACGAGATTCACGATCAGCCTTTATTGGCGGGGATGGATCCGGAATCGAAACTGCTGCCGGTGTGGCGCATGCTGATCACCTTGCAATGCGCGGGTCGCCGCTCGGCCAAAGAATGGCTGCGCAAAAAGGGGCGGCAACTGGGTAAGGCCAGCACGGTGGACCTGACCGACCGTTACGGGCCTTCGTAAGGGTTAGCGGGGCGCCAGACCGGGGTCCGGCGCCCGTTATCGGCTCAGGCGGCTGCCTTCGCAGCATCCTGGGCTGCGATCTGGCGGGTTGCCCAAACCGAAGCGGCGAAGCTGACGCCGGTGCCGACGATGGCCATTGCGGTGATCATTACGGTTCTCCTGGTTGCGGCCCGATTGGCGGACCCGGTGAGAATATGGCGGCGAATGGTTAAAATTTTGGCCATTCGCGTTGCGCGGGGGTCAAAAGCTGTCCCTCGCTTGACCGTGCAGGGCGCGATGGGCACCCCTTTTCCCTATGCGGGAACAGGCGGACAGGCAGGACGAAACGCAGGCATTTCTGGCCGGCCTGCCGCAGCCTGCCGCCAGCCGCGGGCAGGATGTGTCGCTGGAATGGAAAGGGCGCGGCCAATGGCTTGAAGGGGGGCTTGGCCACGACGATCGGGCTGCCCCGCGCCTCTACCGCGATCCTGTGCGCGAGCCGCAGGAAGTCGCCCGCCTGCTATCGCCCAAGCTGCTGACGGATTTCGCCCGATGGGACGGCGGCGACATGCCGCAGCCCTGCACGCATCTGGATCTGAACGACAATCTGCTGGTTCAGGGCGAAAACCTGCAAGTCCTTGCCACGTTGCGCCACCGTTATCGCGGCAGGGTTACGCTGATCTATATCGACCCGCCCTATAACACGGCCAGCGGGTCCTTTGCCTATAACGACCGGTTCACGCGGGCCGACTGGCTGGGCTTCATGCGCGCCCGCCTGCTGTTCGCGCGCGACCTGCTGGCACCCGACGGCAGCATCTATGTGAACATCGATTTCAACGAGGCGCATTATCTGAAAGTGCTGATGGACGAAGTGTTCGGCCCGGCCAATTTCCAGCGCGAAATTATCTGGCGCATCGGCTGGCTTTCCGGCTTCAAGACGCGGGCACAAAATTTCATCCGCAATCACGACACGATCCTGTTCTACAGCCAAGACGCGCAGCGGATGAAGTTCAACAAGGCCTATCTGGGCCCCGACGATTTCGCCCCGCGCTTCAAACCGGCAGAGGCGGCGCAGCTGTCATCGCTGCTGGAGGGTGAGGGCCTGGCCAAAACCGCCGTGCGCCGCGTGATGAAAGCCGCGCAAACCATCGGCCTGCCCGCCCGCTATCCGGTCGAGGATGTGTGGAACGCCAGCAATTACGACCGGCTGAATTCGGTCGCCATCACATCCTATGCGGGCGAAAGCGTGTCGAAACTGCTGGGCACACCCGATGTGAAGGGCCAGAAGTCCGAAGCACTGCTGAAACGCATTATCGAGGCCTCGACCGATCCGGGCGATATCGTGCTGGATTTCTTCGCCGGATCGGGCAGCACCGCCGCCGCCGCGCACAAGCTCGGCCGCCGCTGGATTGGTGTGGAGCAGATGGGTTACGCGGGCACCATCACGCTGGAACGCATGAAGAAAGTGGTCGCGGGCGACAATGTCGGCATCTCGAAACGCACCGGCTGGAAAGGTGGCGGCTCGTTCGTGTTCTGCCGACTGGCCGACTGGCGCGACCGCGTGGCGGAGCAGGGTTTAGCCAGACGTGCGCGCGATCTGGGCTGGCTGCTCCATGATGGCCAGGGCGGTCTGTGGGACTGGGCGGCGTTCGACACGCTGCCCGTCGCACAAAGGCGCGCGGCGCTGTCCTTGGCGCTGGCGGCCAATGCCATGCCGGTGGACTTCGCATTCGCGGACGATACCGAACTGGCATTGCCGCCCGCCGAACGCGCGATCAACGCGGCGTTGCAGGGCTAGGGGCTTGGCAGATGGGGAGGATCGATTGATGCACCGCCGTCTCAAGGCTTTGATCGAAGCACCTACAGCAGATGCCCTGTCCGGTCGCGCTTGGTGTCGAGATAGCGGGCGTTGTGCGGGTTCGCGGGCAAGGCATGGGGCACGCGTTCGGCCACCTCGACACCCAGCGCGGCCAGCGTGTCGACCTTCATCGGGTTGTTCGTCAATAATCTGATCCGCCGCACACCCAAAAGGTCCAGCATGCGCGCCGCCACGGGAAAATCGCGCGCGTCGGTGGGCAGGCCCAGCCGGTTATTGGCATCGACCGTGTCGAACCCCTGATCCTGCAGGCGATAGGCGCGCAGCTTGTTGATCAGGCCAATCCCGCGCCCTTCCTGCCGCAGATAGAGCAGCACGCCCCAGCCGCCTTGCGCCGATTCCTCTGCCATGGCGGCCAGCGCGGCATCCAATTGCGGGCCGCAATCGCACTTCAGGCTGCCCAGCACATCGCCCGTCAGGCATTCGCTGTGCAGCCGGACCAGTGGCACGCGTTCGGCGTTCTGCCTGCCGATCACCAGCGCTACATGTTCGCGCAGATCGTCGGGCGCCCGAAAGGCGACGATCTCCGCCTGTTCGGCCGCATGGGTGGGCAGATGGGCGCGGGCCTGCACGGTCAGGCGGGCCGGATCCTCGAACGCGGCGATGTCGCTGGCGCTCAGCTCCACCGCTTCGCCCGCAGGCTCGGGCGCGACCAGAAAGGCAGGCAATATGCCCGCGATGCGCGCCAGCGCCATGGCGGCCTTTGCGGCCTCGCCCGATTGAAGCGGCTCGGCGCGAAACGGGCCCGACAGCGGATTGGCCAGATCGCGCGAGGGATCGGCCAGTTCGCGCGCACCCTGCAGCGTGAAGGGCTCTGCCGCGCGGATCAGCGCGGGCGCATCGGGAACGGCGGCGTCTTTCTGGTTGATCAGCTTGAGAGTCGCCGCCCGCGCGGCCGAGATCAGCAATCGCCCCGCCGCCGTGTCGCCCGCGTCATGCCCCGTTTCCGCAGGCATCAGCAGCAATGCGCCATCCCCGCCCGCGATCCGCACCGGCCAGCCATGGCGCAGCGCATCCACTGCCTGCGCCGTCCGGCGAGAGGGAGAGGGAGCACTCATCGCGGCATCAAAGCTCGAAGCTGGTGATCAGCGGAATATGGTCCGACGGGCGCTCCCAATCGCGGCAATCCAGCAGCACGCGATGATCGCGCGCCTGCGCCGCCAGATCGGGCGAGGCCCACATGTGATCCAGCCGCCGCCCGCGGTTGGACGCCTTCCAGTCCTTGTTGCGATAGCTCCACCAGCTATAGCTCTTTTCCTCGGGCGCGACATATTCGCGGCCGATGTCGACCCAGCCGTGGGCATTCCTGAAACGGTCCAGCGCCTCGACCTCTATGGGCGTATGACTGACAACTTTCAGCAGTGCCTTGTGGCTCCACACGTCATGTTCCAGCGGGGCGACGTTGAAATCGCCGACGATCAGGCTGGGACGGTCCACCGTGTCGGCCCAGAACGCCATGCGTTCAAGGAAGTCGAGCTTCTGGCCGAACTTGGGATTGATCTCGCGGTCGGGCTCGTCGCCGCCAGCCGGAATATACACATTCTCCAGCAGCAGCCCCTTGCCGGCGCCGCCGATCTCTACGCCGACATGCCGCGCCTCGCCATTGTCCTGCCAGTCGTGCCGGGTCAGTTCGGCCAAAGGCAGTTTCGAAACGGTGGCGACACCGTGATAGCCCTTTTGCCCGTGCACCGCGCGGTGGGTATAGCCAAGGCGTTCGAAGGCGGCATGTGGGAACAGATGTTCGGCCACCTTGATCTCCTGCAGGCACAACACGTCGGGTTGCTGCTCTGTCAGAAAACGCTCGACCTGATCGAGGCGGAGGCGGACGGAATTGATGTTCCAGGTTGCGATGGTGACCATGCAGCGGGCCATAGGGCCTTCGCCAGCAAAGTCCAATCGTGCAGTTGCACCGCTTACCCTGAGATAGGTTTGGGCACGATGGAGCGAGTGATTGTCACAAGACCGACACCGTTGTCATGCAAGGGAACCGGACATGCAAAACCCCCGACCCGGGGGCATTGGGTCGGGGGTTGCCATTCGCGTTCGTCACGCTCGGCAAGATGCGGTTTGTTGGGACGGGCAACAGGGGGGAAACCCGATTCCCTCGCATCTTGCTCGGTAATTTCTACGCCCGAACGCCTGTCGATTAGATGAACGAAGCTGTTAGGGAAAGGGCCGTTCGTCCCTATACCCGCACAATTGACCGTTAATTAGCCCTAAAGAGCCTTAATGGTCAGCGTTTCTGCCTCGGACGGACATCCTTGAATGCAAAAGTGCCGTCGCTGACGGGGATTCCATAGCGCTGGTTGTCAAGAAAGATCTTGGTGATCTTGTTTTGGGAATCAACCGAGACCCAACTTTCCAGTTCCAGCCCGCCGGGGGCCGATGCGTTCTTGTTGAAGATCAGGGTAATCGTCCCGTATTCGGGATGCTTGGGATCCTTGACCTGCACGCTGATCAGATCGGGATGGCGCACCGGCATCAGCCTGCCATAGCGCATCACATCCTTGTCAGGGTCAAGCAGGGCGCCCAGCGGACTGTTGCTGATTGGCCAGACCTGCTTTTGCCGGACTTCGTAATCCAGCATGGTCAGCCGCGAACCGTCGGAGACGATCAGGACGGGGACGTCCTTTTGATATTCGAAGCGGATCTTGCCGGGGCGCTTCAGTACCATCTTGCCGGTCAGCTGCTGACCGTTGCGGTCGACCTGCACGAAATCCGCGCTCATCGTCTTGATGGCGCGAAGCGCTGCGACGGCGCGGGCCAGATCGTCCTGTGCCTGTGAGGCAGAGCTGGCGGTGGCGGGTGCTGCTGGAAAGGCCAGCGCGGCGGGCATGGCCAGCGAAGCAGCGGCAGCAAGGGCGAGCGTGCGCCCGGGGCGAGCGTTTGAAAACATTGCGGAAATCATCCCGGTGTCATGACGTGTCGCCATTGAACCCGTGGTGAACCGGCGGGTTCCGGAATTCCGTCCGATTTTTCCGGCAACGAATGGCCCGAAAAATACCCGAAGACAGGAGCGCGGGCCGGCGACAGGGCCGCCCGCGCGCAAGATCACTTGATCTTGGCTTCCTTGAATTCGACGTGCTTGCGAACGACGGGGTCGTACTTACGCTGCACCATCTTCTCGGTCATGTTGCGCGGGTTCTTCTTGGTCACATAGAAGAAGCCGGTATCGGCGGTGGAGACCAGCCGGATCTTGACAGTTGCGGGCTTCGCCATGGCGTATTCCTAAATATCCTAATGCGGGCAGCACCAATTGGCGTTACCGCGCGGTGTTCCGGTTCAAGTCTGAGAATCGATTCTCGTGGCAGTGCGGTTGCGGTAATCCGTCGGAATCACCGGCAGGCCTTGCCAAAGCGTGGGGGCCTTTGCTGGAATTGGCGGCGCAAGTCAAGCTCTGCGCCGCATTCGGGCATTGGGCGCGGCGATTAGCGGCCCCTTCGGCCCAGTACCACACCCGCAATCACGCCCAGCACGGCGGCCACGCCCGCTCCGCCATAGAGCCAGCCCTTGCGCGCCTTGCGCAATCGCGTCAGCGCGGCCTCATCCAGATAGAAGCCGCCTTCCGCCCCGCGAATCACGCCATCGGCGCGCATGGCATCGAAACGGTCGGCCTCGATCGGGTCGGTCGGCACGATATCGACGGCCTTGTCGGGCGACGTCGCCTGGAACGAGCGATAGCGGGACGCGACGACTTCTTCCATCTCGCGCTCGCCCCGTGCGATTTCCGCGACATTGCTGCTCATGCTGAACTCTCCCGAAACTGGACCGGCCTGAACCGTGCAGGCTCCTGCCCATCAAGCATTCGCAAGCCGCTTTGTTCCGGCGGCATCGCAATAACGACATGAAAGCCGGAGCAACCAATGCAAAACGGCGCCGGATCGCTCCGGCGCCGCTGGAAAGTGCGAAACGCGCGCTCTTATTGCGGAGCAGCGTCCATTTCGTCGGCCGCGTCTTCCATCGCGTCCTTCGTTTCTTCGCCCTGCTCTTCGATGGCGTCGGCCTGCTCGTCGGTGATCATGCCGGCATCTTCCATCGCATCGGCCTCGGCTTCAGCCTGCTCGTCAATCGCTTCGGCCTGGTCTTCCATGGCGTTCTCTGCCGGGCTGTCACAGGCGGCGAGAGCAAGGCCAAGAGCGGCGGTGCTGGCGATAGCAATGATCTTCTTCATGGTCTGTCCCCTTGAAAGGTTTCGGATTTTGTCGGTTGGCGGCCTTGGCCGTTGAACCTGACAATGAATCGGGATGGCGAAAGGTTCCGTCACCCCGACAGAAAAATTGTTATGCCCGTTAGCGGACGGTGCCGCGACGGAACAGGTTGACGATCGCCAGCAGGACGACTGCCCCCAGGAACGAGAACAGCAGTGCCGTCAGGTTAAAGCCGTTCAGAATGGTGTTCCCACCGGCCACCAGACCGGCCAGAAGCGCGCCGGCGATGCCGACGACCACATTCAGCAGGATACCCTGCTGTGCGTCGGTGCGCATGACGATGCTGGCAAGCCAGCCGATGATGCCGCCGACGATGATCATGATAATAATGCCCATCGTGAATTCCTCTTGATTGCGTTTGCCAAGGAAACGAGGGGCTGCCGGATTTGGTTCCGCCGTTACGCGTCCTGTTCGAACTGCAATGCGGCCAGACCGGCATAAAGGCCGCCACGCTCGACCAGCTGGGCATGGGTGCCATGTTCGACGATGGCGCCGTGTTCCATCACCACGATCCGGTCCGCCGCGCGCACGGTGGCCAGCCGGTGCGCGATGACCAGCGTGGTGCGCCCTTTCATCAGCGTTTCCAGCGCGCCTTGCACCAGTCTCTCGCTCTGCGCGTCAAGCGCGCTGGTGGCTTCGTCCAGCAGCAGCAGCGGGGCATCGCGCAGCAGGGCGCGGGCAATGGCGACACGCTGGCGCTGCCCGCCCGAAAGCCGCGCGCCGCCTTCGCCGATGAACGTGTCCAGCCCGTCGGGCAAAGCGCGCAGGAACTGTTCGGCATTGGCGGCGCGGGCGGCTTCCCAGATGGCCTCGTCGCTTGAATCCCATGCGCCATAGCGCAGATTGTCACGCGCGCTCGCAGCGAACAGCACGCTTTCCTGCGGGACAAGGGCAAGGCGGTGGCGAATGTCTTCGGGATCGGCGCGGGTCAGGTCGATCCCGTCCACCCGCACGCTGCCCGCCTGCGGGTCATAGAAACGGGCGATCAGCTGAAACAGAGTCGATTTGCCTGCGCCCGACGGGCCGACGATGGCCACGGTCTCGCCCGGCTCTACCGTCAGCGAGAAATCGTCGAGTGCCTTGTCGTCGGGCCGTGTGGGATAGCGGAAGGTGACATTCTGGAACGCGACCGATCCGCGCGGCGGGAAGGGCAGCGCTTGCGGACGGGCGGGGGCTGCAATGGCGGGCCGGGTCGCCAGCAATTCGCCCAGCCGCTGCGCCGCGCCCGCCGCGCGCAGCAGATCGCCGTAAACCTCTGCCAAAGAGCCGAATGCGCCGCCGACAAGGCCCGCCGTAATGACGAAAGCCGCAATCGTGCCGCCGGTGATATGCCCAGCCTGCACGTCCAGCGCGCCGCGCCACATCAGCGCGACCAGCGCACCCAGCACCAGCCCCATGGCCAGCGCCGTCAGCAATGCGCGCATGAAGATGCGCTTTTTCGCGGTTTCGAACGACCGCTCTACCGCACCGCCGAACCGTTGCGCCTCGCGCTTTTCCTGATTGAAGACCTGCACGATGCGGATGCCGCCCAGCACTTCGCTGACCATCGCGCCCAGATCGGCGATGCGGTCCTGGCTCGACCGTGACAACAGGCGTACGCGGCGGCCCATGAGCACCAGCGGGATGACCACGGCGGGAATCGCCAGCAGCAGCCACACGGTCAGCTTCGGGGCGAGAAAGAACATATAGATCGTGCCGCCGATCGCCGTCAGCGCGTTGCGCAGCGCGACCGAAATGGTCGAGCCGACCACCTGTTCGATAATCGCGGTGTCCGACGTCATGCGTGAAGAGATTTCACGCGGATTGTTCTCTTCGTAAAACGACGGAGGCAGGGTGACGAGATTGTCGTAAACCCGCAGCCGCAGATCCGCGACAACGCGTTCGGACAGCCACGAGACGAGGAAGAACCGGAACGCGGTGCCGATGGCCAGCACCAGCACGAGGATCAGCAGATACTGGAACCAGCGCGTGATCTCCCCCTCGCCAAAGCCGCGGTCGATTACCAGCTTGAAGCCCGACGGAATCGCAAGCGTCGCCGCCGATGTGGTCAAAAGCGCCAAAGCCGCGCCGATCATGTGCCCCGGATAGCGCCCTGCCGCGCCGATCAGCATCCATAATGGCCCCATCGAACGCGCGGGCTTGGCATTGTGGCCGTGCGCGGCACTTTCGTCGGCCCCGCCCGTCGATGGCGGTGATTCGCTTGCGGGTCCGGTGGCTGGAGTCAGGCTGGTCGGCTCGGTCATGACAGCCGCCTAGAGGAAAGCGTGCCCCGATTGAAGCGGGTTAAATGGCTGATCCCCGTGCAATCTGTACCCGCCCTGCCTATATCCGGAACCGTGGGCGGGATTGCTGCATTGCAACGAACGCCCGTAACGATCTAAACAGGGGCAATATCGCCCGCATCTGGCGGACGGAATGGCCGGTTTTGCTGCAACGGCAACAAGACAGTTTGCAAGCGGCTGAAGGCAAGGAGAATCGCACGTGCTCTATTCGCTTTACGAGATTCAGCAGGCCTGGCGCACTTCGGCTACCGCGATGGCGTCGGTCACCGCCGAATGGCTGAATAATCCCAAGAATCCAATGGGTACGATGGGGTTCGGACCGACTGTCTCGTCCGCGTTGGAAGTGTTCGCCCATGCTGCCGAACCGCGCGGCAAGCCCGCATTCGGCATCGGGTCGGTGCAGGTGGGCGGCAACACCCACGAAGTGACCGAGGCCGATGTGCTTCACAAGCCATTCGGCAATTTGAAGCGCTTTACTCACTCCGGTTTGCCCGCCGACCGGCCCAAAGTGCTGATCGTCGCGCCGATGAGCGGGCATTATGCCACGCTTCTGCGCGGGACGGTCGAGCGTATGCTGCATAATGCAGAGGTTTATATTACCGATTGGGCCGACGCGAAGATGGTGCCCATGGCCGACGGGCTGTTCGATCTGGACGATTACATCGACTATATTATCGAGTTTCTGGAGCATATCGGCCCCGGCGCGCATATGGTGGCAGTGTGTCAGCCATCGGTGCCTGCCTTTGCGGCGACGGCGGTGATGGCGGACGACGGCAATCCCTGTCGCCCCGCCACGCTGACCATGATGGGCGGCCCGATCGACACGCGCGAAGGCCCGACCGAAGTGAACGAGATGGCGGTCAACCGCCCGATGCACTGGTTCAAGCAATATCTGATCCAGACCGTGCCTATGCATTATCCCGGCGCGGGCCGAAAGGTCTATCCCGGCTTCCTGCAGCTGTCGGGTTTCATGTCGATGAACCTCAGCAACCATATGATGAGCCAGTACGGCCTGTTCAAACATCTGGTGGCGGGCGACGGCGAAAGCGCCGATGCGACCAAGACCTTTTATGACGAATATCTGTCGGTCTGCGACATGACGGCGGAATTCTACCTTCAGACCGTGAACGCGGTGTTCAAGGAATATCTGCTGCCGCGCGGCCTGCTGACCCATCGGGGCAAGACCGTCGATCTGGGCAAGATCACTGACACTGCGATCCTGTGCGTAGAGGGCGAGCGCGACGATATTTCTGGCGTGGGCCAGACCAAGGCAGCATTAGAGCTTACGCCCGGCCTGCCCGATGCGCTGAAGAAATATCATCTGCATCCCGGCGTCGGCCATTACGGCATCTTCAACGGGTCGAAATGGCGCGGCAAGATCGCGCCCGTGGTCGAAAAATGGATGGCCGATCACGCGCGCGCCAAATTGCAGGCTGTCGCCTAGGATCCCGGTCATTCGCCGCTATTGCGGTTACCGCTCGCCCGAGAGGGCGTATTCACCTTTGTTTGCAGCTATTTGCGCCCTGAAATCAGGGGGGCGGGCCGCCCGCGATCTTATGCCGGCGTTTACCCTTTCCGTTTAAGATGCCTTCGCGCACCGCGGTGCATGATGGATGAATGAACGGAATGACTCGCATAATTGCTTTCGTATTGCGTGCCGGCGGTGCCGTCGGCGGGGCCTTTGCCGGATTGCAAATGCCGCCCGAAATCCTGACCAGCCTTTTGGCCAGCGCAGGCCTTGGGCCAGAGGCGGGGGTGACGGCGGGCATCGCCACTATCGCGCTTTGCGTATTGGGCGGCGTTTTCGGCTTGCTGCTGGGTTCGGCCGTTTCGGGCATTTTGCCCGAAGGCGCGAACGACCCAGTCGGCACGCGCGAGGAAGCTGCTGCATCGGTGCCGCGTTTGCGCCGCCATCTGGGTGAGAATAACGGCATGCCCAAACGCGGCGGATCTCCGCTTGAGCGTTTGTCCGCGCCGCCTGCGGGGCAGCAATTGCCCAAGCATGACCTGAGCCATATTCCGCCCGCACCCAAGGATGATGAGATCAGCTTCGACCGGATTCCGAACACCGGCTTTTATGCCGATATCGAATCGCCGGTGCAGTTTGAGGACGATGGCGAGGATCTCGCCCGCTTTGCCGCCGCGCATGACGAATCGCCTGTCCGCCCCGCGCCCGATGCCGACAATGGCTGGGGTGACGAGGATGCAGGATGGGATATGCCCGATGCCGCAAGCGAACAGCCCGCCGAAGGGCCGGTCGAACGCGAAGCGGTCGAATCCGAAGCGGTCGATTCCGAACCGGTCGAGCCGGAAGCATTCGAGGAAGAGCCGGTCGCGGAGAGCGAGGAGCAGCCCGCAGGTTTTGAGCCGGAGCCTGCCGCCTTTGCCCGGCCCGAACCCGTTTTCGAGCCCGGTGTCGAAGCCGCACCAGAACCGGTGCAATGGCAGCAGCCCGAACCCAAGCCTCAGTCGGTGCGTGAACCGGCGCATGCGCGCGTACAGCCGCTGCATCGCGATACCGGCCATGATGGCCACAGTGCACCGCGTTTCGCGCCGGGCCTGACCGGCGGCATGGATGCCGACTGGTTCGCGGGCGAAGCGGACGAGGAAGAGGATGCCGACGACGACGGCGCGGGTTATGGCTCGCTGATGGCGATCGGACTTGGCAAAACGCATCAGCCGCGTCCCAATGCGCCCACGCACCGGCTGGGCGAGGCGAATCTGTCGCCCATGCCCTTGCTCGACGCCAGCCGCGAACATCGGCCGATACCGAACGGCGCCGGTCCGCAGGATTTCCGCCTGCGCGAGGCTTTGCAGGAGCTGAAGCGGGTCTGAACTGCCGTTCCGGCCTTGCCGGAAATCGGCGGAATCCTGCGATTCAACGCCTTGCAGATCAAAGATTTCCGTCAGCAGAGTTGCAAAGACAGCTTCCTGTCGTCATTGGGATCAAACGCGCAATAACTGCGCCTCTCAGGGGGCGGGCTGATTCGCGCATATATTCCGGGTAATGGTGCCCGGGCCCCGACAGGATAGGTGACAATGGGTTTTCCGCCGGTTCAAGGCCTCTACGACGCGCGTAACGAACACGAGAATTGTGGTGTGGGCTTTGTCGCCCATATCAAGGGCGAAAAATCGAACGCGATTATTCAGCAAGGCCTGACCATTCTGGAAAATCTGGACCACCGCGGCGCGGTGGGCGCGGACCCGCTTTTGGGTGACGGCGCGGGCATCCTGATCCAGATGCCCGATGCGCTGCTGCGCAAATGGGCAGAGGGTGAGGGCAAAGCGCTGCCGCCTTTGGGCGATTATGCCGTGGCCATGTGCTTCCTGCCGCAAGATGCGCCTTCGCGCGATTTCGTGGTCGCCCAGTTCGAAAAATTCGTCGGCAAGGAAGGCCAGCAGCTGGTGGGGTGGCGCGATGTGCCGACCACTCTGGACGGTCTGGGCAAGACCGTGCTGGAACAGATGCCGGTGATCCGCATGGCGGTCATCGCGCGCGGCGGCAATTGCGAGGATCAGGACGCGTTCGAACGCAAGCTCCTTTCGATTCGCAAGCAGACGCAGAATCCGCTGGCGGCACTGGCCGAAAAGCACGGGCTTCCGGGGCTGACCGAACTGTACATGCCCAGCTTCTCCAGCCGGACCATCGTGTACAAGGGGCTGCTGCTCGCCAACCAGGTCGGCAGTTTCTATGACGATCTGCGCGATCCCGACTGCACCTCGGCACTGGCGCTGGTGCACCAGCGGTTCAGCACCAACACCTTCCCCAGCTGGAAGCTGGCGCAGCCGTTTCGCCTGATCGCCCATAATGGCGAGATCAACACGGTTCGCGGCAATGTGAACTGGATGAACGCGCGCCGCCGCACCATGGAATCGCCGCTGCTGGGCGCCGATCTCGACAAGATGTGGCCGATCATCCCGCATGGCCAGTCGGATACGGCCTGCCTCGACAATGCGCTCGAACTGTTGCTGGCGGGCGGGTACAGCCTTGCCCATGCGATGATGATGCTGATCCCCGAAGCGTGGGCCAAGAACCACGAAATGGATCCGGCGCGCCGTGCATTCTATGAATATCACGCCGCGCTGATGGAGCCGTGGGACGGCCCCGCATCGGTTGCGTTCACCGATGGCCGCCAGATTGCCGCCACGCTGGATCGCAACGGCCTGCGCCCCGCGCGCTATTGCGTGACCAAGGACGATCTCGTCTGCCTGGCGTCGGAGAGCGGCGTGCTGCCGTTTGCCGAAGAGGACATCACCCGCAAATGGCGCCTGCAACCCGGCAAGATGCTGCTGATCGACCTTGAAGAAGGCCGCATCGTCGAGGACGAGGAGCTGAAAGCCGAACTCGCCAACGCGCATCCTTATGAAAAATGGCTGCGTGATACGCAGTACAAGCTGGAAGATCTGGACATTGTCGAGATCGAGGCGGACGACGTGCCGGTCGATCCCACTGCCGACAGCGAGCTGTTCCTGCGCCGCCAGCAGGCGTTCGGCTATACGCAAGAGGATGTGACCAAATTCCTCGAGCCGATGCTGTACAACGGCGACGATCCGATCGGTTCGATGGGCACCGACACGCCGATCGCCGTGCTGTCAAAGCGTTCGCGCCTGCTGTACGACTATTTCAAGCAGAACTTTGCGCAGGTCACCAATCCGCCGATCGATCCGATTCGCGAAGAGCTGGTGATGAGCCTGCTGTCGATGATCGGTCCGCGCCCGAACCTGTTGGGCCGCGATTCCGGCACGCACAAGCGGCTTGAAATTACGCAGCCGATCCTGACGAACAGCGATCTGACCAAGATCCGTTCGGTCGAATCGGGCCTTGACGGTGCGTTCCGCACCGCGACCATCGACATGACCTGGGATGCCGCGTCCGGCGCCGAGGGGCTGGAGATGGCGATCAAGGAAATGTGCTGGGCCGCGACCGAGGCAGTGCTGGCCGACAAGAACATTCTGATCCTGTCGGACCGCGCGCAAGGGCCTGACCGCATCGCCATGCCTGCATTGCTGGCGACGTCGGCCGTGCACCACCACCTTGTGCGGCAGGGCTTGCGCATGCAGACCGGCCTTGTCGTCGAAACGGGCGAAGCGCGCGAAGTGCACCATTTCTGCGTGCTGGCGGGTTATGGCGCGGAAGCGATCAACCCCTATCTCGCGTTCGAAACGCTGGAGAGCATCCGCGTTCACCGCGAGGCGCCGCTCTCGGCCGAGGAAGTCGAATACAACTATATCAAGGCCATCGGCAAAGGCATCCGCAAGGTGATGTCGAAGATGGGGATCAGCACCTATCAGTCATACTGCGGTGCCCAGATCTTCGATGCGGTCGGCCTGTCGACTGCGTTCATCGACAAATATTTCACCCGCACGGCGACGACCATCGAAGGCGTCGGCCTGGCCGAAGTCGCGGAAGAGACGGTGCGCCGTCACACGGCCGCCTATTCGGAAGAGCAGATCTATCAAAAGATGCTCGATGTCGGCGGCATCTATCAATATCGCGTTCGGGGCGAGGACCATGCGTGGACCCCCGCCAATATCGCGAATTTGCAGCATGCGGTGCGCGGCAACGACTGGTCGAACTATGAAGAGTTCGCCAGGTCGATCAACGAGCAGTCGGAACGCCTGCTGACGATCCGCGGCCTGATGGAGCTGAAGAAGGCCGACAAGCCGATCCCGCTGGACGAGGTGGAGCCCGCTGCCGAGATCGTGAAACGTTTCGCAACCGGTGCGATGAGCTATGGCTCGATCAGCTGGGAAGCGCATACCACGCTGGCGCTGGCCATGAACCGGATCGGCGGCAAGTCGAACACCGGTGAGGGCGGCGAGGATCCCAAGCGTTTCCTGCCCTTGGAAAACGGCGATTCGATGCGTTCGGCGATCAAGCAGGTGGCATCGGGCCGTTTTGGCGTGACTACCGAATATCTGGTCAATGCCGACGACATCCAGATCAAGATGGCGCAGGGCGCAAAGCCGGGCGAAGGCGGTCAGCTGCCGGGTCACAAGGTCGACAAGACCATTGGCGCGACCCGTCACTCGACGCCGGGCGTGGGCCTGATCTCGCCCCCGCCGCATCACGACATCTATTCGATCGAGGATCTGGCACAGCTGATCCACGATCTGAAGAACGTGAACCCCTCGTCGCGCATCTCGGTGAAGCTGGTGTCCGAAGTGGGCGTCGGCACGGTGGCTGCGGGCGTGTCCAAGGCGCGTGCCGATCATGTCACCATCTCGGGCTATGAAGGCGGTACGGGCGCGTCCCCGCTGACGTCGCTGACCCATGCGGGAAGCCCGTGGGAAATCGGGCTTGCCGAAACGCAGCAGACGTTGCTGCTCAACGATCTGCGTGCGCGGATTGCGGTGCAGGTCGATGGCGGGCTGCGCACGGGCCGCGATGTTGCCATCGGCGCGCTGCTGGGCGCGGACGAGTTCGGTTTCGCCACCGCGCCGCTGATCGCGGCGGGATGCATCATGATGCGCAAATGCCACCTCAATACCTGTCCGGTGGGCGTGGCGACGCAGAATCCCGAACTTCGCAAGCGCTTCACCGGAATGCCCGAGCATGTGGTGAACTATTTCTTCTTCGTCGCCGAGGAACTGCGCCAGATCATGGCGGAGATGGGCTTCCGCACGCTGGAAGAAATGACTGGCCGGGTCGACCGCATCGATATGAAGCGCGCCGTTTCGCACTGGAAGGCGCATGGCATCGACCTGTCGAAACTGCTGCATCAGGTAAAGCCGGTCGAAGGGCACGAGCTGTTCCGGACCGAAACGCAGGATCACGGGCTTGAGGCGGCGCTGGATCAGGACCTGATCAAGGCGGCGGCTCCTGCGCTGGAAAAGGGCGAAAGCGTCCGGATCGAGCGTGCGATCAAGAATGTGAACCGCACGGCGGGCACCATGCTTTCGGGCGAAGTTGCCAAGAAATACGGCCATGCCGGCCTGCCCGACAACACGATCCGCGTATCCTTCACCGGCGTTGCAGGGCAGAGCTTTGCCGCATGGCTGGCGCATGGCGTGACGCTGGAACTGACGGGCGATGCCAATGACTATGTCGGCAAAGGCCTGTCGGGCGGCCGCGTCATCGTGAAGCAGCCCGACGGCATGGACCGCGATCCGACGAACAATATCATTGTCGGCAATACGGTGCTTTACGGCGCGATTGCGGGCGAGGCGTTCTTCAACGGCGTGGGCGGCGAGCGTTTCGCGGTGCGCAATTCGGGTGCCATCGCGGTGGTCGAAGGCACCGGCGATCACGGCTGCGAATATATGACCGGCGGCACCGTCATGGTGCTGGGCCCCACGGGCCGCAATTTCGCGGCGGGCATGTCGGGCGGCATCGCCTATGTCTATGACGAGGACGGCCAGTTCGCGAAGCGTTGCAACACCGAAATGGTTGAGCTGCGCGAGATTGCCGCGACGGACGAGGATGTGCCCCACGCGGCGAAACCGCAACAGCGCGGCCAGTCGGTCAATGATTTCGGCATGGGCGATCCGCTCTACTTCGATGCGCAGCGGATCAGGGTGCTGCTGGAACGCCATATCCTGCACACCGACAGCAGCCGGGCGAAGGCAATCCTCGACGATTTCGACAACGCGGTCACCCGCTTCGTCAAGGTGATGCCGCGCGATTACGAGAATGCACTGAAAATGCTGGAGACCGAACGGCTTGAAGCCGAAACGGTCGCGGCGGAATAAGGGAGGCACGCATGGGTAAGGAAACGGGCTTCCTGGAACTCGACCGCCAGGATCGCACTTATGAGGCGCCGACCGAGCGTCTTCAGCACTATAAGGAATTCGTCGTTCCGCACGATCCGCAGGCCCTGAAGGGGCAGGCGAGCCGCTGCATGAACTGCGGTATTCCCTACTGCCACAATGGCTGTCCGGTGAATAATATCATCCCGGACTGGAACCACCTTGTGTACGAGGGGAACTGGAAGGAGGCGCTGGTCAACCTGCACTCCACCAATAATTTCCCCGAATTCACCGGCCGCGTCTGCCCCGCACCTTGCGAGGCGAGCTGCACGCTGAACATCGTGGACCAGCCGGTCACCATCAAGTCGATCGAATGCGCGATCGTCGATAAGGGCTGGCAGGAAGGCTGGATCGTCCCGCAGCCGCCCGAGAAGAAGACCGGCAAGTCGATTGCCGTCGTCGGTTCGGGTCCGGCGGGCATGGCCTGTGCCCAGCAACTGGCGCGGGCGGGCCATTCGGTGACGCTGTTCGAAAAGAACGACCGTATCGGCGGGCTGCTGCGGTACGGCATCCCCGACTTCAAGATGGAAAAGCACCTCATCAATCGCCGCGCGGCGCAGATGGAGGCCGAAGGCGTCTCGATCCGCACCAGCACCGAAGTGGGCGTCGATATTTCGATGAAGACGCTGAAGGAAAACTTCGACGCGGTGGTGCTGTCGGGCGGCGCCGAAGAGGCGCGCACGCTGGATATTCCGGGATCGGAAATGAGCGGGGTGCGCCTTGCCATGGAATTCCTGACCCAGCAGAACAAGCGCAATGCGGGCGACAGCGAAGAACGTGCAGCCCCGCGCGGCACTCTGGTCGCGACCGACAAGCATGTCATCGTGATCGGCGGTGGCGACACGGGCTCCGACTGCGTCGGCACCTCGAACCGTCAGGGCGCAGCCAGCGTCACCCAGATCGAGATCATGCCCAAGCCGCCCGAGCGTGAAGACAAAGCCATGACCTGGCCGGACTGGCCACTGAAACTGCGCACCTCGTCCAGCCACGAGGAAGGCGTCGACCGCGACTGGGCGATCCTGACCAAGCGCGTGGTGGGCGAAAACGGCAAGGTGACGGGCCTCGAATGCGTCCGCCTCGAATGGGAAGGGCGCGAGATGAAGGAAGTGCCGGACAGCACTTTCACGCTCAAGGCCGACCTGATCCTGCTGGCCATGGGCTTCGTCGGCCCGCGCAAGTCGGGCATGCTCGACCAGGCGGGTGTCGAATATGATCCGCGCGGCAATGTGCTGGCCGATACGGTCAACTACAAGACCAGCGACGACAATGTCTGGGCTTGCGGGGATATGCGGCGCGGGCAGAGCCTTGTCGTCTGGGCCATCCGCGAGGGCCGCCAGTGCGCGCGTTCGGTGGACGAGGCGCTGATGGGGGTGACCGACCTGCCGCGTTAATTGCGGCAGGGCACTGCTTTACCAATCGATCGGATCGCGTCCATGTTCGCGCAGAAATGCGTTTGCGCGGCTGAACGGGCGCGATCCGAAAAAACCGCGATGCGCCGATAGCGGGCTGGGGTGCGGGCTTTCGATCACCAGATGGTGAGAGGACGATCCCAGCGCGGCAATGCGCCGCGCCTTTTGCTGCGCATGGCTGCCCCACAGGATGAATACGCTGGGCGTGTCGCTGGCGGCCACGGCTTCTACGCAGGCATCGGTAATGGCATCCCAGCCGCGTTTCGCATGCGATCCGGCCCTGGCGGCCTCCACCGTCAGCGTGTTGTTGAGCAGCAGAACGCCCTGCCGCGCCCAGCGCGTCAGATCGCCGCCCGTGCGCGGTTCGACGCCCAGATCGCTGGCAAGCTCCTTATAGATATTGCGCAGCGACGGCGGCAGCCGCACCCCGTCGGGCACCGAAAAGGCCAGCCCGTGCGCCTGCCCCGGCCCGTGATAGGGGTCCTGCCCCAATATCACGATTTTCACCTCGTCCAGCGGCGTCAGCGCCAACGCGGCCAGCCTTTGGCCGCGCGGCGGATAGACCGTGCGCCCTGCCGCTTCCTCCTCCTTGAGCCATGCGCCCAGCCTGCGCGCTTCCTCGCTGGCGAGAACGGGATCGAGTGCGGCGGACCAGCTGGCAGGGACGGAATCGGACATGGCGGCTACGATAGCGGCCGGGGCGCACCGGCCACCAGCCCTCAACCTGTCGCTTTCCCCTGCGCAGCGGCGCTCTCGCCCCTTTCCCAACGGTGCAATCCCCCCTAAGGACGGGCCATGACAGTCTATCTCCACGAAGAAGACCTGCCCGAAGGCGTGCTCGCGCCCGGGCCGATCGCCGTCGACACCGAGACCATGGGCCTTATCACCCCGCGCGACCGGCTGTGCCTTGTCCAGATCAGCGACGGGCAGGGGGATGAACATCTCGTCCGCTTTCGACCCGACAGCCCCTATAACGCGCCCAATCTGTGCGCCGTGCTGGCCGACCCGTCGCGAGAGAAATATTACCATTTCGCCCGCTTCGATCTGGCCGCAATCCAGTATTATCTGGGCGTGATGGCCGCACCGGTGTTCTGCACCAAGATCGCCAGCAAGCTGACGCGCACCTATACCGACCGGCACGGGCTGAAGAATCTGGTTAACGAATTGCTGGGCAAGGACATTTCCAAACAGCAACAGTCGAGCGACTGGGGCGCGCCCGAACTGAACGAGGCGCAGCGCGAATATGCCGCCAGCGACGTGCGCTATCTGCACGACATGGTCGCCATCTTCCGCGAAAGGCTGGAGCGCGAGCATCGCACCGGCATGGCGCAGGCCTGTTTCGACTTTTTGCCCGCCCGCGCGCTGCTGGACCTTGAAGGTTGGGCCGACAAGGACATCTTCAGCCACGAGGCATAAGGCCCGAAGGTTGTTGCGATAGTCGAACCCCATGAGCGTCGAGGCCACCATTGTCCGCCACAAGCGCCGCGAGCAGGCCGCGCCGGGCGGGTCGCATGACCGGCTGATCCATTTCCTGCTGGTCGCACTGCCCGTGTGCATTGGCGTGCTGGTGGCGCTGATGGTGCTGGCGCCCGTGGCATCGCAGGGAGAGGTGAGCTTCCTGCTCGACCGCAATCAGGTCGAACTGACCGAAAACCGCATGATGGTCGATAATGCGATGTATCGCGGCGCCGACAATCGTGGGCGGCCCTTTTCGGTGCAGGCAGGCAGCGCCCTGCAACGCACCAAGGAGCGCGGACTGGTCGAGATGAACGATCTGACCGCGCGCATGTTGCTCAACGAAGGGCCTGCCGTGCTGACGGCGCAGAACGGCACCTATGACCTTGATGCCGACAGCGTGCGTTTTCCTGGCGCCGTCAATTTCACGGCGGCCGACGGCTATCGCATGATCGCGCGCAATGTCTCGGTCCTGCTGGCCGATAAGAAGATCATGGGCGACGGGCGCGTCAACGGGCGGGTGCCGTCGGGCACATTCTCGGCCGACCGGCTGGAAGGCGATTTACAGGCGCGCACGGTTTCGCTTATCGGCAATGCGCGGCTTCGGATGGAGCCGGGGGCGCTGAATGCGCGGTGACGGAAAGATCATGACGAACAAGACCATCACTCTCCGCAAGATCGCGATGCGCGGCGCCATCGGCTTTGCCGTAACGGCGGCGGCCCTTCTGGGCGCGCAGCAATTGTCGGCACAGGCGATTGCCGGTTTCAATTCGCGCCAGCCGGTCGATTATGCGGCGGACCGGATCGAATTGCAGGACCGTGCCGAACGGGTGGTGCTGTCGGGCAATGTGGTGGTGAACCAGGGCGATCTGCGGCTGACGGCGGCGCGCACCATCGTCGATTACACCAATACCGATGCGCTGCGGATTCAGCGCATTACCGCCACCGGCGGCGTATCCGTCACGCGCGGCAGCGAGAATGCGCGCGGCAATGTCGGCGTCTATGATTTCAACCGCCGCACCATCACGCTGGTCGGCGATGTGGCGCTGCGGCGCGGCACCGATACGCTGAACGGCGGGCGTCTGGTGATCGATCTGAACACCGGCGTGTCCAGCGTGGATGGCAGCGCGGCGGGCAGTTCATCTGCGGTGGGCGGCACGACCAATTCGCGCGGCCGCGTTTCGGGCAGCTTCTCCGTCCCCGAAAACTGATTTCCTGAAGATCAGCGGCGCGCGCCGGCGGCGCGGGCAATCTCGGTACAGCCGGCCGCGAACAGCAGCGGCGCGGCCTGGCTGTCGGCCAGCAAGGCGCGGTGCAGCGCAATCAGCCGGTCGCTCAGCCGCGCCAGTTTCGGCCCGTGCCATTGCTGCAACTGGCGCGAAATGGCGGCGCGTTCCTTGAAGAAGATGCGCGGATCGTTCTCGACCGCCTTGGCGACATTCTCGCCGGGGCGGATGCGTGCGGCGATCTGCGTCAATTGCGCAACCCGCCGCTCCATCGCCAGCACCGTGCCGACGGGGTTCAAACCGTGCTGGCGGAACCGTGCCAGCTCGTGCGGCAGGCGGGCGACATCGCCCGAGATGACCGCATCGACCAGCGGCATCATGCCATCGTCCTCGGTCTCCGCGCCGATCGCGTCGATATCCTCTGCGCTTACGCTGCGCGGCGCATGGCTGTCGGCATCCAGATAAAGCGCCAGTTTCTGCACCTCTGCAGCGGCCATGCGCGTATCCAGCGCGACGGATGCGGCGATTCTCTGCGCCAGTTCGGCGCCCATGCGCAGCCCCGCCCCGTCAGCCAGCCTGCGCACCTCTGCCGTGACGGACCGCAGGTCGGGTGGATAGAACATCACCACCAGCGCATCGTCGCGCTTTTCCAGCAGCTTGGCACTGCGCGACTTGTCGGTCGCGCTGCTGGCGATGACGATAACGGGCCAGCCATCGGCCAGTTCGGCCTCGCTCGCATCGGTCAGTATTTTCAGCGCGTCATGCGCTTCCTCGCCATTGGCGCGCACGATGATGTGGCGCTTGTCGCCGAACAGGGACGTAGAGCGCGTCTCGTCCGACAGGCGGACCGGATCGCGTTTCAGCTCGCTGCCTTCGATTTCCACCCGCTCGCCCGCATCGGGCAACAGTTCCACGATGCGCGCCGCCGCGCCATGCGCGCCCGCTTCGTCCGGACCGCAGAAAAAGAAGACCTTGACCGAACCGGCAGCGCGCGGTGCGGTCTGGGCGAACTTGCTGCTATTGATCTTCAACTTGGGGCTGCATTTGCTGGCGCAGGGTGGTGGACACGCGGGTCACGATGCTGTCCGCGACATCATCGGTCAGATTTTCCAGCGCGGTCTGTTCGGCGGCGATGGTCGCATATTCGCTGGAGACCACGTCGATGCCCGCATCGGCCCCGTCGGTTGCATCCAGCAAGGTCTCGCCGCTCGCCAGATCGACAAGGCGATAGCGCGCGCGCAAGGTGCGGCGTTCGCGGCCGATGGTGTCGTCGCCCAGCAGGCCAAGGCCGGTCAGCTGATCGTCAAGCACGACATCCAGCCGATAGCGGGCAGAGCCGCCGCCATTACCCATCCGCTGGTTCAGCGCATCGCGCATCAGCCAGCCACTTCGTCCCGGAATCGGCGCGACCTCGATCGCGGACAAGCCCTGCGCCACCGCGCCCGATCCGCCGCCCGCATAGACAGGTTCCAGCGAACAGCCACCCAGAACCGGTGCCATGACAGCACCAAGGATCAGGGCAGGCAGCAGGGCGGATTTGCGCATCAGATAACCAGATTAACAAGGCGATCGGGCACCACGATCACCTTGCGGATCTCTGCCCCTTCAAGGTTACGCTGAACCTTCTCGCTGGCAAGCGCAAGCGCCTCCAGCTCTTCCCTGGGCAGGCCCTTGGGCACGGTCAGCGTGTCGCGCAGCTTGCCCTTGACCTGTATGGCGACGGTCACCTCGTCATCCACCAGCAAGGCGGGATCGACGTCGGGCCATGCAGCCTGCGCGACCAGTCCGGCCTGTCCGGCATTCGCCCATGCTTCTTCGGCCAGATGCGGCATCATGGGCGAGACAAGCTTCATGGTCGCAAGGATCGCCTCGCTGCGGCTGGCTGAAGGAGCGGCCTTTTCGACCACGCCCGTCAGCTCGTAAATACGCGCGACGGCCTTGTTGAAGGACAGCGCCTCGATATCCTCGGCCACGGCGGCGACGGTCTGGTGCTGCTTGCGGGCGACGGTCTTGTCGCCGCCGATTGCAGCGGCATCGTACTGGCCGAACAGGCGCCACAGGCGCTGAACGAAACGGCCGCATCCTTCGATGCCTGCTTCGCTCCACGGCAGATCGCGTTCGGGCGGGCTGTCGGACAGCATGAACCAGCGCACTGCATCGGCGCCGTATTGGGCAATGATCTCGTCCGGGTCGACGACGTTCTTCTTCGACTTGGACATCTTGATCACGCGGCCCACGTCGACCGCGTCGCCGCCATCGACCAGTACCGCCCCGTCGCTGCTGCGGTTCACTTCCGCGGGCGAGTAATAAACGGTGCGGCCATCGACCTCGCGGCTATAGGTTTCATGCGTGACCATGCCTTGCGTGAACAATTGCGCGAAGGGTTCGGTCACGTCGATCAGCCCGCAATGGGCCAGGGCGCGCGTCCAGAAACGGGCATAGAGCAGATGCAGGATCGCATGCTCGATCCCGCCGATATACTGACCGACGGGCAGCCACTGGGCGATTTCGTCCGCGTCGAACGGCTTGTCGCCGGGCTGGCTGGCAAAGCGCAGGAAATACCACGAGCTATCGACGAACGTGTCGAGCGTATCGGTCTCCCGCCGTGCATCGCCGCCGCATGTGGGGCATTTGGTGTGCTTCCACGTCGCGTGGCGTTCCAGCGGGTTGCCCGGCGTCTTGAAATCGACATCCTCGGGCAGTTTTACCGGCAGCTGGTCTTGCGGGACCGGCACCACGCCGCACTTGTCACAATGGATGAACGGAATCGGCGTGCCCCAGTAGCGCTGGCGCGAAACGCCCCAGTCGCGCAGGCGGTATTGCGTTTTGGCGACGCCCCAGCCGTCCTCGCCCGCGCGGGTGATGATGGCGGTCTTGGCGGTATCGACCGGCAGGCCCGTCAGGAAATCGGAATTGACGATTACGCCTTCGCCCGATTCCGCTTCTCCATCGAAAGGCTTGTCGGCATCCGACAGCGTGGGTGCGACGACGCGAGGAATCGGCAGGCCGTATTTGGTTGCGAATTCAAAGTCACGCTGGTCGTGGCCGGGGACCGCCATGATTGCGCCGGTGCCGTAATCCATCAACACGAAATTGGCGATCCAGACCGGCAGGTCCTCGCCCGTGAACGGATGCGCGACTTTCAGGCCGGTGTCGAAGCCCAGCTTCTCCGCCGTTTCCAGTTCCGCAGCCGTAGTACCGCCCGCGCGGCATTTCTCGATGAATTCCTGCGCCAGATGATCGGTGGCCGCCACTGCATGGGCGATCGGATGCTCTGCCGCGATGGCGACAAAGCTGGCGCCGAAAATCGTGTCGGGACGGGTGGTATAGACCTCGATCGTCTCATCGAAATTGCTGCCCTTGAAATGGGCTTGCAGGCCGGTCGACTTGCCGATCCAGTTTTCCTGCATCAGCCGGACCTTCTCGGGCCATTTGTCGAGGTTCGACAGACCCTCCAGCAGCTCGTCCGCGAATTGGGTGATCTTCAGGAACCATTGCGAAAGCTTGCGCTTTTCCACCAGCGCGCCCGAACGCCAGCCGCGTCCGTCGATCACCTGCTCGTTCGCCAGCACGGTCATGTCGACCGGATCCCAGTTCACCGCCGATTCCTTGCGGTAAACCAGCCCCGCTTCATACAGCTTCAGGAACAGCGCCTGTTCCTGCCCGTAATATTCCGCATCGCAGGTGGCGAATTCGCGGCTCCAGTCCAGCGCAAAGCCCAGACGCTGCAATTGCGCCTTCATGTTGGCGATATTGTCGCGCGTCCAGCCGCCGGGGTGCACGCCCTTTTCCATGGCGGCATTTTCGGCGGGCATGCCGAATGCGTCCCAGCCCATCGGGTGGAGCACTTCGTGCCCTGTCATCGCCTTGAAGCGCGCAAGCACGTCGCCCATCGTGTAATTGCGCACGTGCCCGATATGGATGCGCCCCGAGGGGTAGGGAAACATCTCAAGCACATAGGTTTTGGGCTTGGTGCTGGCGCTGTCGGCGCGGAAAATCCCCGCCTCGTCCCAGGCGCGCTGCCAGCGTCCGTCGGCGCTGGACGGATCAAAACGCTCTTCACTCATCAGTTGCAAATACCTGCTTGGATCAGCCCATCAACGCATCGCGGCGCATTTCACGCGCGCGGGTGAGGATAATGTCTTCAAGCTTTTGCACCGTCGCGGCCTGAACCGGCGCGCCCACCCACTGGCCGCCGCTCATCACCTCGCGGCTGGCGTTCACGCGCAGCGCATCGGCGCGCAGATCCTGATCGAGGATCGAGACGGTCACCTTCATGCGTTCGGCCGGATTTTGCGGGTTGGTGTACCAGTCGGTCACGATGACGCCACCATTGCTGTCGGTTTGCAGCATGGGCATGAACGACAGCGTGTCCAGGCTGGCGCGCCACAGATAGGCGTTGATGCCGATGGTGGTGACATTCGCCGCCGCCAGATCGGTTTCCACCCGCTTGCTGTTCCCGCCGCAAGCCGCCAGTGCGGCGATCATCCCCGCCGCCAGAACGGCACGGGCGGAAAGGCGGCGCAGATTGGCGGCGTCTGCGAGTTGCACGGGGGTCGCGGTCATGATGCGAAATTCTTCCTGTTCTGCTTGCTCTGGCCCGAATGCGCATGATGCCTGTCGGTTACGCGCATCGGGCAACGCGCGGCTGCTCTATCACCGCGATTGCACGGCGGGCAAGCTTTCAGCACCACCCTTTGTGACACTGGGCTGAACGGGCGATTGAAAGAGGGTCTGGTTGGCGGGTTTGGGTGGCGCCGTCACGACGTACGCAGCGGGCTGCGGCGAAAGATTCTGCGCCGACGCATAAAAATGGCTGTCGATTTCATGCAACAGCAACAATCAAGAGTCATGCGGGCGCCGGTAAATCGCTTTGCAGCCATTGCTTTTTCGATTTATACACAGCTTCGCATTTCGCATCTTGCGTTCGGCCCATTGAGTCGCCGCAAATCTTGCGAAAAACGCCTTGGCGCCATTGCAATCGTTACCCCCGGCGGGATCCGGACTGGTTGCAGGGCGGTTAAGGTCAAGGTCAGGCGGTTTGTGGGAACCGTCTTTCGGATAAGGATCCTTTATCGGCTACGCGCCGTTACAGGATCGCAGGGAAATGAATTGAGGTAGTTGTGACCGTGTCGGTGGGGGCTCTTACAGGAAAGCGCGTTGCGCGGGCGGCAATGGCCGCTGCGGCGGCATGTGCCTTTCTGGCTGCGCTGCCGCCTGCCGTCGCTGCCGTTTCCGATCTTGTGGCTGCCGATGATTCGCGCCGTTCGCTCAGCATTGCGGCGGGTGGCGATCTGGGCGGCTTTACCCCTGCATCGGCGGATCCGCGCCTTCTGGCCTCGCTTAATGCCCTTCGCGAGGGACAAAGGGGTGATGCTGGCATGTTCCGCTTTACGCCTGCGGGCGTAAAGGAAGCGTCGAGCCGTGCGGTCACCGTGGCGGTGCGCGTCGATTCGCAAATGGCCCGTGCAGCTTCGATGCGGAAATCGGCTGGCCCCGATGCCGGATTGAACGTGGCGGGTGTTGCGCCGGTTGCTTTCAACCTTGGTATGGCGCGCGGCTATCAAAGTTTTGCGCAGACGGCGAAGATCGCTGATGCGGTCGAGCCGGGTCTGCGCAAGAGCTATCTGCCCGAAGGCGTGCGCGAGATCGACGCACCCGATCTGTCGCGCTTTACGCCTGCGAAGAAGAAATCGGGCGACAGTCGTTTCGGCGGTGTGGTCGAACTGAACGACGGCGCGGTCGCGGGCCGCTCGCCACGCACTTTCGCGGATGGCGAGCAATCGGTCGACGTCAGCGGCTCCTATCGCGTCACGGGCAATCTGCGGGTGACCGCCGGTGTCCGCTATTCGGCAGAGCGTGAGCGGCTGGCCCCGCTGGCCGATGGGCAGCAGGACAACCAGTCCGTCTATGTCGGAACGCGTTTCCGCTTCTGATCGGGGCTTTCCGCCCGTTTTTTCCTGTTTCCATCCGACCGTCGCCGCGCCATGCGGCCATTGTCGCACGCGCGTAAAATCCCTGTTGCACTGACGGTTAAGGCGGAATTGCAAATCCGCTTGCCGCCTCTCTGGCGACTGCTTAGGCTGCCGACTGGAGAGGAAGGCGCGTTGAAGGGGAAGCTAGAATGAGCAGAGTTGCAGTCGTCACCGGCGGTACGCGCGGTATTGGCGAAGGGATCAGCCTCGCGCTGAAAGACATGGGGTATACGGTCGTCGCCAATTTCGCGGGCAACGAACAAAAGGCGCAGGAGTTTACCGAACGCACCGGTATTCCCAATTACAAGTTCGACGTTGGCGACCACGACGCAGTCATCGCGGGCTGCGCGCAGATCGCGTCCGACATTGGCGAGATCGATATTGTCGTGAATAATGCGGGCATTACCCGTGATGGCGTGCTGCACAAAATGAGCTGGGATGACTGGAACGAGGTGATGCGTATCAACCTTGGCGGCTGCTTCAACATGGCCAAGGCAACCTTTCCCGGCATGCGCGACCGGAAATGGGGCCGCATCGTCAATATCGGTTCGGTTAACGGTCAGGCCGGCCAGTATGGGCAGGTCAATTACGCCGCCGCCAAATCCGGCATCCATGGCTTTACCAAGGCGCTGGCGCAGGAAGGTGCGAAATATGGCGTGACCGTCAATGCGATCGCGCCGGGCTACATCGATACCGACATGGTCGCCGCCGTGCCGCAGCCGGTGCTGGAAAAGATCATCGCCAAGATTCCGGTCGGCCGCCTTGGCCATGCGGATGAAATTGCGCGCGGCGTCGCCTTTTTCTGTGCCGAGGAAGCGACGTTCGTCACCGGATCGACGCTGTCGATCAACGGCGGCCAGCACATGTATTGATTCGCCGCCATCCGCCACGCGCGGAACGGCCAAGACAAAAGGGGCAGGCACTTCGCAGTGCCTGCCCCTTTTTTATCCCAGCGCTTGAATGCTGCGTCAGGCGGGTGCCTCAGGCAGCTTGGGCCTCGGCGCCCGGATCGCGCAGCACATAGCCGCGGCCCCAGACCGTCTCGATGTAATTGTCGCCATTGCACGCGGTCGACAGCTTTTTGCGCAGCTTGCAGATGAAGACGTCGATGATCTTCAGCTCGGGCTCGTCCATCCCGTTATACAGGTGGTTGAGGAACATTTCCTTGGTCAGCGTGGTGCCCTTGCGTAGCGAGAGCAGTTCCAGCATCGCATATTCCTTGCCGGTCAGATGCACACGGGCGCTGTCGACTTCCACCGTTTTGGTATCGAGGTTGACCGAGAGCTTGCCGGTGCGGATCACCGATTGCGAGTGGCCCTTGGAACGGCGCACGACAGCGTGGATGCGGGCGACCAGCTCTTCGCGGTGGAACGGCTTGGTCACGTAATCGTCGGCGCCAAAGCCAAAGCTGCGCACCTTGGAATCCATTTCAGCAATGCCCGACAGGATCAGAACCGGCGTCTGCACCTTGGCGACGCGCAGCTTTTTCAGCACGTCGTAACCGTGCATGTCGGGCAGGTTCAGGTCGAGCAGGATGATGTCGTAATCATACAGCTTGCCCAGATCGAGCCCCTCTTCACCAAGGTCCGTCTGATAGACGTTGAAACCCTCGGTCGTGAGCATCAGTTCGATAGCCTTTGCCGTCGTCGGCTCGTCTTCGATCAGCAGGATACGCATATGGATTTAGCCCCCTTCGTGGTCGGCCGGTCCACCCTGTCGGACGCCAACCGTAAACGCGATCTTCAATTAACCATACGAAAGGTGACCCAGAAAGGTTAATAAAGCTTAAAAGAGCTTAACGGAAAATTTTGAGTCATGATTGCAACAGTTTCCCGTGCGGAATCGCTGTTTCGAATCGCGGCGGGCATTTTCCGAATCAATGATGGCAACGATCGGAAGCGATGCGCCTGCATTCAGCCCGCGCGGGCCAGCGCCTTTTGCCGCCGCCTCTGTACCGACGATCCTAGCCCCGCCGCCTCGCGGTATTTGGCAACCGTGCGGCGGGCAATTTCGTAACCTTGTTTCTTCAGCTCTGTTACCAGCGCATCGTCGGACAGGATTGCATCGGCAGGCTCTGCATCGATCAGCGCCTTGATCGCTGCCTTCACTGCCTCTGCCGATGCAGCACCCTGATCGCCGCCGTCGCCGCCTGCTGCCGATGCGCTGACCCCCGATGCGAAGAAGAAGCGCAATTCGAAACAGCCGCGCGGACAATGCAGGAACTTGTTCGCGGTCACGCGGCTGACAGTCGATTCGTGCAGATCGGTCGCCTCGGCAATCTCGCGCCGGGTCAGCGGGACGAGGGCGGAAACGCCGCGACGAAAGAAACCCTCCTGCCGTTTCACGATCTCGCGTGCGACGGTCAGGATTGTGCGTTGCCGCTGGTCCAGCGCGCGGACAAGGCGATTGGCATCGGCCAGTTGCTCGCCCAGCCAGCTGGAGGCTGCCTTGTCGCGGCAAGAGGGGCTGACCCGCGCGTGATAGGCGCGGTCGATGACCAGTCGCGGCAGGTTCTCGCGGTTGAGCGAAACGAGCCAGCCGACCACCCCGTCGCCCCTGACCAGCACATCGGGCACTACCGGCGGCGCGGCTTCGACGCCGAACACATGGCCAGGGCGCGGGTCGCAACTGCGGATATCGGCGATCATCTCGGCAATATCCTCGTCATCGGCGCGGCACATGCGCTTCAGCTGCGCCAGATTGCCGCGCGCCAGCAGGTCGAGATTGGCGAGCAGCAGCCGCATGCACGGGTCGAGCCGGTCACGCTCCGCCAGTTGCAGCGCGATGCATTCGGCCAGATCGCGCGCGCCCACGCCAGTCGGCTCCAGCGACTGAACCAGTCGCAGCGCCGCTTCGGCATCCGTGGGTGAGACGCCAAGGTCGCGGGCCAGTTCTTCCAGAGGCACGGTGAGATAGCCAGCCTCGTCCAGCCGGCCGATGATCTGCCGCGCGACAAAGATCTGAACTGGCGAACCATGCGCCATGCACAGCTGGTCCTGCAGATGTTCGCCCAATGTGGGGCCGCTGTCGCCGGCGAAATCGCTTCCGAAGTCGCCGTCGAACGACCCGCCGCCCGACGCAGCGCCAATCCCGGCGAAATCGCCCGTATCGCGGTCGCGGTCCAGCATTTCGGGCGCGATATCCAGCGCCGTATCGCCGCCTGTCGAGCCTGCCTCCGCCGGTTCCTCGGCCTTGGGCTTGACCTCTTTCTCACCCTCCTGCCCCGAAACGCGCAGCAACGGATTGGCGGCGGCGGCGTCCATCAGCACCGCTTCCAGTTCCAGATTGGAAAGCTGCAACAGGCCGATCGCCTGTTTCAGCTGCGGCGTCATCACCAGCGATTGCGACTGCCGCAGATCGAGGCGGGGTGCCAAAGTCATGGGGCGGTATGGATCGTCATGCGGTGCGGCCCGTTCACGTCAAAGCGTAAAGCCTTCGCCCAGATAGAGCCTGCGCACATCGTCATTGGCGACCAGATCCTCGGGACTGCCCGCGAACAGCACTTGCCCGCCATAGATGATCGCCGCGCGGTCGACGATTTCCAGCGTTTCGCGGACGTTGTGATCGGTGATCAGCACACCGATGCCGCGGTTTTTCAGATCGATCACCAGATCGCGGATATCGCTGATCGACAGCGGATCGATACCCGCAAACGGCTCGTCCAGCAGCATGATCGACGGCTTGGCGGCAAGCGCGCGGGCAATTTCGCACCGGCGGCGTTCACCGCCCGACAGCGCCATGGCAGGGCTCTCGCGCAGCCGCGTCAGCCCGAATTCGTCAAGCAGCCGCTCCAGCTCGCGCGAGCGGCTGGCCGCGTCGGGTTCGGACAGTTCCAGCACGCAGGAAATGTTCTGTTCCACCGTCATGCCGCGAAAGATCGATGTTTCCTGCGGCAGATAGCCAAGGCCCAGAATGGCGCGGCGATACATCGGCAGGTTGGTGATATCCTCGCCGTCCAGCAGGATGCGGCCCGAATCGGGCTTCACCAGACCCATCACCGAATAGAAGCACGTCGTCTTGCCCGCGCCATTGGGACCAAGCAGGCCCAGCACCTCGCCCTTGGCCACGGTCAGCGAGATGTCGGACAGCACCGTGCGCTTGTCATAGCTTTTGGCGATCGACACCACTTCCAGCCCACCCTGCGGCACGGGCGGGGCGGCGGTTTCGGCCGGATCGACCGAGGGGTCGAGCGTGGTCTGCGTATCGATGACTATGCTCCTGCCGCCAGTGCGGCGAAAATGCCGGTGCGGCCCATATGGGCGCGCTATACGGCCCCCTCAATACCATCTTGCCGATACGATTGAAGCCCCGATCCTGCCGATAGTGGATGAATTGGCAGGGTATTTGCATCCGGTTTGACCCGTATCGCCGCCTTGCGCGTGCCAATCGGCCCGGCTTGCCCTCTTGCCCCGCGCACCCTATCCGGCGGGACGATGACGGGGAATTTGCAATGTTGACGACGGATCAGGCCAAGGATTTCTGCGCGCAGCTGGTGGCCAAGGCACAAGCCATGGGCGCGGACGCGGGCGATGCGGTCTATCTGGGCAAGGGGTCGCAATCGGTGGAAATCCGGCTGGGCGCGCTGGAAAGCGTCGACCGGTCGGAGGCCGAGCATCTGGGCCTGCGCGTATTCGTGGGCAAGCGCAGCGCCACGGTCGGGACCAGCGCCCTCGATCCCGCTTCGCTGGACGAGCTGGCCGAACGCGCCGTGGAGATGGCCAAGGGCGCGCCCGAGGATCCCTATGCGGGACTTGCGCCCGAAGAACTGCTGATGCGCGATGCCCCCGTCGACCTCGATCTGGTCTCCGCTGCTCCCGCGCCCGAGGAATTGCGCGCGATCGCAATGGAGATCGAGGATGCCGCCCGCGCGGTCGAAGGCGTGAACAATAGCGAAGGGGCCAGCGCGTCATACGGTCGCGGGATCGTCGGACTTGCCACCAGCCACGGTTTTGCCGGTGCCTATGAACAGGCCAGCCATGTCCGGTCGGGCGCGGTTGTCGCGGGCGAGGGCAGCGGGATGGAACGGGGCATGGCGTGGCGCATGGCGCATCATGCCGAAGACCTGCTCTCGCCAGCCGAAATCGGCCGTATGGCAGGCGACCGCGCGGTCGAACGGCTGGGGCCGGGCACGATGAAAAGCGGGCCCATGCCCGTGGTGTTCGACCGGCGCGTCGGCCGTTCGCTGATGGGCCATCTGGTCCATGCCATTTCGGGGTCGGAAATCGCGCGCGGCGCCAGCTTTCTTGCCGATTGCGAAGGCAAACCCGTGTTCCCTGCAGGCATCACCATTACCGACGACCCGCTGCGCCCGCGCGCCATGCGTTCGCACCCGTTCGATGGCGAGGGTCTGCCCGTCGCGGCCAGCCGCCTTGTCGACGGCGGGGTGCTGACGGGCTGGCTGCTCGATTCGGCATCGGCGCGCAAGCTGGGCCGCCAGCCGACAGGCCATGCAGCGCGCGGCGGTGGGGGATCGCCGGGCGTATCGGCCTCCAACATCACCCTGCTGGCCGGACAGGAAAGCGTGGCCGACATGATCGCCGATATTGCCGACGGCGTCTGGGTGACCGAGGTGATCGGCATGGGCGTCAATGTCGTCACCGGCGATTACAGCCGCGGCGCATCGGGCTTTCGCATCGTGAATGGCGAGATTGCGGGCCCGGTTGCGGGAATTACCATTGCCGGTAACATGAAGGATATGTTCGCGAATATGCGGGCCGCCGACGATCTGGACTTTGTGCAGGCGATCAACGTGCCCAGCCTGCGGATCGATGGCATGACGGTCGCGGGATCATGACGATAGCGGGGGATTGAGATGATGCGGCGCAGTTACGGATTTCTCGCTGCGCTGCTGTTGATCCTGCCATCATTGCCCGCAGGTGCGGCGGCGATCCTGACGGGCGGCGGCGATGATGCGCCTGCCGAAACCGTGGAACCGGCAGCCACCGGCGCGATCGAGGCCGAGCGCGACGCGAATGAGGACGAGCGGATCGCCGAGCGCATTCGCGGTATTTTCGCGGCGATTGCGGCGCTTTCGCATATCGAGGTTACTGTCCAGCAAGGCGTCGTCACGCTGACCGGCACGGTCGCCAGCCCCGAACAGGTGGAACAGGCAGGTGCCATCGCTGGCCGCGTGGCGGGCGTGGTGACGGTCGACAACCAGATCGAGCGCGATGTCGCCGTTTCCTCCAATGTCGCCCCCGCGATCGAGAATGTCGTGTCCCAGTCGCGCGGCGTGCTGCGGGCGCTTCCGCTGTTCGGCGTGGCGCTTGTGGTGGCGGGACTGGTCATTGCCTTCACCCGCTGGCTGGCGCGGCGCAAATCGCTGTGGGCGCGGCTGTCGCCCAATCTGTTCGTGGCCGAATTGCTGGCCAGCGCGGTGCAATTCGTGGGCGTGCTGTTCGGCATTTATCTGGCGCTGAAAATTTTGGGTGCCACGGCCCTGCTCGGCGCATTGCTGGGTATCGGCGGCGTGATCGGCATCGCCATCGGTTTCGCGGTGCGCGACACGATCGACAATTACATCTCGTCCGTCATGCTGTCGCTGCGCCAGCCGTTTCGCGCCAACGATCATGTGGTGATCGGCGATGACGAAGGGCGTGTGGTGCGGTTGACCAGCCGCGCGACGATCCTGATGACGCTGGACGGCAATCATCTGCGCATCCCCAATTCCACCGTGTTCAAGGCGGTGATCCTGAATTACACGCGCAATCCGCAACGGCGGTTCGATTTCGATCTGGGCATCGATGCCGACGACGATCCGGTCGATGCGATGGAAACGGGGATCAGGGCGCTGGCCGCGCTGGATTTCGTACTGAACGATCCCGAACCCACCGCACGCATCATGGAGGTGGGCGATTCGAATATCGTGATCCGCTTCCTTGGCTGGCTGGATCAGGAGCAGACCGATTTCTACAAGGGCCGCAGCCTTGGTATACGCGCGGGCAAGATCGCGTTGGAGGATGCAGGTTTTGCGCTTCCCGAACCGATCTATCGCCTGCGCATGGACCCGCGCAGCGCGCCCGTCACCACGGTCGGCCCGTCTACGCAGGACGATGCGAAGCCAGCGGCCAAAGAACCGCGCCAGCGCATCATTTCACAAGAGGATTTGCGCCCCGAAAGCCACATCGCCGAGCTGGTAGAGCGCGAGCGGGCCGCGACCGGCGGGGACTTGCTCGATTCGGGCCGTCCCATCGAATAGGCAAAGCAAAAGGGCCGCCCGAACGACCGGGCGGCCCTTTCATAAATTCCGGTCCGGAAGGATCAGGCCGATTTCGCGTCATTGGCGCGTTCGATCGCTTCCTTGATCACGCGGCGGGCTTCTTCTGCGCCGCCCCAGGTGCCGATGCGCACCCATTTCTCGCTCTCAAGGTCCTTGTAGTGGGTGAAGAAATGCTCGATCTGCTTCAAAACGATCTCGGGCAGATCGTCGAGCTCTTCCACCTTGGTGTAATAGGGGAAGGTCGAATCGACCGGCACGCAAACCAGCTTTTCGTCGCCGCCATGCTCATCTTCAAGATTCAGGACGGCGATGGGGCGGGCGCGCACGACGCAGCCGGGAATGAACGGGCTGCGCGCAACGACCAGCGCGTCGAGCGGATCGCCATCGGGCGACAATGTGTGCGGGACAAAGCCGTAATTGGCGGGATAGCGCATCGGCGTATGCAGGATGCGGTCCACGAACAGTGCGCCCGATTCCTTGTCGAACTCGTACTTCACAGGCTCGCCACCGGTCGGAACCTCGATCACGACATTGAGGCTATTGGGCGGATTGTCGCCGGTGGGGATCATGTCGATGCGCATGGGTTTTCTTGCCTTCGCTGTTCTGAACGTCTGGTCGGGGCCGATACGCTGCGATGCGCCATACCGGACCCGCCGTTGCAGGATTGCCCGCGCGCTCTAGCGTCGTAAGGCGTCGCGGCCAAGGGGATTAACCCCGCTTGGCCAACGTCTCACCGAAATGCCGCAGCTGCGAATTAGCGCCGGGGCGAGAGGAATTCGTCAAGCAGGGTTTCGCCCTCGCCCTTCTTTACCAGCCAGGGCCAGCGCAGTCCGCCGGTATAGTCGATCGACACGGTGCGATAATCCCCACCCCGATTGACCAGCAGTTCGATCGGCGAACCGTCCTTTGCCTTGGTGATCGCGGCCTGCATCGCATCGGCGGAATAGGCCTTGCCATTGACCGCCTGAATGGTCTGGCCTGCGACGATATCGTTCTTGAAGGCGATCCCGTCCCACAACACGCCGCGCACCTTGCCATCGCCATTCACCGACATGCCCAGCGAGAAATACAGGTTCAGATAGTCGTATTCGGTCTGGATGCCCGCGCGGAAGGGGTTGGGTTCGTCCTTGAACACCAGTTCGTACCCACCGAGTTCGATGCCCTTTACCGGAGCGGGAGCGCCCGGCGTATAGACGCGGTCGCGCAGGAATTTGGCCCAGTCATAGGCATAGACGCTGTTAAGATCGGCGACCAGATCGTCGAAGCTGTATGTCTTTTCGCCATAATCGCCGTTTTGCGCGGCGAAAAAGATTTTGGCGAAATCCTCCAGCGATTTTGCGCCCTGGGTCTCGGTGCGGATCATCATATCCGCTTCCAGCCAGACCAATGCGCCTTCGTTGTAATATTCCTCTCCGCGAGAGAAGGAGGAGAAGGGTTTGGACTTGCGGTTGGCCGTGATCGGATCATGGGTGGTGTCGACCAGCGCGCGCCATGCGCGGCCCGGATCGGCTTCGGCATAGCTGCCCGCCGCATCGGCAATCTCGCCCAGCGTCAGCTCTTTGGTATTGATCCCCGAACGCGCGGCCAGCGGCAGATCCCAATATTGGGTCATGCCTTCATAGACCCACAGCAGGTCGTTGCGCATCGGCTGCCGGTAATCGGGCGTCCACGTCAGCGCGGGGCGGCGGAACTTGCCGTTCCAGCTATGCACCAGCTCGTGCGGGATGACATCGACGGAAAAGCCGTATTTGTCGGGATACTTTCCGCCTTCCGCGCTTTGGCCGCCTTCCCAGCTTTTGAATGTGCCCGGGTCCAGCGTGATTTCGGTGGAACGATGATGTTCCAGCCCGATGCCGCCCAGATCGTCGGACAGGGCGATCAGGAATTCATAATGGTCGAACGGGCGCGATCCGAACAGCAGGTCCGATTCGGTCATCATCGCCTTCATCGCGTCCAGCTCACCCTCGGGCATGACCAGATCGTCGGGATCGTGGGCGAACGCCTCGATCGTGACCTTGTCCGCGATTTCCCAGCTCTTGTGATACTTGCCCGCAAAGATTGGACTGTCGACCAGCGTCTGGTAATCGGTTTCGGCAAAGCTGACGACATCGCCCTTTTGCGTCTGCCCGTCGAGCGCGGTGGCGGTGGCCCAGCCCGCAGGCATGGTCACGCGGGGCTTCACCCTGATCTGGCGGACATAATGGCCCGCGGGATACAGCGTCATCTGGTTGAACTGCAGGTTCATCAGATCGTCGGTCATCACCACGCGCCCCTCGCTGCCGGTGACGGGGGAGGTATAGACCAGCTCTGCGGTGACTTCCTTCGCGCCGTCGGGCAGGAAGACGTGGAAGGCATAGACTTCGACATTATCGCGGCTCCACGCGACGGGCTTGCCATCGACGAGGAAGCGGATGCCGTTCAGCGCGTCGATCGTGCCGTCGGGGCCGTGATGGCCGGGCAGCCATTCGGGATAGAGCAGCGTCAGCGTCTTGGTGCCCGCGGCGACGGGGATCACCTGTTTCGTGCGGAACACGCGATGCGCCAGATCGGTCGCGTCGATGTCGATCTGGATCGTCCCGCCATAGGGCGTATCGACCGCATCGGGCACGCTGGCCGCGACGGGCAAGGCGGTGGGCGCAGAGCGGACGGCCTGCGCATGGGCGGGCGTGATTGAGAGCGGAAGGACGAGAGCGGATGCGAGCAGAGCGGCCCGCGCGCGAAGCGTGATGGTGATCATGGCCGGATGGATTGGCGGTTCATCGTATCAAATGCAACCTTCGTCGCGTGATACGTCGGCTTTTCACCGCCGATGCTTGGCGCTAAGGGCGCTGGCCTATGAGCACAGAAACCCCACCCTCTGGCAACAAGACCCCACAGGCCATTCGCGGCACGCAGGATATTTTCGAGGAAGCCGAGAGCTTCGCCTTTGTCGTCGAGACGTTCGAGCGTTTGCGCAGGCTCTATCGCTTTCGCCGCGTCGAGATGCCGGTGTTCGAAAAAACGCCCGTCTTCTCGCGCTCTCTGGGCGAAACGACCGATGTCGTGTCCAAGGAAATGTATTCGTTCGAGGATCGCGGCGGCGAATCGCTGACCCTGCGGCCCGAATTCACGGCAGGCATCGCGCGCGCCTATCTGACCAACGGGTGGAAGCAATATGCGCCGGTGAAGTTGGCGACCCACGGCCCGCTGTTCCGCTATGAACGCCCGCAAAAGGGGCGCTATCGCCAGTTCCACCAGATCGATGCCGAGATCATCGGCGCGGCCGAACCGCAGGCCGATGTCGAACTGCTCGCCTTTGCCGACCATTTGCTGAAGGAGCTGGGCATCGCGGACGGGGTGACGTTGCAGCTGAACACACTGGGCGATGCCGACAGCCGCGACGCATGGCGCGCCGCGCTGATCGACTATTTCGAGGCGCATCGGGCGGAATTGTCCGAGGATTCGCAGGACCGCCTGCAGCGCAATCCGCTGCGCATCCTCGATTCCAAGGACCCGCGCGATAAGGCTTTCGTCGCCGACGCGCCGCTGATCGACGAATATCTGTCGGGCGAGGCGCAGGAATTCTTCGGTGCGGTGACCGGCGGGCTGGACGCGGCGGGCGTGGCGTGGACACGCGTGCCCTCGCTGGTGCGCGGTTTGGACTATTACCGCCACACCGCGTTTGAATTCGTGACCGACCGGCTGGGCGCACAAGGCACCGTGCTGGGCGGTGGGCGCTATGACGGGCTGATGGAAGCGCTGGGCGGACCGCCTACGCCTGCGGTTGGCTGGGCTGCGGGGATAGAGCGGCTGGCGATGCTGGTGGGTGATCGGGACGCGGATGCCGTTGCGGATGCCATTGTGGTGGCAGAGGACGATGCCGCCATCGGCGATGCAATCGCCGCCATTGGCCACTTGCGCCGCGCAGGTATCTCTGCCGAGATGATGGCAAGCGGATCACCCCGCAAGCGGTTCGACAAGGCGGTGAAGATCGGGGCCGACGCCATTGTTGCCTTCGCCGTTCGCGATGGTGAAGTCGCGCGCCGCATCCGCGCCGAGGATGGCGTGATCGCGCGGATCGAACAGGCTCTGGCGAACTGATCGACGCATGAACGTTTCCGACACCCGCCTGTCCCAGATCGCGCAGCGCTTTGCCGAGCTCGAGGCGCGGCTGGCGTCGGGCACGCTGGAGGGTGACGAATTCGTCGCCGCCAGCCGCGATTACGCGGAGCTGGAACCCGTCGCGCGCGAGGCGGCGGGCGTTGCCGCGATGCGGGCCGAACTGGCCGAACTGCGCGAGATGCTGTCGGACCCCGAGATGAAGGCGATGGCCGCCGACGATATCGATCGGATCGAGCGCGAATTGCCCGATGCCGAGGCGAAGCTGGCGGTTGCCCTGCTGCCGCGCGATTCCGCCGACAGCCGCCCCGCCATGCTGGAAATCCGCGCGGGCACCGGCGGCGACGAAGCGGCGCTGTTCGCTGCCGACCTGTTCCGCATGTATGAACGCTATGCATCGGAACAGGGCTGGAAGGTCGAGACGATCAGCGCCAATGCGTCCGACATCGGCGGGTTCAAGGAAGTGGTCGCCAATGTCTCGGGCCAAGGCGTTTTCGCCAAGCTGAAATTCGAAAGCGGCGTCCACCGCGTGCAGCGCGTGCCCGTCACCGAAAGCGGCGGGCGCATCCACACCAGCGCCGCCACCGTCGCCGTCCTGCCCGAACCGGACGAGGTCGATGTGCAGATCGACCCCGGCGACCTGAAGATCGATATCTACAGGGCCAGCGGCGCGGGCGGGCAGCACGTCAACACCACCGATTCGGCCGTTCGCATCACCCATCTGCCCAGCGGCATCGTTGTCACCCAGCAGGACGAACGCAGCCAGCACAAGAACCGCGCCAAGGCGATGCAGGTGCTGCGCGCGCGTTTGTACGAGAAAATGCGCGACGAAGCCCATGGCGAGGAGGCCGAGGCGCGCAAGGCCATGGTCGGCAGCGGCGACCGTTCCGAACGCATCCGCACCTATAATTTCCCGCAAGGGCGCGTGACCGATCATCGCATCGGGCTCACCTTGCACAAGCTGCCCGAAGTGCTCGAAGGCCCCGGCCTTGGCGAACTGGTCGATGCGCTGATCGCCGAGGATCAGGCCAAGCGCCTCGCTGCCCAGAATGGATAAGGCGCATGCATGATGCGCATGGCTGATGTCGCCGCTGCGTTGCGCGACGGTGCGGCGCGGCTTGCCCCCGTGACCGATGCCGCGCGGCTGGAGGCCGAATGGCTGATGGCGCATGCGCTGGGCTGTTCGCGGTCCGATCTGCTGCTGCGCCATATGGCCGATGCCGCGCCGGATTCGTTCGACGCGCTGGTCACGCGCCGTGCGGGCGGCGAACCGCTGGCCCATGTGACCGGCGGGACCGAGTTCTATGGCCTGCCGCTACGGGTGACGCCCGATGTGCTGGTCCCGCGCTCCGACACCGAATTGCTGATCGAGCTGGCGCAGGAAGCGCGGGCAAACACCGCGCCGCAACGCGTGCTCGACTGCGGAACGGGGTCGGGTGCACTGCTGCTGGCGGCCTTGTCGGTCTGGCCCGAAGCCCGCGGCATTGGGATAGAGCGCAGCCTTGCCGCGATAGAAGTCGCGCGCGTCAATATGGCGGCTTTGCAAATGCAGAACCGCGCCGAAATCATGGAAGGGGACTGGACGCAGACAGGATGGGCGGACGCATTGGGCCGGTTCGACCTGATCCTTGCGAACCCGCCCTATATCGCGACCGCCGATCCCGACCTTGCCGCCGACGTCGCCGCCAGCGATCCGCATCAGGCGCTGTTCGCGGGCGATGACGGGCTGGACGATTATCGCTTGCTGGTCCCCGCGATGCCGACGCTACTGGCAAAGGGCGGCGTAGCGCTCTTCGAGATAGGGTCGCGACAGGCCGAAGCGGTCATCGAACTTGCGCAAACGGCGGGATTGCGCGCCCGCGCGCACAAGGATCTGGCCCATCGACCACGCGCCGTCGCGATGTGGTCCGCGATCTGACACGTTTCGGGGCATAGCGGGTAAAAACACTTGGCACTGGCCTGATTTGTCGATAGTCCTGCCTGTGACGAGCGATCGGAGGTCGATTTTCTCATCGCTTTTCACTCCTCTTTATCTGTGAGCCCGCGGCCGCTTTTATGCGGTTTCGGCATGACAGAGAGGGCGGTCTGACGCTTTGAATGGCGTTATGCCGCTGAAAGAGGGGGCTTACTCGACGCATTTGGTGTCGGGTTTTCCGGCTGAGTTAGCGACGCGAGCGGCAAATTCCGCAGCGCGCCGGACAGAGGAAAGAACTCAATTGAACAGCAATCGTGGCAATAACCGCCGCCGTGGCCGTAATAACAACCGGTCGCAGGGTGGCGGACAGCATCTAAACCGGATCGACAGCCGGGCACGTGGCAATGCGCCGCAGCTGCTCGACAAGTATAAAAAGCTTGCCGAGGAAGCGTCGCGCAACGGCGATCGTGTCCAGGCCGAATATTACTTGCAGTTCGCCGACCATTATTTCCGCGTCATCGCCGACGGCAAGGCCCGTCAGGACGAGCAGCGCCAGAAGCGCGAAGATGCGCGCGGCGATCGCGATTCGGACGACGATACGAACGAGGACGAGTACGACAATCGCGGCAATGACAGCGACCGCGAGCCGCGTTCGCGCCGCGAATCGTCGGACGACAATCCCTTCGTGCGCGACAATCGCCAGCGCCGTTCGCGCCGCCAGCGCGATGACGAACAGGCCGCCGATAATGACGAGACCGAGGATTCGGTGAAGAATTCGGGTGGTCTCGATCCTCAGGCTCTGCCGCCTGCGATCGGCGATACGGGCAGCGACGATGCGCCGGCCGAAAAGCCCAAGCGCACGCGCCGTCCGCGCAAGCCCAAAGTGGCCGAATCCGAAGCGGCCGGCGGCGACGATAGCGACATGCAGCAGGCCGTGAACGGCTGACACTGACGCGGGCGGGCACGGCGATGCAGATGGCGAAAGCCGTGTCCCTGCCTGCGCGCATCAAGCCGCTTGCCGATGCGCGCTGGTTCCGGCCAGCCGCAGCCCTGGCATGCGGGCTTTTCGCGGCAACGGGCTTCGTGCCGCTGGGTTGGTGGCCACTGGCGCTGGCGGCGCTTGCCGGATTGATGGCGCTGGGCTTCACCGCGCCGAATGCGGCCAAGGCGTTCCGCACCGGATGGCTGTTCGGCCTGGGCCATTTCACGCTTGGCCTGAACTGGATTGCGACGGCCTTTACCTATCAGGCGGCGATGCCCGTCTGGCTCGGCTGGGTCGGCGTGGTGCTGCTGTCGGGCTTTCTGGCGATTTTCACCGGCCTGATCCTGCTGGCGGCATGGGCGACGGCTGTGCATGGCCGCGACCGGCTTTCCCCCGCCGCTTTCCTGTTCGCCTTTGCGGCGCTGTGGATCGGCGGCGAATTCCTTCGCGCCACAATATTCACCGGTTTTGCATGGAACCCGCTGGCCGCGATCGCGCTGGGCGGGTTCGACCGGCCGGGACTGGCGGTAACGGCGCAATTTCTTGGCACCTATGCGCTGTCGGGGCTGGTCGTGCTGCTTGCCGGGTGCTGGTGGCTGGCGGTTCGGCAATATCGTCAGCCGCTGGTCGCAGGTGCTTTGGCCCTATTGCCAATCGCGATGATGCTGGGCCCCTGGCCCGTCGTTGGCCAGCGCGCGGGCACTTTGCCGTTCCGGCTGGTGCAGCCCGACATCCGGCAGGAAGTATTGAACGAGCCGCAATGGTACGAACGCCATTTCGTCAAAACCATCCAGCTTTCGGGCGTCGAGCCCGACGATAATCGCACGCGACTGGTGATCTGGCCCGAATCGGGCGTTCCCGACTATCTGCGCGAAGGATACCCCGAACGCTATTACCGGCAGGCGACCTTTGCCGCCGATCCCGCCATCGCCCGTGCGCGCATTTCGACCCTGCTGGGGCCGGGGGCATTGCTGCTGACAGGCACGATCGATCTGGTGATCCCGCCCGGCGGCAACCGGGCGACGGGTGCGGAAAACGTCGTGACCGCCATCGGACCGGACGGAGAGATCGCTGGCGGCTATGCCAAGGCGCATTTGGTGCCGTTCGGCGAATATCTGCCGTTGCGCCCCTTGCTGGAGCCGGTCGGGCTGACGCGGCTGGTGCCCGGCACGCTGGATTTCCGTGCCGGTCCGGGCCCCCGCACGCTCGATCTGGGCCGTTGGGGCAAGGCGGGCATCCAGATCTGTTATGAAATCGTGTTTTCGGGAGAGGTCGTTGATCCCGACCACCGCCCCGATTACATCATGAACCCGTCCAACGACGGCTGGTTCGGCGCATGGGGGCCGCCGCAACATCTGGCGCAGGCACGTCTGCGTGCGATCGAGGAAGGGATTCCCGTCCTGCGGTCCACCACCACAGGAATCAGCGCGGTAATCGATGCGGGCGGCGTGGTCCGCGCCCATGTCCCGCGCCATACTGCCGCGGCGATAGAGGGCAAGGTGCCCCCCGCGCTGGCGCCGACGCCCTTTGCCCGATGGGGACTCGCCCTCTCTCTGGGATGGGGTGTCCTACTATTCGGGATCGCGCTTGTTGCCTTGCGGCTGCGCGGGGTTTAATGCAGATATAAAGAACTCTTTATACGTGCATCGGGTCGTTTACGGCCTTTCAGATAGCGGGACAATCCATGCGTCAGAACTTCCTCTTCACCTCGGAAAGCGTGTCCGAAGGCCATCCTGACAAGGTTTCGGACCAGATTTCGGACGCCATCGTCGATCTGATGCTGGCCAAGGACCCCGAGGCGCGCGTCGCCTGCGAAACGATGACGACGACCCAACTGGTCGTGCTGTCGGGCGAAATCCGCTGCAAGCCGATGTACGATCTTTCGCGCGAGGAGTGGAAGTTCAACAACTACTGGGCCCCCGGCGCGCGCGATGAAATCGAAAGCGCAGTGCGCCGCACGGTCAAGGAAATTGGCTATGAACAGACCGGCTTCCACTGGGAAACGCTGACGTTCGAAAACCACCTGCACGGCCAGTCCGCCGAAATCGCGCAGGGGGTGGACGCCGACGAATCGACCAACAAGGATGAGGGCGCGGGCGATCAGGGCATCATGTTCGGCTTTGCCTGTGACGAGACGCCCGATCTGATGCCCGCCACGCTGGATTACAGTCACAAGATCCTGCAGCGCCTTGCCGACGACCGCAAATCGGGCGCGGCCCCTTTTCTGGAACCTGACGCCAAGAGCCAGGTGACCCTGCGGTTCGAGGATGGCAAGCCCGCCGCCTGCACCGCCATCGTCGTCTCCACCCAGCACAAACCCGGCTATCACACGGGCGAGAAAGAGGCGGAGCTGAAAGCCTATGTAAAGCAGGTGGTGGCCGATATCCTGCCGCACAATCTGCTGTCGGAAGAGACAGTCTATCACATCAATCCCACCGGCGCGTTCGAGATTGGCGGACCCGACGGCGATGCGGGCCTGACCGGCCGCAAGATTATCGTCGACACCTATGGCGGCGCGGCCCCGCATGGCGGCGGTGCGTTTTCGGGCAAGGACCCGACCAAGGTGGACCGTTCGGCGGCCTATATCGCGCGCTATCTGGCGAAGAACATCGTCGCCGCCGGTCTGGCCACGCGCTGCACGATCCAGCTGTCCTATGCCATTGGTGTGGCGCACCCGCTGTCGATCTATGTCGATACCCATGGCACGGCGGCGGACGGCGTTGCCGATGCGGCGCTGGAAGATGCGATCCGCAACATCGAATCGCTGGGCGGATTGACCCCGCGCGGTATTCGCACCCGTCTGCAGTTGAACCGGCCGATCTATCGCACTTCTGCCGCCTATGGCCATTTCGGGCGCAAGGCAGCTGACGGCATGTTCCCGTGGGAACAGACCGATTTGGTCGAAGAGCTGAAGGCCGCGCTGGCGACCCCTGTCACCGCCTGATTTTTTCAGCGCAGCGGAAACGCATCTTTTATTTTCCTACGGGCGTTTCGCCATGCAGCAGGGCGGCTTCCAACAAGGAGCCGCCCTTCCCATGCCCAGCTATCCCGCCAAGCCCTATAACCCCGCTGCGCCCGACCTGACCCCCCGCATCATCGCCGAACTGATCGCGCATGAAGGGATCGTCTGCGAAGCCTATCGCGATTCGGTAGGTGTATGGACGTGGAGTGTCGGCCTGACCGATGCGTCCGGTCACAAGGTGGAGCGGTACAAGGATAATCCGCAAAGCCTGTCGCATTGCATGGCCGTGTTCGTCTGGGCACTGCGTCGCCAGTATCTGCCCGATGTGCTGGCCGCATTCGGCGCGCACCAGCCCGCAGAGCACGAGCTGGCCGCGGCGCTGTCGTTCCACTGGAACACCGGCGGAATCGCGCGGGCCGAATGGATGCGGCTGGCCATGGCGGGCGACCGCACGGCTGCCCGTCCCGCCATGCTGAACTGGGCGAAACCCGCTTCGCTGCTGGGCCGTCGCCGCAAGGAGCAGGCCCTGTTCTTCGATGGCATATGGAGCGAGCAGGGCAAGGCGCTGGTCTATAGTGTCGCCAAGCCGTCCTATAGCCCCGTCAATGGTCGGCAAGTGCCGGTGGCTGATGTGCTGGCGGGCGTTTTCGCGGCAGAGGAGCAGCCGGTCATGGCGCCCGTGCCCGTGCCCGTGCCCGGACCAGTGGCCGAACCAGTATCGGCATCCACGTCCGTCACACCGCCTGCTTCCGCCGCGCCGGTCTGCACCGCCGAATCGCAAACGGGCTGGCTGCGCCGAATTTTCGGCTTTGGCTGATCGCGTCTGGCACTGCGCTGCGGTGCCGTTACACAAGGGGGCATGATTCGCCCCCTTATCGCTTCGCTGGCCGCGCTGGTCCTTACCGCCTGTGCCAGCGTTCCTGCCGGTCCCGCCGCCCCTTCTTCCGATCTTGCGCCGCTGACCGTGCGGATCATCGGAATCAATGATTTTCACGGCAATTTGCTGCCGCATAAGCGAAAAAGCGATGCCGGACCGCTGACGCCCGACGGCAGGGCGATCGATGCGCCTGTCGGCGGTGCGGCAGTATTAGCGACGGCGGTGCGGCAATTGCGCGCGCAGAACAGCGATTCGCTGGTCATTTCCGCAGGCGATCTGATCAGCGCCAGCCCGCTGGTCTCCTCGCTGTTTCTGGACGAGCCATCTATCGGGGTGATGAACCGCATCGGTCTGGAGTTCAATGCGGTCGGTAATCACGAGCTTGATCGCGGGTGGCAGGAATTGCTGCGCATGCAGAACGGCGGGTGCGAGCAATTCGGTTTGCGCGAACCCTGTCAGGTCGAAAACCCGTTCGAGGGGGCAGACTTCCCGTTTCTGGCCGCCAATGTGACCCGTCCCGACGGATCGCTGCTATTGCCAGCCTATGGCATCAGGCATTTCGGCAGCGGAGAGCGCGAGGTCGCGGTCGCCGTGATCGGCCTGCCGCTGCGGGGCGTGCCCGCGCTGGTATCGCCCACGGGGATCGAGGGGCTGAATTTCGGGGACGAAGCCGACGCGATCAATGCGCTGGTGCCAAAGCTGCTGGACGAAGGGGCGGACGCGATCATCGTCGCCATCCATCAGGGGTTCGAGGCGGATGGCTATTACGATTCGGGCGACGATTGCGGCGGGGCCATCGGGCCGCTGAACGATATCCTGAAACGGCTCGATCCGCGGGTGGACCTTGTGATTTCGGGTCATACGCACCGCTATTTCATCTGCGAATACAGCCAATTCGATCCGACCCGCGATTTTCTGGTGACCAGCACCGGATATGGATCGGGCATGGTTGCCGATCTGGTGGTGACCATCGATCCCGCAAAGCATGACGTGCGGGTCAAGGCCGCCGAAATGGTCATCGTGCAGTCCGAAGACCCGAATTTCCGCCGTTTCGCGCCCGATCCCGAAATCGCCGCCTATGTCGCGCAATATGAACAGGCTTCGCGCGCGGCGGCGGAACGCCCGGTCGGACGCATTTCGGGCCCCGCGCGCGAGGATGGCTGGGAAAATGCGCTGGGCAATATGATCGCGGATGCCCAGCTGGCCGCCACCCGCGCCAATGGCGCGCAGATCGCCTTTATGAACGAGGGCGGGGTGCGCACCGATCTGGTGCCCGAAACGGCGGATGGCACGGTGACATTCGCGCAAATCTATGCCGTGCAGCCATTCGGCAATGTGCTGATGACGATGGATCTGACCGGCGCGCAGATTGCCGCCGCGCTGGAACAGCAATTCACCGTGCCCGACGCGCCTGAAGTGCTGTCGGTGTCCGACGGTTTTACCTATCGGCTGGACCGCACCAAACCGGTGGGCCAGCGCGTTTCGGACATGCGTCTGGACGGCACGCCGATTGTGTCCGATGCCCGTTACCGCGTCACGGTGAACAGCTTTCTGGCAGGCGGCGGCGACCGGTTCACGGTGTTCGCCGAGCCGGAGAACAAGACAATCGGCCCGGTCGATCTGGATTCGTTCGAAGCATGGATCGACGGCGAAGGCGGGCGCGCCTTGCCCGCGACGGACCGGATCACGCTGATCGGCGGTTAAGCCGCGGCTTGCCTGCCGCGCCGCGCCGCGCCACACCGGAACGATGGTAGAGGAAACAACATCCGCCCGCTGGGACGATGCGCTGCACCGCGCGCGTGCCCATGCCCCGTTTCTGTCGGACCTGCTCGACCGCGAAACCGACCTCGCGGCACTGCTGGCAAAGGGGGAGGGGGAGGCCGCGCTGGCGGCGGCGCTGGCGCGCGATGATGCGGATGTGGGCGTACGGCTGCGGCGGCAGAGGCGCGGTCTGGCGCTGGTGCTGGGCGTAGGCGATCTGGCAGGCGCATTCCCGCTGCCGCGCGTGATGGCGGAATTGAGCGCCTTTGCCGACCGCTCGCTCGACACCGCGATCCGCGAGGCGGTCGGCCATCGCGTGCCCGATCGTGACGTTTGGGGCGACGCGCCCGTCGGCATGGTCGCGCTGGCGCTTGGTAAACAGGGTGCGGGGGAATTGAACTACTCCTCCGACATCGACCCGATCCTGCTTTTCGACCCGCAGACGATCCCGCGCCGCGAACGCGACGAACCCGCCGAAGCCGCGCAAATGGCTGCGCGGCGGCTGGTCCAGACGATGGGGGCGGCCACGGCAGAGGGCTATGTGCTGCGCGTCGATCTGAGGCTGCGGCCCGCATCGGAAGTCAGCCCGCTGGCCATCAGCTATGATGCCGCGATGACGCATTACGAAAGCTCTGCCCTTGCGTGGGAGAGAGCGGCGTTCATCCGCGCGCGCAGCGCATCGGGCGATGTCGCGGCGGGGGAAAGGTTTCTGAATGCGATCAAGCCGTTCGTCTGGCGTAAATCGCTCGATTTCGGTGCCATCGACGAAATTTCGCGCCTCGTCCGCCGTATCCGCGAAAGTTACGACGGCACGCCGCGCCCCGGCCCCGGCTATGATCTGAAACGCGGGCGCGGCGGCATCCGCGAGGTCGAATTCTATGCCCAAACGCATCAGCTGATCCATGGCGGGCGCATTCCCGAATTGCGGGTGCGCGGCACGCGGCAGGCGCTGGACGCGCTGGCGGCGGCGGGCATCATCGGCGCGGCGGATGCGCAGGAACTGGGCGAAAGTTACGACCGGCTGCGCGTGATCGAACACCGGTTGCAGATGGTGCGCGACCGGCAAACCCATTCGCTGCCCGCCACCGCCGGGGAACTCGACAATGTCGCACGGCTCGACGGGCTGGCCGATGGCGCGGCGCTGGTGGCAGAGCTGGACCATGTTACCGCCCGCGTGGGCGAACGGTTCGACCGGCTGCTCGAGGCGCATGGCGGCAAGGCGGAGCCTGCCGCGTCCGCTCCCGCCAATCTGGCAGAGCTGGGGTTTGAAAATCCCGCTGCCCTTGCCGAACGGATCGCGGGGTGGAAGGACGGGCGCGTCAAATGCCTGCGATCCGACAATGCGCTGGCCGCCTTTGCCGAGATCGAGCCCGCGCTGCTGACCGCTCTGGCGGGCGCGCCCATGCCCGAACGCGCGATCACGCGCTGGGAACAGATGCTCGCGCGGCTGCCCTCGGCGTTCAACCTGTTCAAGCTGCTGGCGGCGCGGCCCGGCCTGCTCGATACTCTGGCGCGGGTTCTGGCGCTGTCGCCCGCTCTGGCCGATGCGCTGGCGCGGCGGGGCGATCTGCTCGACACCCTGATCGACCGCACGGCATTCGCCCTGCCGCCATCGGTGGAGGAGCTGGAGCGCGAATATGCCGCCGATGCACCGGATTACGAGACTTTGCTGGACCGCGTGCGCCGTGAAGTGAGCGAGCGGCGCTTTGCCATGGGCGTGCAGCTTCTGGACCATGCGCATGACCCGCTGGCCATTGCGGCGGGCCTGTCGCGCACGGCAGAGGCGGCCATCGATGTGCTGGCCAGGGGTGCGGCGGATGAATTTGCAAATGATCACGGACGGATAGAGGGCAGCCAACTGGTCGTGCTGGGTTTCGGGCGGCTGGGGGGCGGCGTGCTGACCCATGCCAGCGACCTTGACCTTGTCTATCTGTTTACCGGCGATCATGCGGCGGAATCGGACGGGCGACGCCCGCTGGGCGCAACGCAATATTTCAACCGGCTGGCCCAGCGCGTCAGCGCGGCGCTGTCGGTCCCCACGGCCGAGGGTGCGCTTTACGAAGTGGATACGCGGCTGCGCCCGTCGGGATCGCAAGGATTGCTGGCGGTCAGCATCGATAGCTTTGCCCGCTATCAGCGCGAACAGGCATGGACGTGGGAGCATATGGCGCTGATGCGCGCGCGCGTGTTGCACGGTCCGCCGCAGGCCGCCGCCGTTCTGGACGCATTTGTGCGTGATCTGGTCGCCGATCCGCGCGACGGGGACGCCTTGCGCGGCGCCGTGCTGGAGATGCGGGGCGAAATGGCGCGGCACAAGCCGCCTGCGGGCCCGCTGGATGTCAAACTGTTGCGCGGCGGGTTGGTCGATCTGGAATTTCTGGCGCATTATCTGCAACTGCGCGAAGGTGGTGGTCCCGATGGCGCCTTTCTGACACCCGATCTGCGCGGGGCAGTGCACGCCTTGGCACAGGCGGGGCTGGTGCCGGGCACGCTGGTCGATGCGCATGATCTGCTGACGCGGCTGCTGGTATCGCTGCGGCTGGTCGCGCCCGATGCAAGGGAATTGCCCGATGCCGCGCGCGATGTGCTGGTCGCCAACGCGCTTGACGGAGCGGAGGGCGATTGGGACCTGCTGCTCGCCGCCCTCGACAAGGCGCGCCATGCGGTGGCAGGGGCATGGGCACAGATCTTTGGCGAAACACTGGAGCTTTGACGATGACTGCCACCCGCCCCGATGCCGGCGACGCCTTTCCCGCGATCGCACTGGAAACGCCCGATGGCAAAAGCGTGTCGATTGCCGATTTCGCCGGCAAGCCCGCCGTTGTGTTCTTTTATCCCAAGGACAACACCCCCGGCTGCACGACCGAGGCGAAGGATTTTACCGCGCTGAAGCCTGAATTCGACAAAGCGGGCATCGCTCTGCTGGGCGTGAGTAAGGACCCGCCCAAAAGCCATCTGAAATTTATCGAGAAGCAGGAACTGACCGTGCCGCTCGCCAGCGATACGGCAGCCGATAGCGGGCAGGACGGTTTGGCCGAGGCGCTGGGCATCTGGGTCGAAAAGAACATGTATGGCCGCACCTATATGGGGATGGAGCGGAGCACGTTCTTGGTCAAACCGGACGGCACCATCGCGCAGGTCTGGCGCAAGGTGAAGGTGAAGAACCACGCCGACACGGTGCTGGAGGCCGCGAAAGGCATCGCATGATGCGCAGCATCGGGCAGGCGGTGCGCGATGCGCTGTTGACTGCCGACCCCCGCGCCAAGGCGATGGCGGCGCGCGCCGTGGCGCGCGACTGGCGGCTGGGGCGGCTTTCGCCCCGATTCGACGTGACCATGCCGGATGAACCCGCGCGACCCGCCCATCCTGAACTATTGCCGCCCAATAAAATGCCCAAGCGCGGGCGCGGCGGATCGGACCGCGCGCGCATTGCGCTGTGGCATTCGCTGGCGCATATCGAATTCGTCGCCATCGATTTGGCGCTGGATATGGTGGGCCGCTTCGGCGGGCAGATGGGCAGTCAGTTCGTCTCCGATTTCCTGTCCGTCGCTGCGGACGAGGCGATGCATTTCGCCTTGCTCGACCGCAAGCTGGCGACATTGGGCAGCCATTATGGCGCATTGCCCGCGCATGGCGGATTATGGGAATCGGCGCGCAACACGGCGCATGACGTCGCGGCGCGGCTGGCCATCGTGCCGATGGTGCTGGAAGCGCGCGGCCTCGATATCACGCCGGTGACGCTGGAACGCGTGCGCGCGCAGGGGGATGAAAACGGTGCGCGAATCCTGCAGCGAATCCTTGACGACGAGATTCGCCACGTTGCATTCGGCGCCAGTCATTTCGACCAACTGTGCCGTGACAGCGGCGAACCCACTGTCGAAAAATGGCAATTTCTCATCAAAACCTATTTTCGGGGCAGCCTTAAGCCACCGTTCAACGACTCAGCGCGCGAGTCAGCCGGTTTATCGCGGGAGTTTCGGGCAGGTATTGTCTGATTAACCTTTTTCACCCTAGCCAGTAACTCATGAGACGGCGGGGGGTTCCGACGATCTCAATTTTTTCAAAGCAGCTTGTCTGCGCGTGCTCTGGATGCGTGCCCCGACGGGGACCGGATCGCGCAAGGACCGAAGCTGTGCCGGAGGGATCACCCGGCATCGTCTGCCCGGACGGATTATGGGCGCGATGCCGAGAAACAGAGGTTCGGCAGTATGCTTGGTAGTAATCGTTTCTTTCTTCCCGGTACCGCGCGTTTCATCGCGCTGGGCACCATGGCTGCGCTCTCGGCAGCGATGACTCCGGTCACCGCGCTGGCCCAGCCGGGGAACAACACCACGACGATCGCTGCCACTGCCACCGAAGTAGCCTCGAACTCTGTATCGCGTGATGTAAAACACGCCGATACCAGTGCCGAAAAGGCCGATCCCCGTTACCGCAATCTGTTCGCCCGCTGGAAATCGGTGGAGGTCGCACAGCAAGTGCCCGAACCGGTCGCCGGTCGGCAGGCCGTGAACATCCCTTCGCGCATGCCTTTGGCCGATGCGCGTCTGTCCAGTAATTTTGGTATGCGCACCCATCCCGTCACGGGTCGCCGCGCCGGTCACAAGGGTATCGACCTGGCTGCGCCGTCGGGCACACCGATCTATGCCACCGCAGACGGCACCATCGATATGGCGCAATGGTTCGGCGGCTATGGCAATTTTATCAAGATCGAACATGGCGGCGATATGGAAACGCGTTACGGCCATATGTCGAAGCTGAATGTCCGCGCCGGGCAGGACGTGAAAAAGGGCGATCTGATCGGCTTTGTCGGCAGCACCGGCCGTTCGACCGGCCCGCATCTTCATTACGAAGTGCGCATCGCGGGTGAGGCAGTCGATCCGACCCCCTATCTGCATGCCGATACTTTTATGGAAGCGTTCGCTTCGGCATCTGAAAACGGTGCTGGCGGACCCGAGTAAGCCTTTCGGATCAGATTTCAAAAGGGCCCGGCAGATCCGTTCTGCCGGGCCCTTTTGCATGTCGGGTTGCAAGGCTTCGCCCGTCAGGCCGCGCGCATCTTGCGGCTGGACGGGCGAAGGTGCTGCGGCCCTGCCATCAGGCGAAGGTGGCGAGCCAGCAGGTCCCAGTCGGTCTCTTCAGCATTGCCTTCGTCGCCGATGCCGATCCGGTCGAACACGGCGCGCATCTGGCTTTCCTTTTTCGCCAGTTCGGATTCCGCGCCGCGCTGGCGGGTAATGTCGATATTCATGCCGACATAGCCGGTGACGCGCCCGTCGGCGTCGATTTGCGGCGCGCCGGTGGTGGCAACCCATACGACCGATCCATCGGACCTGCGCCAGCGCCATTCTCCCTCGAACGCGGCCTTTTGCGCGACGATATCCTTCCAGCTTGTGACCACGCGGTCGAAGTCGTCCGGATGGATCGCGGTGATCCAGTGCGAACCTTCCCATTGTCCGTCGGCAAGGCCGGTCATCGCCTTGAACGCGCGGTTCACAAACAGGGTGTCGCCGCGCGCATTCGTGCGCCAGATGCCCACGGGCGACGCATTGGCCAGCGTGGTAAAGCGCCGCTCGGCATCCTCGAGCGCGTGGCGGTAGCGGGTCGTTTGCGTCACATCGCTGATATGGCCGACCAGCCCCACCGGACGACCCTCGCCATCGAATGCGCCGCGCATGCGGACTTCGATATGGCGGGTGTCGCCATCGGGACGCCGAATCGTGTGAAGCGAGGTGACGAGCCCGCGTTCGCCCCTGATCAGCCGGGCGAACTTGTCCCGCTCGGTGCTATTGCCCAGTGCGGCGAGGAATTCGTCGACGGGACGACCGAGCGCGTCGGCGCGGTTGATGCCCGTAATCCGTTCCCACGCGGCGTTCAGCGATACCCAGCGCCCGCTGTCGTCGATGCGGAAGATCACCTCGTCAATCGTGTCGAGCATACGCTCGCCTTCGGTGCAGCGGGCGGCCAGTGCGGCGCGGTCGCGGCGGCTGATGCCCGCCAGAACGGCCAGCGGCAGGATAGTGACGGCCAGCGTTGCGCAAAGCAGCCCCGCTTCGGCCATGCCGCCCAGCGGGAAGAGCGCGAGCGCTGCGGAAGACTGCGTGAAAACGCCTAGAGCGCATGCCGCCAAGGCCGCCCAAATCGCCGTTATCGACCAGACGCCGGCTAATGGCGCACCCCCGCCTTCGCACGGGGGCGGTGTTCCGGCTGGTCGATGATCTGGCAGAGCCATGGCTTGCAAACCCTTTGTCGCGCATCGCGGACTTGCGATACGCGCCCATGCTGTCGGCATGGGGTGCAAAGGGGATGCGAATCCGGACCTAGGGGGTTGCCCCTAGGTCCCGAAAGGAAACAGTACGGACTGCGCTGCCGTCAGTTCGCCAGCAGGCGTTCGGCAATGGCGCGCACTTCGGCGCCCATGTCGTCACGCTCCAACGCCAGCGCCAGCGTCGCTTCGACAAAGCCGGTCTTGGACCCGCAATCGTAGCGCTTGCCTTCGAAAGTGACCGCGTGGAACGGCTGGCTGCCGATCATCTTGGCCATGGCATCGGTCAGCTGGATTTCACCGCCCGCGCCCTTGTCCTGCGTTTCCAGCGTGCGCATCACTTCGGGCTGCAGGATATAGCGGCCCGACACGATCTTGTTCGAAGGCGCCTCGTCCACAGGGGGTTTTTCGACCAGTCCCTTCACCTCGGTCAGATTGCCCGATTCCTCGCCCGGATCGATCACGCCATAGGACGAGACCTGCGACATCGGCACTTCCAGCACCGACACCAGATTGCCGCCGACTTCGTTATAGGCCTCGACCATCTGCTTCATGCAGCCGGGCTTGCCCCACATCAGCTCGTCCGGCAGCAGGATGGCAAAGGGTTCGTCGCCCACGATGGCGCGCGCACACCAGATCGCGTGGCCCAGACCCATCGGCACCTGTTGCCGCACGGCGATCAGATCGCCCGGGGTGAACCGCGTGGGGTTCAGCACGGACAGATCCTTGCCGCGCTCTTCCATCGTCGCCTCAAGCTCGTAAGCGATGTCGAAATTCTCGACCAGAGCGGTCTTGCCGCGGCCCGTGACGAAGATCATCTGCTCGATTCCCGCCTCGCGCGCTTCGTCGACAGCGTACTGGATCAGCGGACGGTCGACGATGGGCAACAGTTCTTTCGGGATCGCCTTAGTCGCGGGCAGGAAGCGCGTGCCCAGTCCTGCGACGGGAAATACGGCCTTGCGGATCGGCTTGCGGCCAGACTTCGGAGCAGTTGCGACCATGAGTGAGATCATTCCTTTGTGCTGCAAAAAGCGAACTCTTTGTGTTTTCTAGGCATTGCCGCACAAAGGTTGCAAGTCCGTGTCTGGTGGACCGGTGCTCCCATACGGCTTGCGGTCAGTCTATTTCGGGCTAAAGCGGGTCGATGGACAAGATCGTTATTCAAGGTGGCAAGCGCCTTTCGGGCACATTGCCGATTTCGGGCGCGAAGAACGCCGCTCTCACCCTGCTGCCCTGCGCATTGCTGACCGAAGAGCCGGTGACATTGCGCAATCTGCCGCGACTGGCCGATATCGACCAGTTCCAGCATTTGCTGAACGGATTTGGCGTATCGACCGCCATCGCCGGTTCGCGCCCCGAAGATTTCGGGCGGGTGATGACGCTGCAGGCGACCCGTCTGACCAGCACGGTCGCGCCCTATGACATCGTGCGCAAGATGCGCGCCTCGATCCTTGTGCTCGGCCCGCTGCTGGCCCGCGCGGGTGAGGCGACCGTGTCCCTGCCCGGCGGCTGCGCGATCGGCAACCGGCCCATCGACCTGCATCTGAAGGCGCTGGAAGCCATGGGGGCGGAGATCGAGTTGGCCGCAGGCTATGTCCGCGCCCGCGCGCCCGATGGCGGATTGCCGGGCGGCGATTTCACCTTCCCCGTCGTATCCGTCGGCGCGACCGAGAATGCGCTGATGGCTGCGGTTCTGGCCAAGGGCACCACGCGGCTGGAAAACGCCGCGCGTGAGCCCGAGATCGTCGATCTGTGCAAGCTGCTGGTCGCGATGGGTGCGGATATTGAAGGCATCGGCGAATCGGAACTGACGATCCATGGCGTCGAGAGACTGCACGGCGCAACCTATCGCGTGATGGCCGACCGGATCGAGGCAGGCAGCTATGCCTGCGCCGCCGCGATCACCGGCGGCGAGGTGTTTCTGAAAGGTGCGGACGCCCATGATATGCGTTCGACCACACAGGCGCTGCGCGCAGCGGGCGTGGTGGTGGAAGAGCGCAAGGACGGCATCCAGATTTCGCCCAACGGTCCGCTGAAGGCGATCAATATCTCCACCGCGCCATTCCCCGGTTTCGCCACAGACATGCAGGCGCAGCTGATGGCGCTGCTATGCCTTGCCGATGGCGCGAGCGTGCTGAACGAAACGATTTTCGAAAACCGGTACATGCACGTGCCCGAACTGAACCGCATGGGCGCGCATATCGAGACGAATGGCCGCACGGCGGTGGTCCATGGCGTGAAAAAGCTGACCGGCGCCGAAGTGATGGCGACCGATCTGCGCGCATCGATGTCGCTGGTGATTGCGGGCCTCGCTGCCGAGGGCGAGACGACGGTGCACCGCCTCTATCACCTCGACCGTGGGTATGAGCGGCTGGAGGAGAAGCTGCAACTGGTCGGCGCGCAGGTGGAGCGAGTTGGCGGCGATTGATTGGGGGTCATGTCGGAAGGGCAGCTAATGCCTCATTGTGGACGCTAGCCTACAAGTTTACTTATGGGCGATGTCTCATATGAAGCTACACGCGCTAAACTTCCTTCTTCAGGTTGGGCTTGTTGTTAGCAACCTCGCCCTTTGGAGTTTGATGTTCGGCTTTTTCCCTGACCTCTCAAAATTCACAGCGGCACTTATCCTGCTCGCGGCGTTGTCAGTTTTTTACATTGTGTACTTTCAGCGTCGGTTATGCGGCCATGGAAGGATAACCGAAGGTGGACGGAACATGTGGTGGCCTCACGTGGTCAAATGCTGTCCTGAATGTGGGGACGAAGTCTAATGTAGTCGGGGTCGTGCGGCAGATTCCGCTTTCTACCGAATACCGGGCATTGTGCCGCCTCAATCCCAACTCTTCACCGCGCCACGCTTCGCCTTAACCTCCCCGCGTTCCTTCTTGCTCTTCAGCCGCTTCACCTTGCCCACGCGGTTGACGCGGCTTTTGGCGCGGGTTTTCGGTTGCACCATCGCCTGTTCGAGCAATTCGGTCAGCCGCTCGCGCGCGTCGCTGCGGTTGGCGTCTTGGGTGCGAAAGCGCTTCGCCTCGATCAGCAGATCGCCGCTGGCGGTCAGCCTGCTGCCAGCCAGCCGCTGCAACCGGTGAAAGACCGGCTGCGGCAGGTTCAGTGCATAGATATTGACGCGCAGCTGCACCGCGGTCGCCACCTTGTTAACGTTCTGCCCGCCGGGGCCGGAGGCGGTGACGAACCGCTCCTCGGCCAAGGCGTGCGCCCGATCGACTATGCCTCCGCCGCTGTGGGCCATTCGATAACCTCGGGAATCTCGGGGCACAGCCGCGCGAAATCGGCGGGCAGGGGCGCGACCGCGCTGATCGGCTCCTTGCCCTCGCGCTGCACGATCAGTTCGGCCGCGTGCAGCATGGTGCGGCCCGCACCCTTTCCCGTGCCATAAACCGGATCGCCCAGCAGCGGAAAACCCAGCCCCGCCAGCGCATGAATGCGGATCTGGTGCGTGCGGCCGGTTTCGGGCGCAAAGGCCACGGCGGTGACGCCATTCTTCACGCCCAGCTTCTTCCAATGCGTAACCGAGGGCTTGCCCTTCTTCGCCGCGATCATGCGCCAGCCTTTTTCCGCGCTGCTGATCTTGGACAGAGACAGCGCGATGGTGCCCTCATCCTCGGCCAGTTCGCCCGCGACAAGGCCGATGTAATGCTTGGTCACGGCCCGCGCCTCGAACGCGGCGGCAAAGCGTTTCAGCGCCTTGGGATTGCGGGCCAGCAGCAGGCAGCCCGACGTGTCGGTATCGATCCGGTGCACCGGAGCGGGATCGCGCTGAAAACCCAGACGCAGGACGGCCAGATGATCGTCAAGGCTGGGCCCGCCCGCGCGCGGGCGTTCGATGGGAAGGCCCGCCGGCTTGTCGATGACCAGCGCCTCGCCGTCCTCGAACAGGATTTCGATGTCTTTCATATGCTTTTGACTGCCGTTTCGATGCGCCGCATGGCTTCGCGCAGAGTGTCTGCGCCTGCGGCAAAGCTGATGCGGAAACCCGAAAGCCCGCAATGCGCGCCGCCGAATGAGGATGCGGGCACGATGGCAACGCCGTGGTCCAGCAGATGGAGCGCCAGCGCCATATCGTCCCTGAATGCCCCGCCGATCAGCGGCGCGGCATCGGTCAGGCAATAGAACGCGCCATCGGGCACGGGTGTCGACAGACCGGGAATGGCGTTCACGGCCGCGCACACCAGATCGCGGCGGGTGCGGAATATATCGCGCCATTCGCCCAGAAAATCCTGCGGCCCCTGCATCGCGGCGACCGCGCCCGCCTGGCTGATCGAGCAGGGATTGCCGCTGCTGTGCGATTGCAGCCGCTCCATCGCGCGGATCAGCCATTCGGGGCCAGTGGCGAAACCGATGCGCAGGCCCGTCATCGCATGGCTTTTCGATACGCCGGAGACGGTGAGAACCCTGTCGGCCAGATCGGGCCGCAACGCCGCCAATGTTGCATGCGGTTCGTCCGAATAGCGCAGCGGGGCGTAAATATCGTCGCTCATCACCAGAACTTGCGGGTGGCGGTCCAGCACCTCGCCAATGGCGAGCAATTCGTCCGCCGGAAACACCGCGCCGGTCGGATTGCCGGGGCTGTTCAGCAGCAGCCAGCGGGTGCGCGGGGTGATCGCGGCCTCCAGCGCTTCTGCCGTAAAGCGGAACGCGCTGGCGGGCGTGGTGGGTAGAGGGATCACATTGGCGCCCGCGAAACGCGCGATTTCGGGATAGCTGACCCACCATGGCGCGGGGATCACAACCTCGTCCCCCGCATCGAGGGTGGCGCATAAAGCGTGAAAGATCGCCTGCTTGCCGCCCGCGCTGATCGTGACATTGGCGGGGGTGGCCGCGATGCCCAGATCGCGCGTGAAATGCAGCGCGGCGGCGCGTTTGCATGCGCTGGTCCCGCCCACCGGCGTATAGCGGGTCTGCCCGTCGCGCAGCGCTTTCGCCATGGCCTCCACCACATGCGGCGGGGTGGCGAAATCCGGCTCTCCCACCGACAGCGATATGATGTCGCGCCCTTCCTCGCGCAGCGCGGTCGCACGGTCGGTCATCGCAGAGGTCTGCGAGGGCTGGATGCGTTCCAGCGCGGCGGAAATCAGCGGGCCGCTCATGCGCAGGGCACCAGCCGTGCGCGCATCAATCCGCGCAGGGAATTGCCGATCATCAGCCCTTCGCACAGATCGTCGGCGCGCAATTCAGCCTCACGCGCGCGGGCCTGTTCCAGCAGGGACCGGCGCAGCACGCCCGGCAGCAGGCCCAGCGACAAAGGCGGGGTCAGCAAGATGCCGTCCCGTTCGACGAAAACATTGGTGAAACTTCCTTCGGTGACCAGCCCGTCATGGCGCAGCAGAACAGCCTCCTGCGCGCCTTTTCCCGCAGCCTCCAGACGGGCCGCGTCATAGAAATTGCGTTCGCTGGTCTTGTGGCTCAGCCGCGGATCGTCTGCCGCGATATCCAGCGTGACCAGTGCCACCGGCACAGGTTCGGCCAGCGGCGCCGGAAAGTGGTTGAGGCGGATTGCGAATTGCCCGTCCCTGTGCAGCTCGATCTTCAGCCGTGCCTTGTCCCGATGGGTAAAGCACACGGCCTGCACCTCGTTCCGGATGGCGTGCCGGTCGCAGGCATAGCCAAGCTCTGCCGCGCTGTCCTTCAGGCGCTCCAGATGGAATTCGATCATCGGCACGCCCGCCTGCGGGTCATAGCCCATGGTCTCGATCAGCAGCGTATCGGGGGCGAGGGCGCGGGAAGGCGCGGCTACGCTCAATGCGCGGCTCCCCAGCTGTGGCCGGTGCCGATCTCGATCCCCAGCGGCACGGTCAGATCGACCGAGGGGAGCGCGGCTTCGGCCATCACCCGTTCGATGACGGGCGAGGCGGCGGCGACATCGCCTTCGGGCAGTTCAAAGACCAGCTCGTCATGCACCTGCAAAAGCATTCTGACATGGCCCAGACCCGCATCGTGCAGCGCGGGCATCATGCGGACCATGGCACGCTTGATAATATCGGCGCTGGTGCCCTGAATCGGCGCGTTGATCGCGGCGCGTTCGGCGCCCTGCCGCTCGTTCGGGTTCTTGGAATTGATGTTGCGGAAATGGGTTTTCCGGCCGAACAAAGTCTCGGAATAGCCCTTTTCGCGCACGCTTTCCAAAGTGTGGACGATATATTTCTGGATGCCGGGGAAGCGTTCGAAATAACGGTCGATCACTGCCTGTGCCTCGTCCGCATCGGTGCCAAGGCGGCCCGCCAGACCCCAGCGCGAAATGCCGTAAAGAATGGCGAAATTGATCGTTTTGGCCTTGGCGCGGGTGTCGCGGGTAACCTCGCCATACATTTCCTGCGCGGTGCGGGCGTGAATATCCTCACCGTGGGCAAAGGCCTCTTTCAACGGCGGCACATCGGCCATGTGCGCGGCAAGGCGCAATTCGATCTGCGAATAGTCGGCGGCCAGCAGCACATTGCCTGCCTCTGCCACAAACGCCTCGCGGATCTGGCGGCCGGTTTCGGTGCGGATCGGGATATTCTGCAGGTTCGGGTCGGTGGACGACAGGCGGCCCGTCTGCGCGCCGACAAGGGAATAGCTTGTGTGCACACGCCCCGTCGCTGGGTTGATCGCCTGCTGCAATGCCTCGGTATAGGTGGAGCGCAGTTTTGACAGCCCGCGCCATTCCAGCACCTTCGACGCCATCTCGACGCCTTCGCCCGCCAGCTTTTCCAGCACGGTCTGGTCGGTCGAAAACTGGCCGCTCTTGCCTTTCTTCCCGCCTTTCAGCCCCATCTTGTCGAACAGTATATCGCCCAGTTGCTTGGGGCTGCCGATGGCAAAACTTTCGCCGGCCAGCGCATGCACCTCACCCTCAAGCGCGGCGATCTGTTCGGCGAATTCGGCCGACAGGCGGGCCAGATGCTCGCGGTCCACCTTGATGCCGTTCCGTTCCATCATCGCGACGACGGGAATCAACGGGCGGTCGACATTCTCATAGATGCGCGTGCCGCCTTCGTCCGCCAGCCGCTGGCGCAGCACTTTCCAGAGGCGCCATGTGACATCGGCATCCTCGGCCGCATATTGCGTCGCCTTGTCCAGCGGCACGGCACCGAAGGGGATCGCCTTTTTGCCGGTGCCGCAAATGTCCTTGAAGGTCAGTGTCGTATGGCCAAGATGGGTTTCGGCCAGCGAATCCATGCCATGCGCCTGCCCGATCCCGCCGCCGCCGCGACCGGCGTCGAGGGCGAAGGAGAGGATCATCGTATCCTCTACCGGCGTCAAGGTGATGCCTACACGTTCAAGCACGGTCAGGTCATATTTGATGTTCTGCCCGATCTTGAGCACCGCATCGCTTTCCAGCAGCGGCTTCAGCCGGGTAATCGCATCGGCCATCGGCACCTGTTCGGGCTTTTCGGCGAACATATCGTCGCTGCCATGGGCCAGCGGGATATAGCACGCATCGTTCGGACCCAGCGCAAGGCTGATGCCGACCAGATCGGCCTGCATCGAATCGAGCGCGCTGGTTTCGGTGTCCACGGCCACCGCATGCGCGGCAAAGGCGCGGGCGATCCACGCGTCCAGCCGGTCGAGCGTGGTGACGCATTCATAGGATGCAAGGTCGATCGCGGGCCATTCGGGCAAGGGCTGCCGCGTGCCCTCGATCGTTTCATTGCCTGCATTGACGGGCTTTGCGGGGTTGAGGTCGGTCGGGCGCGAAGGGCTGCCCGCGCCCGCGCCCAGACGTTTCAGCAGGCTCGTAAACCCGTGCGTTTGCAGGAATTCGGCCAGCGGTTCCTTGGGAATGCCGTCGAGCGCAAATTCGTCGAGCGGCATGGGTAGGTCGCAATCTTCCTTCAATTGCACCAATTGGCGCGACAGGCGGGCCATGTCCGAATGCTCGATCAGGTTTTCGCGCATCTTGGATTTTTTCATGTCGGGCGCAGCGGCCAGCACGCTTTCCAGATCGCCATATTCGTTGATCAGCTTTTCCGCCGTCTTCGGCCCGATCCCGCGCACGCCCGGGATGTTATCGACCGAGTCGCCCATCAGCGCGAGGACGTCGCCCAGCTTTTCGGGCGGCACGCCGAATTTCTCGACCACTTGCGGGATTTCGATCCGCGCATTCTTCATCGTGTCGAGCATGTCGATGCAGCCGCCTTCCACACCGTCATCGGGATTGTCGCATTGGCCGACCAGCTGCATCAGATCCTTGTCCGACGACACGATGGTTACGTCCCATCCCTTGCGCGTGGCGGCACGGGCATAGGATGCGATCAGATCGTCGGCCTCCAGCATCTCCTCTTCGATACAGGGGAGCGAGAAGGCGCGGGTCGCATCGCGGATCAGCGGGAATTGCGGGCGCAGATCTTCGGGCGGAGGCGGGCGGTTCGCCTTGTATTCGGGATAAAGATCGTGGCGGAACGATTGCGATGCCTTGTCCAGAATGACGGCCAGATGCGTCGGCCCGTCCGCATCGTCGAGGTCCTGCGCCAGCTTCCACAGCATGGTGGTATAGCCATAGACCGCGCCCACCGGCGTCCCTTCGGGATTGGTCAGTGGGGGCAGCCGGTGATAGGCGCGGAAGATATAGGCCGAACCGTCGACCAGATAGAGGTGCGGCTTGCGCGCGGCACCGGGCGTACCGGATGCGGGGTTTTCGGCGGATGCGATTTTGGTGGCGTCGCTCATGGGTTGAGGCGGTAGCAGCGGAAAACGGGGAAATCATGCCCCAACTGTCGCGATGTCGGCAGGAATCCGCCGCAATCGCCCGATTTTTTGGCGATCGCGCCCTAATCTGGCCATATTCGCCGGTTAGGCAGACAATGCGGAACTATGCGTTGCCGCTTGCATCCTCTTTATGATGGGTTTATCTGTGCGCCACGAGGCCCGAGCGATCGGGTTTCGCGTGAAGCCACAATTCACTCTTCACGATCATTCGGAATAAGGATGCATTTTATGCGCAAGATCATTCTCGCCGCTGCCGCTGCCGGCGCTGCCCTGACCCTCGCTGCTTGCTCGGAAGGTACCGAGGAAGCTGCTGACGCGACCATGGACTCGATGGCTGCTGACGCCGAAGCCGGCATGGACGCTGTTGAAGCGACCGCCGAAGACGCTGCTGCCGACGCTGAAGCTGCGACCGACGCTGCTGTCGAAGCAACCGACGAAGCTGCTGCTGAAGTCGAAGCTGCTGTGCAGGACGAAACGCCCGCAGAAGCTGCTGCTGACTAATCGGCGGTTCGCTCTCCCTTTGGGGACTGCGACATAGAAAAGGCGCGGAAGGGATCATCCTTTCCGCGCCTTTTTCTTTGTCCGCCCTATGCGCCGCAATGGCGCGGGACAGTCATAATCAGTTGGTGCCAAGCCGGCTGTTGTCGTTCGCCGCATGACGTGCGGGCGCGCTGGCATAGCCGTTATACAGGGTGCGCGTAATCTCTGCGATCTTGGCATTGCGCGCGGCGGGGCCGCTTTGCCCCGTGACATAGATCGCCACCACCACGACGCGCCCGTCGGGCATGGTGATAAAGCCGACGTCGCTGGCGGTCTTGTTCAGGGTGCCGGTCTTGTGGCCGAAATTGGTCCCGCTGGGCAGACCGGCCTTGATCCGCGTGCTGCCGGTGATCGTGCGCGTCATCGCGCCGACCAGCAGGCCGCGACTTGCCGGAGAAAGCCATTTGCCCTGATGGATGCCCGCGATCAGCTGCACCATCTCGTCAGGCGGTGTGCTGTCGCGCACGTCGACATGGCGTGACAGGTCGAATTCCCAACGGTCGCGCACAAGCGTGGCGATATCGCGGTCGATACGGAAATTCATCAGGCCGGTGTTCTTGCGCACCCAGTCGTTCACGGCCTGCGGTCCGCCCACCACGGCCAGCAGCGCATCGGTCGCCTGATTGTCGGAACGGGTGATCATGCGTTCCAGCAGGGTCTGCGCGCTCATCATCTCGCCCTTGCGGACGGGGGCGACCTTGCTGGAAAACGGTTCGGAAGCGACCGGCACCAACAGCGGATAGCGATCGAACAGGCTGTATTTACCCGCATCCACGCCCGCCAGAAAAGTCGCGGCCACTGCGATCTTCGACGTGCTGGCCATGGGAAACGGCTCATTACCCTGGATAGAGACTGTCCGGCCCGTGGTCAGGTCAAGGGCGGCCACGCCGATGCGGCCCTGCGATTGCGGAGCAACGGCGAAAAGCTGGCGGCGGAACTGTTCGGGGACGGGATCGCCCGCCATTTGCGAATTGCGCTGCGAATCGAGGATGGCCCCTTCGGGCCCGTTGAGGAATTCCTCGAATGTCTGCGCTTGCGGATGCTTGTCCTGTGCCGGTGCGGCAGGCGCGAATCCCAGTGCGGAGGCGGCCAGAAAGCCGATTCCGTAACGACGAATGGCAACGCCCGCGCGGCGCAGCTTGTGCGATGACAGTCCCTTCATGGACGCAATCCTATCAAAGTCCCGATGTTCATAAGATGAACGAAGCGCGCATTTTGCTCAAGCACCGACAGAAACCTTGTGGACGGCGGCTAGGTTTCGTCGCGGTCCGGCACGCAATCGCCGGCATTCTGCGCGCTTTCGTGCGCATCCGATGCCGAAATGGCGCGCGCCTGTGCCTTGCGGCGGCGCAGATTGGCGCGAAGCTGCGCCGCAAGCCGTTCTTCACGCGTTTGGGCGGGGGTGTTGCCTGTGTTTTTGCCGTCACTTGCCATGGCGGTTTCATCGCATTCCGTTGCCGCGGTGACAAGCGGGCGAGGCTGTGCTTGACAAGCGCTGCGCACCCCGCCAATAGCGCGCCCTCGCAAGACGCCGATGTGCCTTTCGCATGTTCGTTGCGCCGGGCTGCTGTAGCTCAGTGGTAGAGCGCACCCTTGGTAAGGGTGAGGTCGGGAGTTCAATCCTCCCCAGCAGCACCATTCCCCGACATATGTCCTGCAATGATGCAGAATTTCGTGCAAGCGGCGTTAGCTTGGTGACATTGACTGTCACCTTCCTAAAACGCTTTGCGCGCGCCGCGTTTTCCCGACTTAACCTATCCGAAACGGCCAGCATGCTAGGGGGCAGACTGCCGTGGGGACAGGTTCAGGCCATGAAAGGGATAGTGCGATGAATGACCGCACCGGAAAACTCCGCACCGGATTTTCACGCCTTCGCAGCTTTCGCCGGAACGAGCTGGGGACCAGCTCTTCGGAATATGCGCTGATTCTGGGCGTCGTCGGCGTTGGTGTCGGCGCGGCGACGCTCGTGCTGGGCGCCAATGTCGGTTCTTCGATGAACGGCAAGGTGGGTGATTTCGATGTCGCCTATCCCGGTAAGACCAATGGAAGTGGTGGCGGTGGCGGCGGTGCTTCGCCTTCGCCGACACCCACACCTTCGCCGACACCCACACCTACTCCTACTCCGACACCCACGCCGACCCCGACCCCGACCCCTACACCCGGTAACGGTAACGGTAACGGTAACGGGAATGGAAACGGTAATGGCAACGGAAACGGAGGTAATGGGAACGGCAACGGTAACGGCAATAACAAGCCATAGCCTTGACGTCAGGGTCCGGAAACAAGCCGGCCCGGAACCGCGTGTTTGATCGCGCGATTCCGGGCCGGTTGTTTATCCGCCGACGATGTCAGCTCGGTCTGCCCTTCAATTGCATTTCGGATGACGACCGATATCGCGGATGTCGTAAACGCGTCCATCAGCCATGGTCACTTGCAGGCACTGTTCCGACGATGACCGGTTCCAGATCGTATAGCCGGTCGATCCGGACTTGAACCCGTCGACATTGCGGAAACCGCGACGCTGCAGTTCGGTCTCCATGCTCGATCCGCGCATGCCTTTCACATCGTCAAAGCGCACTTTTTCAGTGTTGCCGCCATGACCCGAATGGTGGTGCGGCGTGTTGTGTTCGCGCTGTTCCGTTCCCGCGCTATAGCCGCTGGAATAGGCGTCGGAGCATTGATAGTTCTGATAGGACTTGCTGTGGAGACCGTTGCCGGCGACGACGGGCAAAAAACTTCAGATTTTAAGTTCAGGCGCGCAGATCGGACCATTCGGGATGGCGGCGGAACGCTGCCTCGACATAGGAGCATTGCGGCACGATGCGGAAACCCTCGCTGCGCGCATCCGCGATCAGCGCGTCGACCAGACGGCCCGCAATGCCGCGCCCGCCGATTTCGGGCGGAACCAGCGTGTGATCGGCCACCAGCACATCGCCGCGCTTTTGATAGGTCAGCCGCCCGATGGCGTTGCTGTCCGCCGGATGGGCCCGATATTCACCGCGGGTTTCCTCGTCATGGCGGGTGATTTCCAGATCGTCCATCGTGGCTCCTTTCAGGGGGGTTTCTTTGAAACGGCAGCGCTCGACAGGCGTTCCGCCAGCCCTAGCCGCGTGCGCCAAACAGGGCGGAGCCGACGCGCACATGGGTCGCGCCCAGCATGATCGCGGTTTCGAAATCCCCGCTCATTCCCATCGACAGGCCGGAAACGCCATTGTCCGCGGCGATCTTGGCTAGCAGCGCGAAATAAGGGGCGGCCTCCAAATCGAAGGGGGGCACGCACATCAGCCCCGCGATGTCGATGCCCGCATCGCGCGCCGCCGCCAGCAGGGCAGGCGTGTCGGCAATCGGACAGCCGCCCTTTTGCTCCTCTGCCCCGATATTCACTTGCACGAAGCACGGAATGCGGCGGTCCGCCTTGTCCATCGCCTTGGCCAGCGCGGTGACAAGGCCGGGCCGGTCGAGCGAGTGGATCGCATCGAACATGGCCACCGCATCGTCCGCCTTGTTCGACTGCAACTGGCCGACAAGGTGCAATTGCGCATCGGGAAATGCATCGCGCAGAGCGGGCCATTTCTCTTGCGCTTCCTGCACGCGGTTTTCGCCGAACAGGCGGTGGCCCGCGTCCAGCAGCGGGCGGATGCGCTCTGCCGGACGGGTCTTGGAAATGGCCACCAGCGACACCTCTGCCGGCTTGCGGCGGGCGATTTTGGCGGCGTGGGCGATCCTGTCGCGGGTTTCCTGAAGCGCTGGCACGGTCATCGCGCGCTGCTATAGCGGGGATGTGACGATCCGCCAGCCCCCCAATTCCCGTAAGCCCGCCAAATCGCAACGGCTGCCATGGCTGTGGCTTGTCAGCGATGCGCGCAACGATGCCGCGCTGGAACGGGTGCTGCGCTGTCTGCCGCGGGGAAGCGGGCTGGTGTTCCGGCATTATCAACTGCGTCCCGAAAAGCGGCGGCAGCGGTTCGACCGGCTGGCCCGTATCGCGCGGGGCAGGGGGCATGTGGTCGCGCTGTCGGGAACGGCGCGGCAAGCGCGCGACTGGGGCGCGCAGGCGGTGTATGGCCCGCCCCAGCGGCTGGGCGGCGCGGCGGGGTTGTTGCGGCTGGCGACGGTGCATTCGATGCGCGAACTGGGTGCGGCGCGGCGGGCGGGGGCGGATCTGGTGTTTGTCTCGCCGGTGTTTCCCACGCGGTCGCATCACGGCGGCGCGGTTCTGGGGCCGCTGCGTGCCCTGCTGCTGGCGCGGCAGGCGGGCGGCGGCGCGATCTTGCTGGGCGGCATGGACCGCGCCCGTTTCCGTGCCTTTGCCGCGATCCACCATGTTCATGGCTGGGCCGCTATCGACGGACTGTCCACACGGTTTTCCACGTGACGGCGCACAGGTAATCCACAGATCGCGGCGAAACCCCCGCTGCGATTGACCCGGATTCCGCCAGCGCGGATAATCGCGCACCATTCACCCGCTTGAAATACGAAGGGAACGCGCGATGGCGACACGCGCAAAACAGGCGCCGGACTGGCGTGCGGCGATCAGGGCCAGTTTCAACCGCAGCGCCGAGCTGGTCGGCGCGGTGGCGCTGATCCTGCTGGCACTGTTTCTGGCGCTGGCGATGGCCAGCTATTCGCAGACCGATCCCTCGCTTTCGACGGCAGCGGGCGGGCAGGCGCAAAACTGGATGGGCGGCGCGGGTGCTGTCGCGGCCGATCTGCTGTTCATGATGTTCGGCGGCATGGCCGTTCTGTTGCTGCCCCTGCTTTATGTCTTCGCCCGCCGCCTGTGGCAATTGGCCGAGCACGAAGAGGAGGAAAGCGCCGTCAGCTGGAAACGCCGCTGGGGTCGCCCCTTGCTGATGCTGGTGGCGGCCATGCTGCTGCTGTCCAGCGTGCTGGCGCTGCTGTTCGACGGGCCGGTGTGGGACCTTCCGGCGGGGCTGGGCGGGCTGTCGGGCCTGCTGGGCGCCAAGGCGATACAGGGGCTGGGCGGACTGGCTCCCGATCCGTGGTCGGACTGGCTGGTGCTGGCGCTGTCGATCGTGGCGCTGGCGGCGGGCGCGGGTCTTGCGGGCCGCGTGTTTGCCATCGACTGGGCCGGATTGCTGACCCTGCCCGCGATGCTGCGCCGCGAACCGGCAGAGGAGGGCGAGGTCAAGCCGAAGCCAGTCAAACCCGCGCGTCAGCCGAAACAGGCGGTGGAGCGCGCGCCTGCCATCGACGATTTCGACGATGACGACATCCCCTTCGACACGCCCGAGCCCGCGCCGCGCCGCGCGCCCGAAATCGCGGACCCGTCCCTGGCGCCCAAGCCTGCCGCCGCGCCCAAGAAACCCAAGCAGCGCGAATTGTTCGGGCAGGATTTCCAGCTGCCCAGTTCGGACCTGCTGGCCGAACCGCCGGACCAGTCGGGCAAGGTGATCGACAAATCCGCGCTGGAGGCGAATGCCCGCCTGCTGGAAACCGTGCTGGAGGATTTCAACGTCAAGGGCGAGATTACGGCGGTGCGCACCGGCCCCGTCGTCACCATGTACGAGCTGGAACCCGCGCCGGGGATCAAGGCTGCCCGCGTCATCGGCCTTGCCGAGGATATCGCCCGTAACATGAGCGCGATTTCGGCGCGTGTATCGGCCATTCCGGGCAAGACCGTGATGGGCATCGAACTGCCCAATGCCGACCGGCAGACCGTGGCGCTGCGCGAGCTGATCACCAGCGCCGCTTTCGTCGATCACAAGGGGATGCTGCCGATCATCCTAGGCAAGGATATCGCGGGCGAGCCGATCGTCGCCGACCTTGCGGCCATGCCGCATCTGCTGGTCGCTGGCACCACCGGTTCGGGTAAGTCGGTCGGCCTCAACTGCATCCTTCTGTCGCTGCTTTACAATTTCACGCCCGAGGAAGTGCGCCTGATCCTGATCGATCCCAAGGTGCTCGAACTCAAGAGCTATGACGACATCCCGCACCTCCTCTCGCCCGTGGTGACAGAGCCGCCCAAGTCGGTGCGCGCGCTGAAATGGGCGGTCGAGGAGATGGAGCGCCGCTATCGCATGATGTCGAGCATCGGCGCGCGCAACCTCGTCAGCTTCAACGAACGCGTCCGCAATGCCGCGGCCAAGGGCAAGCCGCTGGGCCGCCGCGTGCAGACCGGCTTCGACCCCGAAACCGGCGAGGAAATGTTCGAGGAAGAACAGCTGGATTACGAAGTGCTGCCCCAGATCGTGCTGGTGGTGGACGAGCTGGCCGACCTGATGATCACCGTCGGCAAGGAGATCGAGGTTCTGATCCAGCGCCTGAGCCAGAAATCGCGTGCGGCGGGCATACACCTCATCATGGCGACGCAGCGCCCGTCGGTCGATGTCATCACCGGCGTGATCAAGGCGAACATGCCGACGCGTATTTCGTTCCATGTGACCAGCCGGATCGACAGCCGCACCATTCTGGGCGAACAGGGCGCCGAACAGCTGCTGGGCAAGGGCGACATGCTGTACAAGGCCAGCAGCCGCCCGATCACCCGTGTCCACGGCCCGTTCGTATCGGACGAGGAAGTGGAGGCCGTGGCTGAACACTGGCGCGGGCAGGGCGAACCTTCCTATGTCGACAGCGTGACCGAAGAGCCCGAGGATGGCGGAGGCTTTGCCTTTGACGATCTGGAAGGCGGATCGGACAATCCCGAGGACCGCAAATATATGCAGGTCTGCCAGATGGTGTTCGAAAACCAGAAGGCATCGGCCAGCTGGATCCAGCGCCAGATGGGCGTGGGGTACAACACCGCGTCCAAGTGGATCGAGCGGATGGAAAAGGACGGGCTGGTCGGTCCGGCCAACCATGTCGGCCGCCGCGAAATCTATCGCGACCGCGACGGGCAGGCGCTGTAGGCGGCGCGATCAGGGTGACAAAGGTGACACCGTGTCACCCTGCCGTCACCCTGCTGGCATCCGGCGCAAGCCCGCGCAAAAGCTGGCGTTGCGGCCCATTGGGTCACATATCGGGCCAATGGCGGAAAGCGGACAATGCGAAAGAGCGTTGAGCCCGAACGCTAGCGCGCGATCGCCGTGTAGGACAGCGAAAGCCGCGCGCGCATCATGCCGCCGCGCTGCCGAAGAACATGTCTTCGGGACTGCTGATCGTTGCGGTGCCGCGCCCGTTCGCCTTGGCGGCATATAGGGCGGCATCGGCGCAGGACAGCACTTCCGACAGCGAATAGCCCGGTGTGTCGATGGCGGCGACGCCAACGGTGCCCGTCACATTGATCGGTTTCGACCGGAACATCATGTCCAGCCGCAACGCATCGACCAGCCGTTCGGTGGTCTTCCCGATTGCGGCGACCATGTCTGCATCGGTGAACAGCACGACGAATTCGTCGCCGCCCAGCCGCGCCGCAAAGCTGGAGCGCAGCCATGGTTGCCGCATCGCCTGCGCTGCCGCGCGCAACATCTCGTCCCCAGCCTTGTGGCCGTAACCGTCGTTGATCTGCTTGAAATGGTCGAGGTCGAACAGCGCAAGGGCGAAGGGGCGGAATCGTTCGGACGACAGGCATTCGAACCGCCGGGTGAAATGGCGACGGTTGGGCAGTTCGGTCAGATCGTCGGTCAGCGACGCCTTTTCCAGCCGGCGTTCGATTTCATGGCTGGCGCTGACGTCCTGAAACGCGCCGACGATGGCGCTGATCCTGCCGTCGCGGAACTGCGGATCGCCCAGCGCCCGCACGCGCTTCGTCTTGCCGCAGGCGGATGTGAAATCCAGTTCGAGATCATAGGCGATCCCGTCATTGATCGCGCCGTCCAGCGCGCGCATCAGCCTTTGCCGGTCATAAAGGGGATAGAACGAGAGCGCCTTTTCGACATCGGGCACGGGGCCATATTCCATGTCGTGGATGGCAAAAACCTGTTCCGACCAGTCCAGACAGTCATCGGCAAGGTCGAGCCGCCAGAACCCGATCTGCGCCATTTGTTCGACGCGGCGGATGATCCGGCCCAGCTCGTCGAAACCGTTACCATATGCCGATCGCGTGCCCGAAGTGGCCGCGGCCATCAGTTGCCTGTACAGATACATTCCCATGCAATCTGAATAGCTTGCACAGGCTTAGGGGATGCTGACCAAATATGGTTAAGATAACAATTGTCAGGCCATAGGGGAATGTCCCTAGGCCTCCCGATCGGGCAGCGGCCAGCCGACGCGTTCCTCGACGAAAGTGTCCTTGTTGCGGATATAGCCGCCTGCCCCGAAGGCGCGGCCGACCAGCGCCATGGCCTGCGTGTCGACGCGCGGACGTTCGGCGGGGCCGGTCAGGAATTCGTCACCGATATGCAGGGCCAGAATCTCGCCCAGTATGATCGTGAAATTGCCGCCCGTCTCGACCGGCTTCCACAATTTGCATTCCAGCGCGGCGGGGGCGCTGGCGATCAGCGGGGTGGCGACCGTGCTGGCGGGGCGCGTGGCGATGCCGAGCGCTTCGATCTCGCTCACCTCGCGCGGGGCTTCGGCGGCAGTATCGACCATGGTGCGCGTATCCGCCTCGCGCACGAGGTTGATGGTGAATTCGCCCGTGGCCATGATGTTGCGCGCGGTATCCTTGGGATCGCCCTCGGCGCGTTGCCCGATGCCCAGCACGCAGATCGGCGGTTCCGATCCCAGGACATTGAAAAAGCTGTAGGGAGCGGCGTTCAGCACGCCGTTTTCGCTGCGGCTTACGACCCATGCGATGGGGCGCGGCGTTACCGTATTGACCAGCAGGCGATAGCGGTCTGCGGGGGCCATATTCTGCATGTCGAATTTCATGGCGAAGACCTAGCGATCAGGCAGGCAGTTGGCTAGCCGCGGCGAAAAAACGCAATAGAGTGTCGGAAAAGACTTTCCTGCGAACAATTGTTACTTAGAATTTCGAGCATGTTAACCGGTCCGTAGGGCGGTGATGACATAAGCCGCTCATGTGGGGCGTAATTCACAGATTCGCGGTTAAGGCCTGCCTTCTGGTTGCGCTTATGCTTGGTGCCGCCGGGGCGCAGGCACAGGGCTTGTCGCCTGACGATATCCGGCCGTCCTGTCACGCGGCAGGAGGGATCGATCCGACCGAATTTACCGGCGGTGCGCAGCTCGCCGAAATCCCGTGGGACTGCGGCGACCAGAGTTTCGGAGCGGCGGGAAGTCGTGGCTGGCTGTTTTTTTCGGCGAGCGATCTGAAAACCGCCGACGGAGCGACGCATTTCGTGACCAGTATTGCGCGGTTCGACCGGCTGACGCTGATCGAACTGTCGGGCCACCGGATTGCGCGCCGCCAGACATATGCGATGGAAGACATTGCGACCTTCGTGAACGGCACGAATTTCGCCATTCCGCTCTCCGCCGCCGCAGACCCGTCGACCGGCGAACAGGCCACTTCGATCCTGGTCGCATTCGACGGCCCTGCCAGCCGCGCCTTGCTGGCGGCGGGGGTTCTGGAAAAAAGCACGGGCGGTCCGACTACGCTGGGCTGGACGGAACAGACGATGACGGTGCTGGCCATTCTGGTCGGCCTGCTGATTGCGCCCGTTATTTACAATTACGCGTTCTATCTGGTGCTGCGCGAACGGTTCATATTGTGGCACATCGCGATGGTTCTGGGGATGAATGCCTATCTGGTCGTGTCTAGCGGGATCATCCATCGCTTTGTCAATCCGGGGGCAGAGGCGCTGGTCATGATGAACCATATGTCGTTCCTGTGCACGGTCACGGCAGGCGCGGCGTTCAGCGTCAATTTCATCGAACCCTATGCCATGACGCGAAAGATGCGCGACATCATCATGGCCACGGGCGTTGCGACATTGATATTCGGCACATGGGCCAGCCTGCCGCTGGACATGATGAAGCCCTTTGGCAACCGGCTTTATCTGGTGGGGTTCCTTCCGATTCTGGCGGTCTTTATCATCGGCATGGTCCATGCAGCGCGGCGGCGAAGCCGCGCCGTCTGGTTCCAGATCTATGGCTGGACGCCGATCATGATCGTCGGCGCAGAACGTATCGTGCGCAGCTTCGGCGTCTATCCCGTGCCCGACTGGCTGGACCAGATCATATTCCTGACACTGGGTTTCGAAGTCATCATGGCTACGCTGGGCGTGGTGGACCGGTTCGACGTGCTGCGCCGCGACCGCGACAAGGCAGAAGCGCGGATCGATTCGCTGGCCTCTCTGGTCGATCGCGACGCGTTGACCGGCCTGTTCAACCGCCGCGCGCTGGAAGCCCGCTATCCCGATTTGCGGGCCGATGGCTATACGGCGCTGGCGGTGATCGACCTTGATAATTTCAAAAGGGTCAACGACCGGTATGGCCATGCCATGGGCGACCGCGTGTTGCAGGAAACGGCGGCGGCGCTGTCGGCCGATCCGGATACGATCAGCTTCCGCCTTGGGGGCGAGGAGTTCCTGATGCTGATGCGCGGGGCCGATGTGGTCGAACGCGCCGAACGCATGCGCCGCGCCATATCGATCCGCATCGTGAACGAGATCGACGGCATCGACGCGCCGATCACCGCTTCGCTGGGGCTGGTCGATACGACGCCGGGCGTGGCGACGACCTTGCGCCGCGTCTATGCCCATGCCGACCGGCTGCTCTATGAAGCCAAGAACAGCGGCCGCAACCGCATGCTGAGCGAACGCATCCAGCTGTTCGACGCACCCGTCCGGCGACGCCGAGGCGACCGCCGTGCGGGCGAGCGAAGGTCTGCGGGGGCCGAGAGTTAATCCGCCTGCGGCACGAAGGGCGCGGCGACTTCGGCGGGGATGCGCATGATGCGGCCGCTGGCCTTGTCGATCATCGCCCAGTCGGACCGGACCGATACGATGGGCTTGCCCACCGGCTTTCCGTCCCGTTCGCGGACAAAATCGACCAGCCGTTCGAAACGCGCACCCTTGGGCCCGCGTTCGATGCGGGTTTCGCCGATCACGCTTTCCCCAAGGGCGATATTGCCGCGATAATCGACCTCGTGCCGCGTCACGACCCACAGATAGGCCGCCTGATGGTCGGGCGGGGCGACGGCTTCCCAATGGGCGCCGGCAATGTCCTGCACCCAGTTCAGCCAGATCGCATTGTTCACATGGCCCATGAAATCGATATGTTCGGGGCCTGCGGTGAACGTCACGCGCCAGGTGGAAACCGGCTCCATCCCTATGCGTCCAGCATATCCATCTGCCACAGGATAAAGGCGAATTCCTCCGCCGTTTCCTTCAGCGAATCGAACCGGCCCGACTTGCCGCCGTGCCCTGCGCCCATGTTCACTTTCAGCAGCAATTCATTGTCGTCGGTCTTCAGCTCGCGCAGTTTCGCGACCCATTTGGCCGGTTCCCAATAGGTGACGCGCGGATCGTTCAATCCGGCCGTCACCAGCAGCGGCGGATAGGCCTGTGCGCGGACCTGATCATAGGGGCTATAGCTCTGGATCAGGGTAAAGGCGGCGGCATCCTCGATCGGGTTGCCCCATTCCGGCCATTCGCCCGGTGTCAGCGGCAGGGTCGCGTCCAGCATGGTCGACAGCACATCGACAAAGGGCACATGCGCCACCACCGCGCCCCACAAATCGGGATCGGAATTCAGCACCGCGCCCATCAGCTCGCCCCCTGCCGATCCGCCCGATGCGGTCACGCGGCCCTTCGACGTATAGCCCCTGTCGATCAGCCCCTTTGCGACATCGACGAAATCGTTGAACGCATTGGTCCGCTTTTCCAGCTTGCCGTCCAGATACCATTGGCGGCCCAGATCGTCGCCGCCGCGGATATGGGCGATGGCATAGATAAAGCCGCGATCCACGAGGCTAAGCCGCGCCGTGCTGAAATAGGGCGGCATCGCAATGCCATAGGCGCCATAGCCGAACAGATGCAGCGGCGCCGACCCGTCCAGCGGCGTATCGGCGCGCATCATCAGCGATACGGGCACTTCGGTCCCGTCGCGCGCGGTGATCACCACGCGTTCGGTGCGGTAATTCGCCGCATCATAGCCCGACGGGATTTCCTGCACCTTCAGCACGGTCAGGCTGCCGGTCGCGACGTCATAGTCAAAGGCGGTCGCGGGCGTGACCATGGAATTATAGGACACGCGCAGCACATCCATGTCCCATTCGGGATTGTTGCCCATCCCCGCGACATAGCTTTCCTCGGGGAAGGTGATCGGGGTGATCTTGGCCGGATCGGCGTAATCGCGGATCTCGATCTGGTCCAGTCCGGCGCGGCGCCCCTCGATCACATAGAATTTTTCGAACAGGTCGAGGCCGGTGATATAGAATTCGTCCGATCCGGCGATCAGCGTGGTCCAGTCCGCCGGGCTGGACATGGGCGCGGTGGCGACGCGGAAATTGACGTGATCGTCATTGGTCAGCACGAAGATCGTGTCGCCCTTGATGTCGATGTCATATTCGACGCCCTTGGCCCGCGCCTTCACCAGAATCTGCGGCGCGGTGGGATCGGCGGCAGGCACGATCCATGCTTCGCTCGTCTCGTGATCCGATGTCGCGATGATCAGCCATTGCTCGTTCGCGGACAGGCTGGCTCCGCAGCGGAAACCCTCGTCATCCTCGTGGAAAATCTCGACATCGGTGTCGAGCGGGGTGCCCAGCGTGTGGAGCCGGACATTGTCGGTGCGCCATTGCTCGTTCGCCAGCGAATAGGCGATCTTTGTATCGCCCGCGACCCAGACAAGCGCGCCCAAAGTGCCGGGGATCGTATCGGGCAGCATCTCGCCCGTGGTCAGATCCTTGATCCGCGCCTCGTATCGTTCCGACCCGTCGGTGTCGGTCGAAAAGGCCAGATTCGTCCCGTCGGAAGAGATCGAGAAGCTGCCGAGGCTGAAATAATCCTTCCCCTCGGCCAGCGCGACCTCGTCCAGCAGCAGCACCTTGCCCTCGGTCCCGTCGCGGCCCCCGCTGGCGGGTTTGCGCCACCATTGCTTGTATTGCGCGCCCTTTTCATATTCGATCCAGTAATACCAGTCGCCATCCTTTTGCGGGACGGAGCTGTCGTCTTCCTTGATGCGGGCGCGCATTTCGGCGAACAGCTTTTCGGTCAGCTTTTCGTGCGGGGCCATGCGCGCCTCGAACCAGGCGTTCTCGGCCTTCAGATGCGCCAGCACTTCGGCATCCTCGACCTTGGGATACAGCGGGTCGCGCAGCCATGCATAGGGATCTTCCACCGTCATGCCGTGATGGGTGAAGCTGTGCGGCTTTTTCGCGGCCACGGGTGCGGCGGGAAGGGCAGTGTCGGTCACGCTTGATGCCTGCTTTCTGTGATATTCTGGTGATCCGCGGGGGCGGGTTTCCCCTGCGGCTGGAACTCGTCGCCCGGTGAAACTATGTTCGGTGCATTGAAGCCGCAAGGCAGACCCCCACACGTTTCAGGAATTTTCCATGTTGATGCAGACCCATGAAGCCCGACTCGCCGCCCTTCGCGAAGAGTTGAAGCGCCGCGAACTCGACGGATTCGTCGTGCCCCTGTGCGATGAGCATATGAGCGAATATGTCGGTGCCTATGCCCAGCGGCTGGAATGGCTGACGGGTTTCGGCGGATCGGCGGGGTCTGCCATCGTGCTGACGTCACGGGAAAACGGCAATGGCGCCGCGATCTTCACCGATGGCCGCTATACGCTGCAAGTGCGCGAGCAGGTGGACGGGAAGCTGTGGGATTATGTCGGCGTGCCCGCGACATCGCCCGCCGACTGGCTGGCCCGCAATGTAAAGGCAGGCCAGCGCATCGGTTTCGACCCGTGGCTGCATGCCCACGCACAGGCACAGGAACTGAAAAAGGCAGTCGAGAAGAAGGGCGCCGAGCTGGTCGCCGTGGCGGACAATCCGATCGACGCCGTGTGGCAGGACCGGCCCGCGCCTTCCGCCGCGCCCGCCGTCCCGCATGAGGATGCGCTGGCAGGCAAGGCCAGCAGCGCCAAGCGCGAGGATGTCGCCGCATGGCTGGCGGAAAACGGGGCCGACGCGGTGGTCATCACCGCGCTCGATTCCATTGCATGGCTGTTCAATCTGCGCGGCAAGGACGTGGACCGCACGCCGGTGGCGCTGTCCTTTGCCGTGGTCAATGCGGATGGCAGCGCGGAACTGTTCATCGCCCCCGAAAAGGTGGACAGCCAACTGGTCGCCCATCTGGGCAATCACGTCGCGCTGCGCCCGCGCGCCGATTTCGAAAGTGCGCTGGGCGATTATGCGGGCAAGACCGTCGCGGTCGATCCGGTCCGCGGGGTAGAGGCGATCTTTGCGGCCCTGCTGGCCGGCGGGGCGAAAGTGATGAAGGCGACCGATCCGGTCGTGCTGCCCAAGGCGGTCAAGAACGAGGCGGAGCGCGCCGGCCATCGCAGCGCCCAGCATCGCGACGGCGCGGCGGTGTCGCGCTTCCTGCACTGGCTGTCGGTCGACGCGCCCAAGGGCGGCGTTTCCGAAATGTCGGCGGCAGACCGGCTGCGCGGGTTCCGCGAGGAAACCGGCCAGCTGCGCGACCTGTCGTTCGACACGATTTCGGGCAGCGGCCCCAATGGCGCCAGCCCGCATTACCGCGTGAGCGAGGAAAGCAACCGTACGCTTGAGCCGAACAGCGTCTATCTGGTCGATTCGGGCGGGCAATATCCCGATGGCACCACCGATATCACCCGCACCGTGTGGGTCGGGCCCGATGCCGCCCCGCAGGAGGTGAAGGAACGCTTCACCCGCGTGCTGAAGGGCCATATCGCACTGGACCGCGCGGTATTCCCCCAGGGCACGACCGGCCACCAGCTCGACGTGCTGGCGCGCCAGTTCCTGTGGGAAGTGGGCCTTGATTATGCACATGGCACGGGGCACGGCGTGGGCAGCTATCTCGCCGTGCACGAAGGGCCGCAGAACATTTCCACCCGCGCCGTCGCGCAGCCGCTGATCGCGGGCATGATCTGTTCGAACGAGCCGGCCTATTACAAGGCAGGCGAATACGGCATCCGGATCGAGAATCTGGTGCTGGTGGAGGACCGCGCGATCGAAGGCGCGGAAAACGCCATGCTGGGGTTCGAAACGCTGACCTTCGTGCCGATCGACCGCAATCTGATCGATGTCGACCTGCTGACCGATGCCGAAATCGCGTGGATGGATGCCTATCACGCGAAAACCCGCGCAATCGTCGCGCCGCAGCTGTTGGGCAGCGATATGGCATGGCTGGAGGCGCAGACGGCTCCGCTGCGATAGGGCGACCGGCGCTGACCATGAATGGAATGACAGGAAACTGCCGGTTTTCTTGAACGGAGATGAACGACCGCATCCGGCTGATACCATTTGCGACAAAATGGCCGGATGCGGGGATAATGTTGCGACACGGGGGCTGTAGAACGGTCAACAGAAGTCGCGGGGCGGAACCGCAACCGGGTTTGTCCCTGATGTCCCCCTCCCCCAAGCCCGATGGTCTGGTCCGCGACTTCACCCCGTTTTCGGAACGATGTGTTCCGTTATGATGAAATGTAGAGAGAGGCATTGATCATGATGAAGAAGACCATTCTGGCCGCAAGTGCGGCAATTCTCGCCATCGGCGGCGCGGCCTATGCGGCGCAACCTGCCGACCGCAACGCCGATATGACCATGGCCGAGGCTAAGGCGAAGTCGGACGAGATGTTCACCCGCATGGATGTGAACGGCGACGGCAAGATCGACAAGGCCGACCGCGAGGCGAAGCAGGCCGAACGTTTCGCTGCCAAGGACACCAATGGCGACGGCGTGCTGAGCGAAGAGGAATTTGCAGCGCGCGGCGAACGCGGCGACGGCGAACGTTCCGGTCACAAGGGCCATCGCGGCGGCAAGCGCGGCGGCGGTATGGCGATGATGAAAATGGCCGACACCAATGGTGACCAGGCCGTCACCAAGGCCGAATTCGACGCAGCCTTCACCAAGCACTTTACCATGATGGACACCGACAAGAACGGCACCGTCACGGCAGAGGAACGCAAGGCTGCGCGCGACAAGATGCGCACCATGATGCGAGGCGCCGGTGCGGCCCGCTAAGCCAGAACCGGACGTGAACACCGCGGGGCGTGGAAGCTGATGGCTTCCGCGCCTCAAGGCGTTGCCGCCGCGCCCGACCGCATCTTGCTGGTCGACGATGAAAAGGCGCTGCGCGAACCGCTGGCCGCCTATCTTGCCAAGCAGGGTTTCGCCGTGCGCGAGGCCGAGAGCGCCGCGCAGGCGCGGTCCATGCTGCAGGGCGAACCGGCCGATCTGGTCCTGCTCGACATCATGATGCCGGGTGAGGACGGGCTGTCGCTGTGCCGCCATCTGGTCGAGGCGAAGAGCATGCCCGTCATCCTGCTGACCGCGCGGGGTGAGGCGACCGACCGTATCGTCGGGCTTGAAATCGGCGCCGACGATTATGTCGTCAAACCGTTCGAACCGCGCGAGCTGGTCGCGCGGATCCGTTCGGTGCTGCGCCGCGCCGCCCGCGTGGAGTCCGCGCCCGAGATCGAGCGCGACTTCATGTTCGAGGGCTGGCGGCTCGATCCGCTCAAGCGGCGGCTGACCGATCCCGAGGGTGCGGTGGTGGCGATCTCGTCTGCCGAATTCCGCCTGTTGAAGGCGTTTCTGGACCATCCACGCCAAGTGCTCGACCGCGACCGCCTGCTCGACATGGTGCAGGGGCGCGAGGCGCATCTGTTCGACCGCAGTGTCGACAATGCAATCAGCCGCCTGCGCCGCAAGGTCGAGGTGGACCGCGCCGATCCGCAGCTTATCCTGACGGTGCGGGGCGGCGGCTATATGCTGGCTGCCGATGTGTCGCGGCACGATCCGATCGACGCCGGAGGCTGAGCGCGGATGGTGCGCCTGCTTTCTCCCAGAAATCTAGCTCCCAAAAGTCTTCAGGGTCAGATGCTGCTCGCCATCGCGGCGGCATTGCTGGTGGCGCAGGCCATCGGCGCCGTGCTGGTATGGCGCGCGCAGATCGAACGGACCGAGGCGACCACTGCCCATGCGCTGGCGTTCCGCATCATCGCGGGGCGCGTGATTACCGAGGATAGGGACAATCGTGTCGGCCGCCGCCTGTTCCGCGACCGGCTGCTGCGCGGACCGGACGACGGGCTGGGCCCGCGCGGCGGCGTCGGACCGATGCGGCTGGAAGAGGCCGGCGGGCTGGCGCGCTTTGAACAGGATCGCGCCGACAGCGACCTGACCGAGCGGCTGGCGGAAATCCTGCACGAACAGGGCCTCTCGGTAGCGGAACTGGCGGTGTTTTCGCGCAGGCTCGACGATGACGATCGCGCATCGAACTATGTCAGCCGCCGCATGCGTGACCAGCCACGCCCGCCGCGCGTGATCGTGGCCGCCGTGCGCATGACCGCCGACAGCAATCTGATCCTGGCCCGCGTGTTCGAACCGCCCAAGGCGCGCGCATTGGGCTGGCCCCTGATCATGCAGACGCTGCTGATCTATCTGGTGCTGGTCGGCGTGGTCGCACTGGTCCTGCGCCGCATTACCGGCCCGCTGCGCGCCCTGACCGAACGGGTGGAGGCATTTTCGTCCAATCCCGCATCGCCGCCCGCCGGACAGGTGGAGCCGCAGGGTCCGCTGGATACCCGCCGCCTGATCGCGGCGCATAATGCGATGGAAGCACGGATCGGCGCGCTGCTCGACGAAAAGGACGTGATGCTGGGCGCGATCGGCCACGACCTCAAAACCCCGCTGGCGGCGCTGCGGGTGCGGATCGAATCGGTGGAGGACGATGCCGAACGCGCCGCATTGTCGGCCACGATCAAGGATATCACCGACACGCTCGACGATATCCTCTCGCTTGCCCGCGTGGGCCGTCCGTCCGATCCGTTGGAAGTGACCGAACTATCCGCCCTCGTCGCCAGCGTGGTCGAGGAATATGAGGATATGGGCGAGAATGTCGTGCTGGGCGATACGCAGCGCATCGTTCTGCCGCTGCGCGCCACATGGCTGCGCCGCGCGCTGCGCAATCTGGTCGGCAATGCGCTGCGCTATGCCGGCGGGGGCGAGGTGTGCGTCGAAAAGCGCGGCCAACAGGCGATTGTGCGCGTGATCGACGAAGGCCCCGGCATTCCAGAGGACGAGATTGCCTTTATGCTGGAGCCGTTCCAGCGCGGCGACCCGTCGCGCAACCGCGGCACCGGCGGCGCGGGTCTGGGCCTGACACTGGCACGCGCCATCGCCGAACAGCACGGCGGCACGCTGACCATCACGAACCGCAGCGACGCGAAAAGCGGGATCGTGGCCGAACTGGCGTTGCCTGTTTTATAAGGCCCTCAAACGCCGGGCGGGGCGCATCCGCGCCCCTTGGCTTCCTCGCATAAGCTCGGGCGCGCGTTCGCGCTTGCCGGAGTCGCTTCGCGCCCGGAGATTTGGTCTGACAGATTTGAATGGGCGCAAGAACGGGGCGCGAAGCGACTCCCGCAAGGCCGAACGGCCGCCGCGCCTTATTGGCGCGAAGCCAAGCGGGCCGGATGGCCCGCGCCCGGCGTCTGAGGGACTAAAACAAACACTCCCCGCCCGGCGTTTGAGGGACTAAACAAACACTCCCCCCAATTTCCTACCTCATCAACCCGCCGATCAGATTGCGCACGAACCGGCCCGCGACGGCGCCGCCAAGGCTGGTCGCGATCGTGCCTGCCGCTGCGGTGGCGGCGCTGCGGGTGGCGTTGGCGCTGGTTTTGCGGCCGGTGATCTTGGCGGCGATGACCACGGCGGCGCTGCTGGCGGCGGCACCGGCGGCGGCCTTGCTGGCCTTTTCCCACAGGCTGGGGGTCTTGCGCGCCCGTTCGCGCACTTTCTCCTCGCCCTTTTCCTCCACCTCCTGCGCGGTTTCGGCGGCATCGGCGGCCTTGGCCAGCAGCACTTCCTCGGCGCTTTCGCGGTCGATGGCGGTGTCATATTTGCCTTCGACCGGACTGATCGACTGGATGATCGCGCGTTCCTTCGCCGTGATTGGGCCAAGGCGCGAACGCGGCGGTTTGATCAATGTGCGCTGCACCACCGATGGCGCGCCATCGGCCATCAGCGTCGACACCAGCGCCTCGCCCGTTTTCAGCTCTGTAATCGCCTCTGCGACATCCAGATCGGGATTGATGCGGAACGTTTCCGCCGCCGCCTTGATCGCCCGCTGGTCGCGCGGGGTAAAGGCGCGCAGCGCATGCTGCACCCGGTTGCCCAGCTGGCCCGCCACATCCTCGGGAATGTCGATGGGGTTCTGCGTCACGAAATAGACGCCCACGCCCTTTGACCGGATCAGCCGGACGACCTGTTCGATCTTGTCCTCCAGCGCCTTGGGCGCGTCTTCGAACAGCAGATGCGCCTCGTCGAAAAAGAACACCAGCACCGGCTTTTCGGGGTCGCCCACCTCGGGCAAAGTCTCGAACAATTCGGACAGCAGCCACAGCAGGAAGGTGGCATACAGCTTGGGGCTGCGCATAAGTTTGTCGGCCGCAAGGATGTTCACCGTGCCGCGACCCTGTTCGTCCACGGTCAGGAAATCGTCGATCTCCAGCGCGGGTTCGCCGAAGAACATGTCGCCGCCCTGCGTGCGCAGCGACAGCAGGTTGCGCTGGATCGCGCCCACCGATTGCTTGGTCACATTGCCGTATTTGCCCGACAGTTCCGACGCATTCTCGGCGCAATGGGCCAGCATGGATTGCAGATCGTCAAGGTCGAGCAGCAGCAGCCCCTGTTCGTCGGCATAGTGGAACGCGATATTCAGAACGCCTTCCTGCGTATCGTTCAGACCCAGCAGGCGGGCCAGTAGCAGCGGCCCCATTTCCGATATGGTGGTGCGGATCGGATGCCCCTGTTCGCCGAACAGGTCCCAGAACACTGCCGGATTATCGGAATAGGCATAATCGTCCATGCCCAGTTCCTTGGCCCGCCCTTCCAGCGATGCGGCATGTTTGAACGTGGACGAACCGGCCATGGCGATGCCCGACAGATCGCCCTTTACGTCGGCGACGAACACGGGCACGCCGCGCGCCGAAAAGCTTTCGGCCAGCCCCTGTAACGTCACCGTCTTGCCCGTGCCGGTCGCGCCCGCGATCAGCCCGTGGCGATTGGCGCGTTTCAGGTTAAGCCATTGCTGTTCGCCATTGGCGCCCAGACCGATGAAGATGCTATCCGTGCCGTCTGCCATAAATCGTCCCGCTTGCGTTCGGTATGTCCATGATGTCCGCGATAGGGGCGGCGTGGTCAAGCCTGCGTTCGGGGGCGACAGCACTTGGCAAAAATGCAGCCATCATTCACATATGTCGTGCAATGGGCGGAAAATTGCGGGGGCCGTAAAGGCGCTCTGCCGCGCCCCCTTTTGAACCGGAGAGATGCTTGACCGCCGCAGCCCAGACCAATGCCTTATCGCGCAGCAAGCGCAAACGCCTGTGGTCCGCGCTGCTGGTGCTGGGCGCGGTGGCGCTGGGCATTTTGTGCGCGGTGCTGCTGGTGTGGTCGACCATCAACACCGAACGCGCCGCCCGCCTGCAATCGGCCCGCTATACCGAAGTGATGTCGGCGCTGCGCGACATCAACCGCGCGGCGCTGAATGCCGAAACGGGGCAGCGCGGCTATTTCATCACGCTCGACCGGCGATATCTCGCGTCTTATGAATTCGGGCGCGACCTGTATCCGCGCGCGCTGGAACGGCTGAAACTGCTGTCGCAATCGAGCGAGGACCCGCGGATCGAGCGGCTGGTGGCCGAGGTGGAAGAGGCAGGCGATGCCAAGATGGACGAGCTTGCCGGCAATGTCGAACTGATCGCCGCAGGCCAGATCGTCGAGGCGCAGCAAAGCATCCTCAGCAATCGGGGGCGGCTGGATATGGAGCGGCTGAACGACGCGCTGACGCGGCTGGAAGCGGTGGAGCGCGGATTGCAGGAAAGCGCTGCGGCAGAGGCGTTCAGCGCGGAGCGGCGGGTGCTGCCGCTGCTGGTGATTGCCCTGGCGCTGATGGGCGCGGGTCTGGGGTTCGGCTTCGTGCTGGCCATGCGCGCCGCGCGGGCGGAGGCGGCCGCAAGCCGTGCCGCCGAGCTGGAGGAAGCGCGCGACCGCGCCGATTTGCTGGCGCGCGAATTGAACCATCGCGTCAAGAACCTGTTCGCGGTGATCCTTGCCATCGTGCGGATGAGCGGGCGCGGACAGCCCGAGGCAGCGCCCGTGGTCGACAATATCGCCGCGCGCATTCACGCCCTGCTGGAAGCGCATAATGTGACGCAGGGCCCTGATGGCGGCGCCGGTGAGGGCGAGGCCGATATGGGCATGCTGGTCGGCAAGGTGCTGGCCCCCTATCGCAGCGAGGGGAATGCCGCCGATATCGATGGCGAGGATGTCGCCCTGACCGCGCGGCAGGCGACGCCGGTGGGTCTGGTCCTGCACGAGCTGGCCACCAATGCGGTCAAATACGGGGCATGGTCAGGGAACAGGGGATCGGCAGAGAAAGGCAGGATCGCCATCGACTGGACGCGCAAGGGCGATGACGTGCTGCTGACATGGACCGAAACCGGCCCGTCGATCGCGGTTCCCGACGGGCACGAGGGGTTCGGTTCGATGCTGATGCGCAGCGCCGCGCGCCAGCTGGACGGAGAGATCGAGCGCCGCTTCGAGGCGGGCCGCATGGTCGTGGAAATGCGCATTCCGCAAGGCGGGTAAGGGCTGCGGCATCCCGATGTTGCATTGCAGCATCGGCATGGGTTAGCCTGTTTGCATGAGCCTTGAGACATTGCGCAGCTGGATCCATGCGCAGGTAGGCAGCAATAGCGCCAGCGAATGGATCATCGCCCTTGCCGGAGCGGCGCTTGCCGTCGTTCTGGCGCTGATCGCCCACCAGATCGCGTTTCGCCTGTTGCGACGGTTCGCGCGGGCCAGCGATAGCGAGGCGGACGACATGGTGCTGCGCCGCATCGCGCGCCCCACGCGCTATGCGCTGATCGCGCTGGCACTGGTGCTGGCCGCGCGCGAGATCGACGCGCTGGAGGATATCTGGCAGCGACTGGCCGGTTTCGTGATGCCTGCGCTGGTCGGCTGGATCGCGATTACCCTGTTCCATGCGCTGATGGGCACCATGATCATGCGTGCCGATATCTCGGTCGAGGATAATCTGCAGGCGCGGCGCAAGCGCACGCGGCTGACGATCTTTTCGCGGATCGGTACATTCCTGATCATCTTTATCGTGATTTCGCTGATGCTGCTGTCGATCCCCGGCGTGCGCGACATCGGCATTACGCTGATGGCGTCGGCGGGTCTTGCCGGTCTGGCCGTGGGCGCAGCGGCGCAGCCTGCCCTGAAATCGCTGATCGGCGGGTTCCAGCTGGCGCTAACCGAACCGATCAGCATCGGCGATGCGGTGATCATCGGCGGCGAATGGGGCTGGATCGAGGAAATCCGCATGACCTATGTGGTCGTGAAGGTCTGGGACGAGCGGCGGCTGGTGGTGCCGACGTCGAAATTCCTCGACGAGATTTTCCAGAACTGGACCAAGAAGACATCGCAGCTTCTGGGTACGGTGATGTTCTATGTCGATCCGCTGACAAAGCTGGACCCGATCCGCGAGAAATTCATGGAAATCGTCGAGGGCAATTCGCGCTGGGACAAAAGGGTCAGGCATATGCAGATCACCGAACTGACCCGCGATGCCATCGAAATCCGCTTCCTGATGACGGCCAAGGATTCGCCGACATTGTTCGACCTGCGCTGCGACGTGCGCGAGGCGCTGATCCAGTGGATCGCCGCCGAAATGCCCGAAGCCATCGTGCGCCAGCGTATCCTGACGCCCGAACCCGTGCGGGTGGAAAGCGGGGGCGCGGACATCGGCAGTCCCGGCGGGAAAGCGATGGGCTGAACGGCGGGGCGCATTGCCCCGCCGTTCGCTCGGTTGGCCTTGGGGCCGGTCAGCTTTCCTCGTCGCCGTGCTTGCTGTCGCGCGTGCTGGTCAGCATGCCCGGTGCGATAAAGCCGATGGGATTGGTTTCCGCCGCGCGGCGTTTCAGCTCGCCGCGCATCTTGGCATATTCCTGCTCCATCTTGGCGGTGACCGTGGCGCGCGAATCCTCCAGCGCATCGGCGAAATCCGCCGCGCTGACGCCGGTGACCGCCGCCCCTTCGCGGCGAATGGCGTTAAGGCCCGCACGCCGCACCACATCTTCCAGATCGGCGCCGGTGAAACGCTCGGTCTTGGCGGCAATCGCGGCCAGATCGACATCGCCCGCCAGCGGCATCTTCGATGTATGGATTTTCAGGATATGCAGGCGGCCCGGTTCGTCAGGCGCGCCGACATAGACCAGCTCGTCGAAACGGCCGGGGCGCAGCAGTGCGGGATCGACCAGCGTGGGGCGATTGGTCGCGCCGATCACCACGGTCGATTGCAGCTCCTCCAGCCCGTCCATCTCGGCAAGGATGGTATTGACCACGCGCGCCGTCACCTGCGGCTCGCCCGCACCGCTTCCGCGCGCGGGGACAAGGGAGTCGATCTCGTCGATAAAGATCACGCAGGGCGCAACCTGACGCGCGCGGGCGAACAGGCGCGAGATCTGCTGCTCGCTCTCGCCATACCATTTGCTAAGCAGGTCGGACGATTTCATCGAGATGAAATTCGCCTCCGCCTCTTTCGCGACGGCCTTGGCCAGCAGAGTCTTGCCGGTGCCGGGCGGACCATAGAGCAGGAAGCCCTTGGCCGGACGGATGCCCAGACGCTTGAACGCCTCGGGGTTTTTGAGCGGCAGTTCGACGCCTTCGCGCAATTTGCCGACCGCTTCGTCCAGACCGCCAAGGTCGGACCAGCCGACGGTGGGGGCCTGCACCATCACTTCGCGCATGGCCGAAGGCTGGATGCCCTTCAGCGCGTCGGTGAAATCCTTGCGCGTAACCGACAGATCGTCGAGCACTTCGGGCGGGATCGTGCGTGCGTCGAGGTCGAGCCTGGGCATGATCCGCCGCACTGCCTCGATCGCGGCCTCGCGGCATAGCGCGGCCAAATCGGCGCCCACGAAGCCGTGGGTGGTGCGGGCCAGTTCCTTCAGGTCCACATCCTCGTCCAGCGGCATGCCGCGGGTGTGGATGGCAAGGATTTCCTTGCGCCCGTTCTCGTCCGGAACGCCCACGATGATCTCGCGGTCGAAGCGGCCGGGGCGGCGCAGCGCCTCGTCAATCGCGTCGGGGCGATTGGTCGCGGCAATGACGACAAGGTTCGACCGCGCATGCAGCCCGTCCATCAGGGTCAGCAATTGCGCGACAAGGCGCTTCTCCGCCTCGCCCTGCACGTTCTGGCGTTTGGGCGCGATCGAATCGATCTCGTCGATGAAGACGATTGCGGGCGATGCCTTTTCGGCTTCCTCGAAAACCTCGCGCAGGCGCTTTTCCGATTCGCCATAGGCGCTGCCCATGATCTCGGGCCCGTTGATCAGGAAGAAATTGGCATCCGATTCGTTGGCCACCGCTTGGGCCAGCCGCGTCTTGCCGGTTCCCGGCGGGCCATGCAGCAGCACACCCTTGGGCGGGTCGACGCCAAGGCGGGTGAACAATTCGGGATAGCGGAGCGGAAGCTCGACCATCTCGCGCAATTGCTTGATCGTCTCTTCCATGCCGCCGACATCGTCGTAATTGACGGCGGCCCGCGCGTCGCGCGGCTCCTCGAACTCGGCCTTCAGCTCGACCTCGGTATTCTCGTCGATATGGACGATGCCCTTGGGGCTGGTGGACACGACCGAGAGGCGGATCTGCGTCAGCGCGAAGGCGGGGGCGTTGAACATGCGGGCGACTTCGGGCGGCATGTCCTGCACGCGCTGCTGCCCGCGCGTGGCGACCAGATCGCCCTGCGTCAGCGGACGGCCAAAGAAATTGCGCTTCAACGCCTGCGGCGGACCTTGCAGCCGCATTTCGCGCTGTGCGGGGGCAAAGACGACGCGCGTGGCAGGGCGCGATTCGGCCTTGCGCACGATGACATGCTCGCCCGAACCGACCTCGGCATTGCCGCGTTCCAGACCGTCGAGCCGGATCACGTCCAGCCCTTCGTCTTCGGCATAGGGGAGCAGGGCGCGCGCAGGGGTCAGCCGTTTGCCTTCGACCTCGATAATATCGCCTTCGGTAATGCCCAGCCTGCCCATGGCTTCGCGGGGGATGCGGGCGATGCCGTGGCCCGATTCCTCCTGCCGGGCCGCAGCCACCTGCAATCTCACTTCGCGCGCGTCGAGCGCCGCATCTGCATCCGCCATCAAAGATTCCTCAAGCCAGCAGTTCTGTCATGCAGCGAACGCCTTGCAAGAAGCGCATCCGCCGGAACGGGAAACATGGGGACTGGGGATGCCAGTTGCAAATGGCGATGTGGGGCATTTTGCCGCTGCGCCGCGAAGCTGCGGGGCGGGAGGAACGCACCGGCGAATCGCCGCGGAAATAAGGCAAAAAAATGGCCCGGTCGTTGCCGACCAGGCCTGAAAGTTTTGGGAGAGGATGCCTATAAGGCCCCTTCTATCTAGGTGACGGCCTCCCATTGCGCAAATGCGAAAAGGGCGCACGCAATTGCATTTCATGCAACTATCGCTGGAAACCGCGCATTCCTTGTGCAATTCGTGCCCAAAAAACGGGCAGGTGCCTTTTGCTCTTTGCATATCGCCATAGCGATGCTGCAATGCAGCATCAGCCATCCATCGGGCGCGCGCATCCCGCAAGCGCCTGATCGCCCAAAGTAACCTGCGCCGTGAATGGGTAATTGCGGTCGCTCATCCCGTCCGAACAGGGCGCGACCGTCAGTTCGATGGCGAATGGCTGGTCCCCCATCATGCCCGACAGGCGGCGCATCTGGGTTTCAACCAGCTCCTCCTCGATCGCGATGGCGCTGCCTTCGCTGTGTTCCGGGGTCGAATAGCGCAGGGCGATGCCGCCATTGCCGGAACTGACCGTGTGCACCGCCCAGAACGGTTCGGTGCCCAGCGCGCGGAATTCGGCGGGAATATGCGATTCGCCGGTCGTCTGGCGGTGCAGCTTTTCCGCGGCTTGCTCCGGCGGGGCAGTGGCCTGTTCCTCGTCAGGCTGGGCGCAGGCAGCCAGTGACAGGGCAAGGGCCACGGCGCAAAACCGCATGTTCGGCAGGGGGGCTATCGCAGTCATGCGTATTATATTAGCAGCGCCCCGCAACACAGGCGAGTGCCCCCATGGTGCGCGCCCAGCGACAGAGGTGAATTGTGGCCGCAGGCTGGCAGATGCCGTCCGAATGGGCAAAGCAGGATTGGCTGTGGATCGGGTTTCCGCACGATCCGGTCGAATGGCCCGAAGTGCTGCCGCGCGCGCAGGAACAGATCGCTGCCTTTGCCAATGCGGTCGCCGAAAGCGGTCAGGACGTGCGCCTGCTGGTCCGCGATGCCGCGAACGAGGCGCGGGCGCGGCAATTGACCACCGCTGCCGTCACGCTGGAACGCCGGACATATGGCGATGTCTGGCTGCGTGATACCGGCCCGCTGGTGGTGCGCGGCGCGGATGGCGCGCGGCGGGCGATGCGGTTTGGCTTTAACGGCTGGGGCGGCAAGTTCGAGATGGAGGGCGACCAGACCATCGGCGCAGAAATCGCCGCCGATGCGGGGCTGGAGGTGCAGACCGCCGACTGGATATTGGAAGGCGGGGCCATCGACAATGATGGCACCGGCACCGTCGTCACCACCGAACAATGCCTGCTGAACCCCAACCGCAATCCGCAGCTGACCCGCAGCCAGATAGAGGCGCGGTTACAGCGCGATCTGGGCTTTACCCGCGTTGTCTGGCTGGGGCAGGGGCTGCTGAACGATCATACCGACGGCCATGTCGATAATCTGGCCCGTTTCGTGGGGCCGAACCGCATCGCGATCCCGCGCGCGACCATGGCCGACGATCCGAATCGCGCGATCTATGACGATGCCCGCCAGCGCGCGGCAGAGGCGGGGCTGGATGTGATCGAAATGCCTTCACCCGGCCTGGTCAGCGCGGGCGAGTTTGCCGAACCGGCAAGCTATATGAACTTTACCATCACGACCCATCTGGTCGCGGTGCCGGTGTTCGGCACGCCGCAGGACGGTGCGGCGATCGAATTGCTGCAATCCCTGTTCCCCGACCGGCGCGTCGTCGGCCTGCCTGCCGATGCCGTGCTGGCAGGCGGGGGCGGATTCCATTGCGCCAGCCAGCAAATGCCTTCCGCGGCGGATTAATCGATTTCCCTTGCGTTCAGCCACGGGTTGTTCGCGCTCATCAGGTTCAGCCACGCCTTGGGCTTGCGCATCAGATCCTTGGGATAGCTGATCGTCAGCCCCACGATCTGCGCGATGGCGCCGACGAAATGGATGCAATTGCGGTTTTCAAGGTCGTATCCCTTGCCCGGCAGATTGGCCCATGTGTCGACTTCTTCGCGGATGCGCCAATAGGTCTTGTCGGGGATCACCACGCTGAAATGGCGATTGGTCGATTCGACATATTTGTCCTTCTCGACCATGATCTCGCTCTCCACCGGACCGGACAGGATCGCGGGGGTGACGCGCTTGGCGGTAAAGCCGTAATTTTCGCGGATCTCCTCACCCGTCGCGTCCAGCGTGCCCGTCAGCACCACGAATGTGTGCGGATAGCGGCCAAAGAACATCGAACCGTTGAAGCTTTGGAAATGGACCGTGACGCTGGCCCATGCAGGCAGGGCGAACAGCGCCGCTGCCAGCGCCAGCAGCGTGGCGATCAGGCGGTCAGTCCCCGGGCGGCGGGGGAAGCTGTGCAAGGGCTTCGGCGATTTGCTGGCTGGCATAGGGTTTCAATATCACCGGTATATCTGCGAATTCGGCGGGTATCGTATCGTCGCCCCCATAGCCCGAGGCGAATACGAAGGGGATAGCGGCGTTCTTCAGCCGTGTCGCGGTGGGAAGCGAATTTTCCTTGCCCAGATTGAAGTCGAGCATCGCCAGTTCGATTCCGCCATCGTCCAGCGCCGCCGCAGCGGCGGCGTTGGTGGAGGCAAGCGTCACATCTGCCGCGCCCAGTTCGCGCAGCTTGTCCTCGGCATCCAGCGCGATCAATGCGCTATCCTCGACCAGCAGGACATGGCGGCCCTCGATCACCGAGCCCTCGTTTCTTGGCGCGGCCTTGCTTTCGATGCGCGCCTCGCTCCCCTCGACCACGCCGGCCACATGGCGGCCGGGCAGGGTGAATTGCGCCAGCAGGCCGGCGGTGCGGTATTCGACGCTGGCCGCGCCGCCCAGTTCGTGGGGAATCGAATCGTGGATGATCGTCGTGCCGAAACCGCGCCGCGTGGGGGCAGTCACGGCGGGGCCGCCGCTTTCTTCCCAGCGGATCGCCAGATTGCGGTCGGCGTCCAGCGACCAGCCGACGGTCACCGTGCCCCCGTCGCTCAGCGCACCATATTTGGCGGCATTGGTGACCAGCTCGTGCACCACCAGCGCCATGACGGTAAAGGCGGACGGGGTAATGGTGACATCGGGCCCTTCGACCACCAGACGCTGTTCCGCTCCGCTGAGATAGGCCGAAGCCTCGGTCGAGATCAGCTCTTTCAACCGGCCCGGGCCCCATTGCTCCGCCGTCAGCTGGTCATGCGCGCGGGCCAGCGACTGGACGCGGCTGTCGAGTGTGCCGACGAAATCCCTGACGCTCGCCGCCTCGCGGTTGGTCTGCCCGATCAGCGCGCGGATTAGCGCAAGGATATTGCGCACGCGGTGGTTCAGCTCCGCGATCAGCAATTTCTGCTGCTCGCCCGCGCGGCGGCGTTCCTCGCTCGCCGCTTCGGTCAGGCGCAGCACCACTTCCAAAAGGCTGGTCCGCAGCGCTTCGGCCACGCGGATTTCGGCTTCCTCGAACCTCTTCGCCTCTCCGCGCACAAGGTTCGACCATTCCTCGAAACTCTGGCGCGGGGTCAGGCGGGGGCCATTGGGGCCATATTCGATATTTTTCGCCTGATTGCCCGCCCAGCGGACCGAACGCAGCTGTTCGGCACGGAACAGCACCACGTAATCGCGCGGACGGCGCGACACGGGGATGGCCAGCATGCCCGCCGCCTTATGCGCGAACTCCGCCGCGTCGGGCAGGATTTCGGCAATGCGCTGCGTGGTAAAGATCTGCCCGACCTCGCGCCGTTTCAATTCGCGCACGATCCGCTCGAACTCGTCCTGCGTGGGGGTCAGGCCCGACATCGATACCGAACCGTCGATCACCACGCCTACCCCGTCGGCGGGAATCGCATCCAGCACGATATCGCCGATCCATTCGGCGTCGTTCAACCGCGCGGCATCCTGCGCGGCAGCGGCCAGCAGGCGGTCGGAAATCTTGCGGGCGCGATCCTCGTACTCGCCCGCTTCCTTGCGCAGCGCATTGCCCAGCAGCAGCGAGAACATCTGCCCGAACAGTTCGGCGGCGCTGCGTTCGGCAAAGCTGGGCAGGCGCGGCGAATAATGGTGGCATGCGAACAGGCCCCAGAACTTGCCGTCGACCACGATGGAAACCGATAGCGAGGCGCCCACGCCCATATTGCGCAAATATTCGATATGGATCGGAGACACCGCGCGGAACAGCGACATCGACAGGTCGAGCGGTTCGGCGCGCTCCACCGGCTCGACCGGACAGGGCGTGTCGGACACATCGGCGATGATGCGAAAGAAATTGCGCACGTAAAGCGCGCGGGCCTGTTGCGGAATGTCGCTGGCAGGGAAATGCAGCCCTAGAAAGCTGTCGACGCCGGGCTCCAGCGCTTCCGCCACCACTTCGCCGCTGCCGTCGGGGTCGAAGCGATAGACCTTTACCCGGTCGAAACCCGTCAGCATGCGCAATTGCCGCGCGCCTTCGCGCAGGATCGCGGACACCTGCTCGGTCGCGCCCAGCCGCGCGACCATGCCGCGCACCATCGACGACACCTCGATCTCGTCACCCTTGGCGGGTTCGCATTCGATCACGATGCTGCGCCCCGACAGGTGCAGCGCGACATCGAATTTGGGCTTGTCTGCGATCAGGCGGACAGAGAACATGCGTTCCACCGCGTCCTCTCCGCGCAGCGCGGACAGCCTTTCGCGCAGCAGGGTGATCGCCTGCGGCAGAAAGGTCGTGGCGGCCGACATGCCGATCAGGCCGCGCGGCTCGATATCGAGAAAGGGCTGCGTATTGGCCGCGCGTTCGACCACCCAGTCGCCGTTCAGCGCCAGCAGAAAGCCGAAGGGCTGGATCGAGCCCGGAATATGGATCGGCTCGCGGTCGCAATTGGTCAGGTCGACCGCACCGCTGCCGCCCGTGTCCTGATAGTTCAACGAAGATCCTCCGCAACAGCGGTCGCGGCGCGCCGGAACAGCTGGAAACATTCGATGGCGGCCGTTCCCGCCTCGTCCAGCCATTCGGGCGTGGCGGCACTGGCGGCTTCCTCGAAACCGGCGCAGAAATCCTGCCAGTCCGCGCTCATCGTGTCGGCAGGCGTCAGATAGGTCGCGGGCGCGTCATCGGGCACCGATTTCGCCAGCAGCCGCCCGCCCAGCTTCGATCCTTCCAGCACATATTGCGCGCCCCATACGCCCGCATCGCTCAGCTCTGCGGTGACCATCGGGGCGGGCAGCCATGCGCCAAGCGCAGCCAGATCGTCGGCCAGCAATGGCAGGCGGGGGGCGAAACCCTTCCACCCGCGGCCCGTTGCGGCCAGCTCGATTCCCGGCAGCGCGGCGGCATGGGCCGTCAGAAAAGCGCGGTAATGATCGGCACGCGACAGATCGTATCCGGCAAAGGCTGCCTCGGTCGCCTCGTGCTGCCGGCGCGTCTGTTCGCGCATCGCGAAGCGTGCGCCGGAGGCCGATCTGCCGCCTTGCGGCGCATGACCGGGTTCGGGGCGGAGGGCAGGGTTCATGCAGAGAGGAGTTTCGATTCGATCCGCGATACGGGCTGTCCGGTCAGCGTCTTGGCTTCTTCCGCGATCAGAATGTCTTGCAGCGCCTTGTGATAATGGCGGCGCATTTCGCCCAGCGACTTGGGATCGGCGACGATCGCCAGCCGTTCGATGGTCTTGTCCAGTGCCGCGCGGTTCAGCCATTCGGCGGCTGCGGCGGCATGGGCCAGCTCGTTCAGATCGGTGCTGCCGTGGCGCTGGCCGATATCGTCCTGATGGCGCACGCCCGCGCTGAAATTCTGACCGTCGAGTTCAGGGCTGGCGAATTCGCGCAGGGTGGGATCGTCGGGCGATCCGTCGTTCACCATCACCACGAAACGTTCTCCATCGACAATGGCCAGATGGGCTTTGTGAGGCAGTCGCATGGTGGAGTCTCCCGAAATGATTGCACCTAGGCGCCTGTAACGGACGAGGGCGCGTTTTGTGCCCCGCGCCGGTGATATGACGTTTCGGGATGTGGGGCAGTGTACAGCAAAGCTGAGCGTTGGATATAGCAACGCAAAAGAAAAGGGGCGCCCGCAAAGGGCGCCCCTCTCTTTGGTCCGATCGGGTCGGGAAACGGCCTTAGAAGCCGCCCATGCCGCCCATACCGCCCATGCCGCCCATGTCGGGCATTGCGGGGGCGGGCTTGTCCTCGACCACTTCGCTGATGGCAGCTTCGGTGGTGATGAGGAGGCCGGCAACCGATGCCGCGTCCTGCAGAGCGGTGCGAACGACCTTGGTCGGGTCGATCACGCCTGCGGCGGTCAGGTTTTCATAGGTGTCGGTCGCAGCGTTGAAGCCCTGCGTTTCGTCGTTTTCACGCAGCAGGTTGCCCGACACGACCGCGCCGTCGAAACCGGCATTGGCCGCGATCTGGCGAACCGGTGCCATGATCGCCTGACGCACGATGTCGACACCGCGGGTCTGGTCGTCGTTCTCGCCCTTCAGGCCGTCGAGAGCCTTGGTGGCGTAGAGCAGCGCCGTGCCACCGCCGGGGACGATGCCTTCTTCGACGGCTGCGCGGGTTGCGTGCAGCGCATCGTCGACGCGGTCCTTGCGTTCCTTCACTTCGACTTCCGAAGCGCCGCCGACCTTGATCACGGCCACGCCGCCAGCCAGCTTTGCCAGACGTTCCTGCAGCTTCTCGCGGTCATAGTCTGAAGTGGTGGACTCGATCTGCGCGCGGATCTGCTCGACGCGGGCCTTGATGGCTTCCGCATCGCCCGAACCGTCGACGATGGTGGTGTTGTCCTTGTCGATGGTGACGCGCTTGGCCTGGCCCAGCATGTTCAGCGAGACGTTTTCGAGCTTGATGCCCAGATCTTCGCTGATCATCTCGCCATTGGTCAGGATCGAGATGTCCTGCAGCATGGCCTTGCGGCGATCGCCGAAGCCCGGCGCCTTGACGGCAGCGATCTTCAGGCCGCCACGCAGCTTGTTGACGACGAGCGTTGCAAGGGCTTCGCCCTCGATATCCTCGGCGATGATCAGCAGCGGACGGCCCGACTGCACCACGGCTTCGAGGATCGGCAGCATCGACTGCAGGTTCGACAGCTTCTTTTCGTGGATCAGGATATAGGGATCGTCGAGTTCGACGGTCATCTTTTCCGGATTGGTCACGAAATAGGGCGACAGATAGCCGCGGTCGAACTGCATGCCTTCGACGACGTCGAGCTCGAATTCGAGACCCTTGGCCTCTTCGACCGTGATCACGCCTTCCTTGCCGACCTTTTCCATGGCTTCGGCGATCTTCTCGCCGACTTCCTTGTCGCCATTGGCCGAGATCACGCCGACCTGCGCGATTTCACCGGTGCCCGACACGTCCTTCGAACGCGCCTGCAGGTCTGCGACGACCTTGGTGACGGCGAGGTCGATGCCGCGCTTCAGGTCCATCGGGTTCATGCCCGCTGCGACCGACTTCATGCCTTCGCGCACGATGGCCTGCGCCAGCACGGTGGCGGTGGTGGTGCCGTCGCCGGCCGCGTCATTCGCCTTCGATGCGACTTCGCGCAGCATCTGGGCGCCCATGTTCTCGAACTTGTCCTTCAGTTCGATTTCCTTGGCGACCGAAACACCGTCCTTGGTGATGCGGGGTGCGCCGAAGCTCTTGTCGATCACGACATTGCGGCCCTTGGGGCCCAGCGTGACCTTTACCGCGTTGGCGAGTGTGTCGACACCCTTCAGGATGCGTTCGCGTGCATCACGCGAAAATTTCACGTCCTTGGCAGCCATTGTGATTTCTCCTCTTGGGAATTCTTGGAATCAGGAAACGCGAAACGCTCAGGCGATGATGCCGAGCAGGTCGCTTTCCTTCATGATGAGCAGGTCTTCGCCGTCGACCTTGACTTCGGTGCCGGACCACTTGCCGAACAGCACGCGATCGCCAGCCTTGACGTCGAGCGGGGTTACCTTGCCGTCTTCGGCCTTGGCGCCTGAACCGACTGCCACGATCTCGCCCTCGCTGGGCTTTTCCTTGGCGCTGTCGGGGATGATGATGCCGCCGGCGGTCTTTTCCTCGGCTTCGATGCGACGGACCAATACGCGGTCGTGCAGCGGACGGAATGCCATGATGATGACCTCTTCCAGTTGATATGGCGGGCAGGGGATGTAAGAAGCCCCCGAACCGCTTGGGTTGATGTGCTTTGGCACTCTCTGCCTGAGAGTGCCAGCGGCGCGGATATGGTCCGCCGTGACGGGGGCGTCAAGAATGGCGCGGCAGATTTTTTTGCGGTCTTTTCCCTGCAGCAAGGAAAAGGGGCGACTCCGCGTGGAAGCCGCCCCGTTGTTTACGCTGGCGCGATGACGTTTATGTTGCGCTTGTCACGAGGCCGAGACGTTCGCGCCGGTGCCAGCGCCATCCCATCAGGACGCTGGTGACGAGCAGCCCCAGGGCAAGGCCCAGCCACACGCCCTTGCCCGCAAGCGGGGTGTGAAAGCCGAGGCCCCATGCGGCGGCAAAGCCGAACACCCAATATCCGATCACTGCCATCACGAAAGGCACCCGCGTATCGGCCAGCCCGCGCAGCAGTCCTGCCAGCACGGCTTGCGCGCCGTCGAACAGCTGGAACCCGGCTGCGATCAGCAGGAACGACATGGCCAGCGCCAGCAGGTCCGCATTCGCCGGATCGTCCACCGCGATATAGATCGACAGCAGCAGTTTGGGCGCGGCCAGCATCAGCGTAGCGAACACCACCGCCATGCCGCCCGTCAGCGCCAGCACGGCCAGCCCCGCGCGGTGGATGCCTTCGCGCGATCCGGCGCCGTTGTGGATGCCGACGCGGATCGTGGCCGCCTGCGAAATGCCGAAAGGCACCTGAAAGCACAGGGCTGCCAGTTGCAGCGCCACCGTATGCGCGGCCAGTTGCAACCCGCCCAGCGCGCCCGTCAGGAACGCTGCCGCGCCGAACAGCCCGCCTTCGGCCAGGGTGATGGCCGCGATGGGCAGGCCGATCTTCCAGATTTCGCCCAGCCGCTGCCAGTCGGGCCGCCACAGCCGCCCGAACAGATAATGCCGCCGCATCCGCCGGTCGGACTGGATCACCGCGATATAGGCCGCGAGAACGGACAGGGCCGTAATCACGCTGGCGATGGCCGCGCCGCGCAGGCCCAGCGCGGGGGCGCCCAGATTGCCGAAGATCAGGATCCAGTTGCCGGTGGTATTGACCAGCAGGGCCAGCACGGTGATCCATGTCGCCACGACCGCGCGGTCCATCGTCGACACGAAAATGCGCAGCACGTTGGACGCGACGACGGGGATCGCCGCAAAAGACAGCACGAACAGATATTCGCCCGCCATGGCCGAAACCGTCGGGTCCTGCCCCGTCGCATGCATCAGCGGCTCTCCGCCAAGCGCCACGGTCATCACGAACAGGCCTGCGAACAGGCTCATCCAAAGGCCCATGCGGAACGAGCGGCGCATTTCGCGCAGCGCATGGCGCCCGCGCCCCAGCGCCGTCGCGGCCATCGGGGCGACCGCGCCGATCAGCCCCAGTGCGCACCACAGCGACAGCCCGTAGACCGACGTGGCAAGCGTAATCGCCGCCAGCTGCTGCGTGCCCAGCTGCGCCACGAAGATCACGTCGATGGCATAGACCGCCATCTGCAGCAGGTTCGCCGCCGCCAGCGGGATTGCCAGCCTTGCGGTCGCGATAAATTCCTCGCGCATGGGCCGCGCGCCCGGTGCGGGCGGAGCGGTTTGCAGCGGCGCGGAGTGTAAGGTCGTCATTACTATTCTCGAATCTCTATCGGGCAAAAAAATTGGGGCGGCGTCTTTGCGGACGCCGCCCCAGAGAGCTTCGAAGAGTTTCGAGGCTGTGAAAGTGGACCGTTCGGTCCGGACTTTCTTACTTGAGCTCGACAGTACCGCCGGCTTCCTCGATCTTCTTCTTGATCTCTTCGGCTTCCGCCTTGTTCACGCCTTCCTTGACGGGCTTCGGCGCGCCTTCGACCAGAGCCTTCGCGTCGGCGAGGCCCAGACCGGTGATCGCACGGACTTCCTTGATCACCTGGATCTTCTTGCCGCCGTCGCCGGTCAGGATAACGTCGAATTCGTCCTTTTCTTCAGCAGCGGCGCCAGCGTCGCCACCACCGGCCGGTGCCGCAACGGCAACGGCTGCTGCAGCCGAAACGCCCCATGCTTCTTCAAGCGCGGTTGCGAGTTCAGCGGCTTCGAGAACGGTCAGCTGCGACAGCTCTTCAACAATCTTCTGGATATCGGCCATTTCAATTCACTCCATTTCGTGTCGGGCGCCGGTCAGTCAGGCGGCCCGTAAATCGATCAGAACATATGTCCCTGTGTCGGGGCGTCTTATGCAGCGTCCTTGGCTGCATAGGCGCCGAACACGCGGGCCAGCTTGGCTGCGGGAGCCGTCGACAGCTGGGCGATCTTCGTCGCCGGGGCGTTGACCAGCCCCACCAGCTTGGCACGCAGCTCGTCGAGCGACGGCATCGAGGCGAGAGCCTTGACCCCTTCGGCGTCGAGCAGCTGGCCACCCATGGAACCACCGACGATTTCGAGCTTGTCGTTGCTCTTGGCGAAATCGATGGCAACCTTCGCAGCGGCCACCGGATCGACCGAAGTCGCGATCGCGGTGGGGCCGGTCAGGAACTCTTCAAGACCCTTATAGGGGGTCTCTTCGAGGGCCCGCATGGCAAGACGGTTCTTCGCGACCTTGTAGGTGGCACCGGCGTCACGCATCTTCTGGCGCAGGTCAGTCGACTGGGCGACCGAAAGGCCGAGGTTGCGGGTGACGACCACCACGCCCACCTCGTTGAAGATGGCGTTCAGCTGTGCGACCGAATCGGCTTTCTGCGAACGATCCATGCTTACTCCTTCACGTATGATCGCCCGCTTGCGGGCAGGCGATCGGCTCATTGTGTCCACGCACGCGGCATTGCGGCCGCCTGCGCAGTCGAGTCCGTCGATCAGGGAAGGAGTGCGCCGAAATGGCGCGGGCTGCGGCCGTTCCCCGCATGCGAGGGGGCCGCGTAAAACTCTTTTCCCCGTCTAGGCTGGACATTAAGACCGGCATATTCCGGTCACCAACTGTCTCGGACGGATGACGCGAATCCTGCACGGGGCGGGAAACGGTCGGGCGGCCCTTTGAAGCGGCGGGGGGCGAAAGTCAAGCCGGATGCGCGCTAGACGATGCGGGTCGCGATCCCGATGAACAGCCCAAGCCCGCACAGGAACATGACCAGCGCGATGGCAAGGACGGGGCGGCCGATATGGAACTGTTCGGTCCGGCGCAGGCCCGCCAGCGTGGTCCAGTATTCGATGGCCCCGATGGCGATGGCCGAAATCCCGATGCCGGCAAGGACCAGCGCGACGATCCGCGGGCTGTCGCTTCTGGCCAGCGTTCCCCCGGCCGCCATCGTGTCGAGCACCTTGTAGATGGTGAAGCCGAAGCTGAACATCGACAGCGCGGTGCGGATCCATGCCATCAGCGTCCGGTCGGCCGCCATGATGGTCCGTTCGGTGCCCAGGTCCAACGGCGGCTGGGTATTCTCGGCTGCGCTCATCTCGTCCCTCCTGAATGGCGGCCCCTTACTGCGCGGCGAGCATTAGGGGACGGGGCGCGCGGGGCTATCGGGGCTTACCCTGATGCGTCCCCGATATCTCAAAGCCCCGATATCATGCAGCAAGGCCGCCGGATTGCGCAGGGGCAATCCGGCGGCGGTGCGGGGCGGGTGGCCAGCCTTGCGTTCAGTCCGCCTCGTAACTCAGCAGATCGCCCGGCTGGCAGTCCAGTTCGCGGCAGATCGCTTCCAGCGTGGAAAAGCGGATCGCCTTGGCCTTGCCCGTTTTCAGGATCGACAGATTGGCAAGGGTCAGCCCGACGCGTTCGGCCAGTTCGGTCAGGGTCATGCGGCGTTCGTAGAGCAGGTCGTCCAGTTTCACGGCGATCCTGCTGATGCCGTCGTCGGTATCGGTTTTGGGAGGCATCAGACCGTTCCTTCCAGCTCTTCGCGCATTTCGGTTCCCTTGCGGAACACGCGGGCGAGGATGAAGAGGATCAGGACCAGCAGGATCGCGCTGAACGAAAAGCCGTCACCCACGTTCTCCGCATGGCCGTCCTCGGTAATATTGTTCAGCCAGATGGCCGCGGCGCTGATCGGAAATCCGATGATCTGGATGGTCAGCATGATCCACGCCATCCGGCTGAGCCGCGTGGCGTTTTCGGGCACGAAGGGATCGCCGTCGCGCACCGTATCGACCATCTGCCACAACAGCCGCGCGACCCAGAAGATCAGGGTGACCGCAACCCCCGCCATCGCGATCAGCAGGGCAAGCGCGGTAAAGGCCTCCAGCGGAACGCCCTCGCTGACCAGTTCGGCCTCGACCTGCGAGCGGAAGATGAAGATCGCGGGCACCGCCAGCAAGCAGGCAAGCGCGCCTAAAGCGGTAAGGCCCTGCATGACGACCAGCACGACCCGCGCGATGGCGAGCAGCGGATCGAGCTTTCGGGGCGGGGTGGTCAGCGGCATCGTATGTCCCTCCTTACAACTTTGGTGTTCAGGCCATTTCCGGCGCGGCGGCAACCGCGACGGTGACCGTGTCGGCAACGGGCGCCACGGTGGGAACCCACAGGCCCATGGCCAGCACGAAGGCGGCAAGGGCGGCGAAGCTTTGCGTGGTATAGCGTGTCATTTCATGTTCTCCGATATGTTCAATATCGAAAATCAATAAGGGCGACATCGTTTATCGTCAATCAATAAATATCGAAAAACGATAATTCCCTGATTGTTTTACGGAAAATTCCGGCGTTTCGCCCCTTGGCATGGCTGACCTGACGGCTGGATAAGCGAATCAATCGCATCCGCACCCTTTGACACTGTGGGGGTGCGACCCTATATGCAGCGGCGTCCGACAGCTTCGAGCAAGGCGGCCTTTGCGCGTAAGGTCACCACGGAATGGAAGCGGGGCATCAGCGAACGACGCGACGGCTGCAGGCCACGACTCACCGGATACAGGTGCTTTCGTGCTGTCTTGCGGCCTTTTGTCGTTTCTGGACCACCCCCTCGTGCACCAGATTTGCGGGCGGCCGTGCCCTTTCGAATCGCGATGGCGAATCGGAACAGGCGGCCACCCGACCGAGACGAACACCAAGGCGAAAGAGGCTCCCTTTCTATGGCGACCCAGCTCGACGATAACGCTATCCGCCAGGGCGGCAGCAAGAAAAAGCGCATCCGCAAGATCTTCGGCGACATTCACGAAGTCGTGCAGATGCCGAACCTGATCGAGGTTCAGCGCGAAAGCTATGAGCAGTTCCTGCGCTCCGATCCGGCCACCGGCTATGTCTCGGGCCTTGAAAAGACGCTGCGCTCGGTGTTCCCGATCCGCGACTTCGCCGGCACGTCCGAGCTGGACTTCGTTCATTACGAGCTTGAAGAGCCCAAGTACGACACGACCGAATGCCGCCAGCGCGGCATCACCTATGCAGCCCCGATGAAGGTGACGCTGCGCCTGATCGTGTTCGAAATCGACCCCGATACCGAAGCGCGCAGCGTTCTCGATATCAAGGAGCAGGACGTGTACATGGGCGACATGCCGCTCATGACCTCGAACGGCACCTTCATCGTCAACGGCACCGAGCGCGTGATCGTGTCGCAGATGCACCGTTCGCCGGGTGTGCTGTTCGACCACGACCGTGGCAAGACGCACTCTTCGGGCAAGTATCTCTTCGCTGCGCGCGTGATCCCGTATCGCGGTTCGTGGCTGGACTTCGAATTCGACGCCAAGGACATCGTCAACGTGCGTATCGACCGCAAGCGCAAGCTGCCGGTTACCGCGCTGCTGTACGCGCTGGGCCTCGATAGCGAGGAAATCCTCGAGCATTTCTACAACACCGTCGTGTGGCAGCGTGGTGAGGGCGGCTGGAAGATTCCGTTCACGCCCGAGGCATGGCGCGGCCAGAAGCCCGCGTTCGACATCGTCGATGCATCGTCGGGCGAAGTCGTCTTCCCCGCCGGCACGAAGATCAGCCCTCGCGCCGCGAACAAGGCGCAAAAGGACGGCCTGACCGACCTGCTGATCCCGACCGAGGAAATCTTCGGCCGCTATGCCGCCAAGGACATGATCGACGAGAGCACCGGCCGCATCTGGATCGAGGCGGGCGACGAAGTCTCGCCTGAGAACCTTGAAGCGCTGGACAATGCAGGCGTGGACCGGCTCGAGCTGCTGGACATCGACCACGTCAACACCGGTCCGTGGATCCGCAACACCATGCAGGCCGACAAGGCCGAGAACCGCGACATGGGTCTGGAAGCCATCTACAAGGTGATGCGTCCGGGCGAACCGCCGACGAAGGAAACCGCCGAAGCCCTGTTCGAAGGCCTGTTCTTCGACGGCGAACGCTATGACCTTTCCGCCGTGGGCCGCGTGAAGCTGAACATGCGCCTTGGCCTCGACGCCGAGGATACGATCACTACCCTGCGCCGCGAAGACATCCTTGCGGTCGTCAAGGAGCTGGTCGATCTGAAGGACGGCAAGGGCGACGTCGACGACATCGACAACCTTGCCAACCGCCGCGTGCGTTCGGTGGGCGAGCTGCTGGAAAACCAGTACCGCGTCGGCCTGCTGCGCATGGAGCGTGCGGTGAAGGAGCGTATGAGTTCCGTCGACGTGTCGACCGTGATGCCGAACGACCTCATCAATGCGAAGCCTGCCGTGGCTGCCGTTCGTGAATTCTTCGGCTCCTCGCAGCTCTCGCAGTTCATGGACCAGACCAACCCGCTGTCGGAAGTCACCCACAAGCGCCGCGTTTCGGCGCTTGGGCCGGGCGGTCTGACCCGTGAGCGCGCCGGCTTTGAAGTCCGCGACGTTCACCCGACGCACTATGGCCGCATCTGCCCGATCGAAACGCCCGAAGGCCCGAACATCGGTCTGATCAACTCGCTGTCGACCTTTGCGCGTGTCAACAAGTACGGCTTCATCGAAACGCCTTATCGCAAGGTCATCGAAGGCAAGGTCACTGGCGACGTCCAGTATCTGTCGGCGATGGAAGAGCAGAAGAACACCGTCGCGCAGGCATCGGCCGAAACCGACGCCAGTGGCCAGTTCGTCGAGGATCTCGTCTCGGCCCGCCAGAACGGCGAATTCGTGATGAGCCCGTCGGATCAGGTCACGCTGATGGACGTTTCGCCCAAGCAGCTCGTTTCGGTCGCGGCATCGCTGATCCCGTTCCTGGAAAACGATGACGCCAACCGCGCGCTGATGGGATCGAACATGCAGCGTCAGGCCGTGCCGCTGGTCAAGGCCGAAGCGCCTTGGGTCGGCACCGGCATGGAAGAGACCGTGGCCCGCGATTCGGGCGCCGCGATCGCTGCCAAGCGTGGCGGTATCGTCGATCAGGTCGACGCGACCCGTATCGTGATCCGCGCGCAGGGCGACGTCGAGGCCGGCCAGTCGGGCGTCGACATCTATCGCCTGCAGAAGTTCGAGCGTTCGAACCAGAGCACCTGCATCAACCAGCGCCCGCTGGTGAAGGTGGGCGAAGTGATCGAGACCGGCGACATCATCGCCGACGGTCCCTCGACCGATCTGGGTGAGCTGGCGCTGGGCCGTAACAGCCTCGTCGCCTTCATGCCGTGGAACGGTTACAACTACGAAGACTCGATCCTGATCAGCGAACGCATCGTGAAGGACGACGTGTTCACCTCGATCCACATCGACGAATTCGAAGTGATGGCCCGCGACACCAAGCTTGGGCCCGAGGACATCACCCGCGACATCCCGAACGTGGGCGAGGAAGCGCTGCGCAACCTCGACGAGGCGGGCATCGTCTATATCGGCGCCGAAGTGCATCCGGGCGACATTCTGGTCGGCAAGATCACGCCCAAGGGCGAAAGCCCGATGACGCCGGAAGAAAAGCTGCTGCGCGCCATCTTTGGCGAAAAGGCCAGCGACGTGCGCGACACATCGCTCCGCCTGCCGCCGGGCGTGTCGGGCACCATCGTCGATGTGCGCGTATTCAACCGCCACGGTATCGAGGTGGACGACCGTACCCGCGCCATCCAGAACGAGGAAATCGAACGCCTCGCCAAGGACCGTGAGGACGAGCGCGCCATTCTGAACCGTGCGACCTATAACCGCCTGCGCGACATGCTGCTGGGCCAGATCGCTTCGGCGGCTCCCAAGGGCGTGAAGAAGGGCGGCGAGATCACCGAGGACCTGCTGGACGAAGTCGAGCGCCACGAGTGGTTCAAGTTCGCGGTGGCCGACGACAACCGCCAGCAGCAGCTGGAAGCGGTGAAGAGCCAGTACGACGAGAGCGTGAAGGCCATCAACGCCAAGTTCGAGGACCGCAAGGAAAAGCTGGAGCGTGGCGACGAGCTGGCTCCGGGCGTGCTGAAGATGGTCAAGGTCTTCGTCGCGGTGAAGCGCAAGCTGCAGCCGGGCGACAAGATGGCGGGCCGTCACGGCAACAAGGGTGTGATTTCGCGCATCCTTCCTGCCGAGGACATGCCCTTCCTTGAAGACGGCACCCCCGTCGACCTCGTGCTGAACCCGCTGGGCGTGCCGTCGCGCATGAACGTCGGTCAGATCTTCGAAACGCATCTGGGCTTCGCGGCACGCGGGCTTGGCATGCAGATCGCTGAACAGCTCGACGAATGGCGTGCGAACAATCCCGACGCGATGGCAGGCCCGCCGCCCGCCGCGCTGATGGACAAGCTGAACGATGTTTATGGCGACAACTACGCCGACGACATCAACAGCCGCACGACCGAAGAAGTCGTCGAACTGGCGAACAACCTGCGCCGCGGCGTTCCGATGGGCACGCCGGTGTTCGACGGTGCGCGCGAAAGCGACGTGACCGACATGCTGCTGAAGGCAGGCTACGATTCGTCGGGCCAGTCGACGCTGTATGACGGCCGGACCGGCGAGGCGTTCGACCGCAAGGTGACCGTGGGCATCATCTACATGCTGAAGCTGCACCACCTTGTCGACGACAAGATCCACGCCCGTTCGATCGGCCCCTACTCGCTTGTCACCCAGCAGCCGCTGGGCGGTAAGGCGCAGTTCGGCGGCCAGCGCTTCGGCGAAATGGAGGTCTGGGCGCTGCAGGCATACGGCGCTGCGTACACCTTGCAGGAAATGCTGACGGTGAAGTCCGACGACGTTGTCGGCCGCACCAAGGTCTATGAAGCGATCGTCAAGGGCGACGACACGTTCGAGGCCGGCATTCCCGAGAGCTTCAACGTTCTCGTCAAGGAAATGCGCTCGCTGGGTCTCAACGTCGAACTCTCCTCGCTTGTCGATGAGAGCGATGACGAAGGCGGTCCGGCCCTGCCCGAGGCGGCGGAGTAAGGGGAGCGGGCCGTCCGAAACGGCGGCCTTCCCATCCGTCACCCAAGGTTTTCCCCTGATAGGGATGTGAGAAATGAACGAACTGACGAAATTCGCTAATCCGGCCGCAAAGCCCGAGACCTTCGACCAGATCCAGATCGGTCTGGCGTCGCCCGAGCGTATCCGCAGCTGGTCTTTCGGCGAGATCAAGAAGCCCGAGACCATCAACTACCGCACGTTCAAGCCCGAGCGTGACGGGTTGTTCTGCGCGCGCATCTTCGGTCCGGTAAAGGACTATGAGTGCCTGTGCGGCAAGTACAAGCGCATGAAGTACAAGGGCGTCGTCTGCGAGAAGTGCGGCGTCGAAGTCACCGTGACCAAGGTGCGCCGCGAGCGCATGGGCCATATCGAACTGGCCGCGCCCGTCGCGCATATCTGGTTCCTGAAGTCGCTACCCTCGCGCATCGGCCTGCTGCTCGACATGCAGTTGAAGCAGCTTGAGCGCGTGCTCTATTTCGAAAGCTATATCGTGACCGAGCCGGGCCTGACCCCGCTCGAGAAGTTCCAGCTTCTGACCGAGGACGAGCTGCTCGACGCGCAGGACGAATATGGCGAAGACGCGTTCAGCGCCGCCATCGGCGCCGAAGCGGTCAAGACCATGCTCATGGACCTCGACCTCGAGCAGGAACGCGAAGATCTGATGGAAGAGCTGGCGACGACCAAGTCGGCGCTGAAGCCCAAGAAGATCATCAAGCGCCTGAAAGTCGTCGAAAGCTTCATCGATTCGGGCAACCGTCCCGAATGGATGATCCTTGAAGTCGTGCCGGTCATCCCGCCCGAACTGCGCCCGCTGGTGCCGCTGGACGGTGGCCGTTTCGCGACGTCGGATCTGAACGACCTGTATCGCCGCGTGATCAACCGTAACAACCGTTTGAAGCGGCTGATGGAACTGCGCGCGCCGGACATCATCGTCCGCAACGAAAAGCGCATGTTGCAGGAAGCCGTCGACGCGCTGTTCGACAATGGCCGCCGCGGCCGCGTGATCACCGGCGCCAACAAGCGTCCGCTCAAGTCGCTCTCCGACATGCTCAAGGGCAAGCAGGGCCGCTTCCGTCAGAACCTGCTCGGCAAGCGCGTCGACTATTCGGGCCGTTCGGTCATCGTGACCGGGCCTGAGCTGAAATTGCACCAGTGCGGCCTGCCCAAGAAGATGGCATTGGAACTGTTCAAGCCGTTCATCTACGCGCGCCTCGACGCCAAGGGTCTCTCGATGACCCTGAAGCAGGCGAAGAAGTGGGTCGAGAAGGAGCGCAAGGAAGTCTGGGACATCCTTGACGAGGTGATCCGCGAGCATCCGGTTCTGCTGAACCGCGCGCCGACGCTGCACCGTCTGGGCATTCAGGCGTTCGAGCCCGTGTTGATCGAAGGCAAGGCGATCCAGCTGCACCCGCTCGTCTGCTCGGCCTTCAACGCCGACTTCGACGGTGACCAGATGGCCGTCCACGTGCCGCTTTCGCTGGAAGCCCAGCTGGAAGCCCGCGTGCTGATGATGTCGACCAACAACATCCTGTCGCCTGCAAACGGCAAGCCGATCATCGTGCCTTCGCAGGACATGGTGCTGGGTCTCTATTACCTCTCGATGGATCTTGAGGGCGAGCCCGGCGAAGGCAGCATGCTAACCGACATGGCCGAGGTGCATCAGGCTCTCGAAGTCGGCGCGGTGACGCTCCACTCCAAGATCCACACCCGCGTTCCGCAGGTGGACGAGGACGGCAAGACCTATCTGAAGCGCGTGGAGACCACTCCGGGTCGCATGCTGATCGGCGAATGTCTGCCCAAGAGCCACACCGTCCCGTTCGAGGTCGTCAACCGCCTTCTTACAAAGAAGGACATCGGCGACGTGATCGATCAGGTCTATCGTCACACCGGCCAGAAGGACACGGTGCTGTTCGCCGACGCCATCATGGTGCTGGGCTTCCGCCACGCATGCCGTGCGGGCATTTCGTTCGGCAAGGACGACATGATCATTCCGGACGCCAAGGTGCCGCTGGTCGAAGAGACCAAGGCGCAGGTTGCCGAGTATGAGCAGCAGTATCAGGACGGCCTGATCACCTGGCAGGAAAAGTACAACAAGGCGATCGACGCGTGGAGCCGTTGCGGCGACCAGGTCGCGGCCGCCATGATGGACGAGATCAAGGCCCAGCCCAAGGACGAGGAGACCGGCCGGATGAAGCCGATCAACTCGATCTATATGATGTCGCACTCCGGTGCGCGTGGCTCTCCGGCGCAGATGAAGCAGCTGGCGGGTATGCGCGGCCTGATGGCCAAGCCTTCGGGCGAGATCATCGAAACGCCGATCATCTCGAACTTCAAGGAAGGCCTGACCGTTCTTGAATACTTCAACTCGACCCACGGTGCCCGTAAGGGTCTGGCCGATACCGCGCTCAAGACCGCGAACTCGGGTTACCTGACCCGCCGTCTGGTCGACGTGTCGCAGGACTGCGTCATCGTCGAGGAAGATTGCGGCACCGATCGCATGCTGGAAATGCGCGCGATCATTCAGGGCGGTTCGACCATCGCATCGCTGGGCGAACGTATTCTGGGCCGCACGCTGGCCGAGGATATCGTCCACGCCAAGACCGGCGAAGTGCTGGCCACCAAGGGCCAGCTGCTGGACGAGGCGGCGATCAAGGTGATCGAGGATGCGGAAACGCAGGTTGCCAAGATCCGCTCTCCGCTGGTTTGCGAGGCGCAGCAGGGCGTGTGCGGCAAGTGCTATGGCCGCGACCTCGCTCGCGGTACGCCGGTGAACATCGGTGAGGCTGTTGGCGTGATCGCCGCGCAGTCGATCGGTGAGCCGGGCACGCAGCTGACCATGCGTACGTTCCACATCGGTGGTGCGGCGCAGCTCAATGAAACCTCGCACCTCGAAGCGGTGTCGGACGGTAAGCTTGTCTATCGCGACATGCCGACCATCACCGACAAGCGCGGCCGTCGCCTTTCGATGGCCCGCAGCGGTGAAATCCTCGTGATCGACGCCGAAGGGCGCGAGCGCGAAATGCACCGCGTCCCCTATGGTACCGTCATCCTGTTCGACGACGGCGCCGAGGTGAAGCAGGGCGACCGCATGGCAGAGTGGGATCCGTTCACCCTGCCGATCATCACCGAGCAGTCGGGTATCGTGAAATATCAGGATATCCTCGACGGCAAGACCATGACCGAGCAGGTCGACGAAGCGACGGGCATCGCCCAGCGCGTCATCACCGAATATCGCGCCGCGGGCCGTTCCAAGAAGGAAGACCTGCGTCCGCGTATGACCCTGCTGGGGCAGGCCGGCGACGAGACGGAGGCGGCACGTTACATGCTGGCCCCCGGCACGACGCTGTCGGTCGAGGACGGTGCGGAAGTGCAGGCCGGTGACATTCTGGCCCGTGCGTCGCGTGAAGCCGCCAAGACCCGCGACATCACCGGCGGTCTGCCGCGCGTTGCCGAGCTGTTCGAGGCGCGCAAGCCCAAGGACAATGCGGTTATCGCCAAGGTGTCGGGCCGCGTCGAATTCGTCCGCGACTATAAGGCGAAGCGCAAGATCGCGATCATTCCGGAAGAGGGTGATCCGGTCGAGTATCTGATCCCGAAGTCGAAGGTGATCGACGTTCAGGAAGGCGACTTCGTCAAGAAGGGCGACAATTTGATCAGCGGCTCGCCCGATCCGCACGATATTCTGGAAGTTTTGGGGATCGAGGCCTTGGCCGAATATCTCGTGAACGAGATCCAGGAAGTCTATCGCTTGCAGGGCGTGAAGATCAACGACAAGCACATCGAGACGATCGTTCGTCAGATGCTGCAAAAGGTCGAGATCACCAATGGCGGCGACACCACGCTGCTGCCGGGCGAACAGGTCGATCTGGAAGAAATGCTCGAAACCAACGCCAAGCTGGCGAAGGGCAAGGAACCGGCCGAAGGCAAGCCGATCCTGCTGGGCATCACCAAGGCGTCGCTGCAGACCCGCAGCTTCATCTCGGCCGCTTCGTTCCAGGAAACCACCCGCGTGCTGACGCAGGCGGCGGTCGAAGGAAAGAAGGACTCGCTGATCGGTCTGAAGGAAAACGTGATCGTGGGCCGCCTCATCCCCGCCGGTACCGGCGCGGGCATGAACCGCGTCCGCGTCGCCGCCTCCAGCCGCGATGCGGCGCTGCGCGCCCAGTATCGAAAGATGCAAGAAGCGCTGATCGCCGCCGATTCGGCAGAGGAAGAGCATGCAGCCGAACTGCTGCGCGATCCGGCCGACGATCTGGGCGACGATCCGCTGGCAGCGGTCGAGGGTGAAACCCACGGCACCGATGCGGATGCAGGCGATTACCTGAACCCCGAAGCGGCGGATGGTGACGGCGACAACGAAGCCTGATCGCTGACCGGCTGGCGGGGCAAACCGCCCCGTCGGTATGATTGAAAACGCCCTGTCGAGGTTCGTCCCCGGCGGGGCTTTTTCATAAGCGGCGCTTGTCCGCGCCGACTGTTTTACATGGATCTTAACTTCTTGCCGTTAACCCCTCGGCCATCGCAACGCGCGTTGAAGGTAAGGGGGCAATGGGGGCAAGGCAGGAAGCGGTGCTGAACCGCGACGAATTGCTGCTTGCCCGCAGGTTGGGCGATTATGCCGCGCATGCGCCGGTTGCCGCGATGTTGAGCGGCCTTTCCGCCATGATCGCCTGTGCCATTGCCCCGTCCGAACTAATGGCCATGTGGCACGCGCTGTGCGGCATCTGGCTGCTTGCCATCGGGGCGGTCAGCACCCTGCGCGTGTTGCATGCCGGCAGGATAGAGCCGGACACGATCGATTTCGGCTATATACGGCGGCAGGCTCGCAAGGCCGAGGCGCTGGCCTATGCCGATGCGGCGTTATGGGCACTGGGCCTGTCTTTCATCGCCTCGATGCTCGACCCGTCGACCCGCGTGACGGTCAACATACTGATCACCGGCATGCTGGCGACGGCGGCGATCCGCTTGCGGTCAATGCCGCGCATCGGGATCGCACTGACGCTGGCCTTTGTCGCAGGTGGAACCGCATCGACTGCGCTGCGCGGCGATCCGGTCGATTTCGTCAATGTGCCGATCATGCTCTTCTATGCGACGGTTGTGCTCTATTGCTTCCGCGCCGATGCGGCGGCCTATGAAGCGCGCTTCAACGCCGAATTCGCCGTGTCCGAAAGCGCCGAAACGATCCGCTTGCTGCTGCATGATTACGAAGCGCAGAGCGCGGACTGGCTGTGGCGTGTCGATCATTCGGGCTGCCTTGTCGGCGTGTGCGACCGCTTTGGCGAGGCGGCCTCGATGCCGCGGCCCGAACTGGAAGGAAAGGAACTGGTCAGCCTGTTCCGCCATGGCCCCGCGCGCGAGCATTTGTCGCACCGGCTGTTGCGGCGCGAACCGTTCCGCGATCTGACGCTGGAACTGGCCACCCGCGACGACGATCCGCTGGGCGGGCGCTGGTGGATGCTGTCGGCCTCTCCGCGTGAGGATGGCACGATCCGCGGTGTCGCCCGCGATGTAACCGCCACGCGCCGCACCGAACAGCGCGTCGCATACATGGCGCATCACGACGGCCTGACCGGCCTTGCCAACCGTTTTCTGTTTGGCGAGACGCTGGCCGGACAGCTGGCCCGCCAGCGCAAGGGCGACAGCTGCGCGCTGCTTTACCTCGACCTCGACCACTTCAAGACGATCAACGACACGCTTGGCCACAGCTGCGGCGATCTGCTGCTGACCGAAGCGGCGCGGCGCATAACCAGCAAGGTCAAGGGTCACGATCTGGTCGCGCGGCTTGGCGGCGACGAATTCGCCGTATTGCTCACCCGCTTCCGCGATGCGGAAGAAGCGCTGGCCGTGGCCGACCGTATTGTCGGGGCCATCACCGATCCCTTCCGGATCGAGGGACAAAAGCTGCATATCTCGACCAGCGTGGGCGTGGCGTTCTATAAGGGGCAGGGCGGCAATTCCGACGATCTGCTGCGACAGGCCGATCTGGCGCTCTATGCCGCCAAGGCGCGCGGACGCGCCTGCTTCGCGCAGTTTGAGCCATGGATGGAAGACCGCGAGCGAGAGCGGGCCGCGCTGGAAGCCGATTTGCGCAATGCGATCAAGCAGGGCCAGTTCGCGCTGCATTTCCAGCCGCTCGTCAATATCGATACGGGCGAGGTGGCCGGGTTCGAGGCGCTGGTCCGTTGGGAACATCCCACCATGGGCGTCGTCATGCCGGGCGAATTCATCCCGATTGCCGAGGATACCGGCCTGATCGTGCCGCTGGGCGAATGGATCATGCGCAATGCCATCGCGCAGGCGGCCGGTTGGCCCGGAGGGCAGCGCGTGGCGATCAACCTGTCCCCCATCCAGATGCGCAGCCCGCGCCTGATGTCGCAACTGGTGACCGCGATCGCCCATACCGGTATCGATCCTGCGCGGATCGAGCTGGAGATTACCGAAAACGTGCTGATGCAGGAGTCCGAGGCGAATGTCGCCTTGCTGCACAAATTGCGCGAACTGGGCGTGCGCATCTCGCTCGACGATTTCGGGACGGGCTATTCCTCGCTCAACTATCTACGCAGCTTTCCGTTCGACAAAATCAAGATCGACAAATGCTTCGTCGCCGATCTGGAAAAGCGCGAGGATTGTCAGGCGATCATCCGCGCGGTTACCTCGCTGGCGGGCACTTTGGGGATGGACACGGTGGCCGAAGGCGTGGAGCGCGAGGAACAGCTGGATTGGCTGCGCGCGGCAGGCTGCACCGAGGTGCAGGGCTATTACATATCCTATCCGTTCAATGTCGAGGAACTGAGCGACGGCCGCCCGTTCGACAGCGAATGCGAACGCTGGCGCGCGTCGATCCGGCGCCTTCCCAGCGCAGCCTGATCGTAGGGCCCGGCATAGGGTAAGGGCTTCGGGCGGCCCGTAAAATCCAAGTTCGGGGAAATCGCCCGATTTTGCAGTTGTCGGTTCCGCGCCCGCTTCCTAGACGATGCATATGGCCGATACGCTTACCATCACTTTCGCCCAACATAACCAGCGTGTCGGCGATATCGCCGGCAATGCCAAAGCCATGCTGGCCGCGCGTGAACGCGCCAAGGCGGCGGGCGCAGACCTGATCGTGTTCCCCGAAATGCACCTCATCGGCTATCCGCCAGAGGATCTGGTGCTGAAACCGGCATTGATAGAGCGTGCGGCGGCGGAACTGGACCGGCTGGCCAAAGCAACGGACGAGGACGGGCCGGGCATGCTGGTCGGCAGCGTGTTCGTGCGCGACGGGGCGCTGCATAACGGGGTGGCGTTGCTGGATGGCGGGCGCATCACGGCGACGCGTTTCAAACACGAACTTCCCAATTACGGCACGTTCGACGAACAGCGCCTGTTCACCCCCGGCGATCTGCCCGATCCGGTGCTGTTCCGCGGCGCGATGCTGGGCCTGCCCATCTGCGAGGATATATGGCACCCCGATGTGTGCCGCCATCTGGCCGATATGGGCGCGCAGATCCTGATCTGCATCAACGGCAGCCCCTATGAAATCGATAAGGACGTGCTGCGCATCGACGGCGTGGCCAAGCGGCGCGCGATCGATACGGGCCTGCCGCTGGCCTATCTGAACCGCGTGGGCGGACAGGACGAACTGGCGTTCGACGGGGCGAGTTTCGTCATCAACGCCGATGGCACGCTGGCCGCGCAATTGCCCGATTGGGAAGAGGTCGAGATTTCGACCCGCTGGGTAAAGGGGCGCGATGGCTGGTCCTGTGTGCCGGGCGCATTGCACCGGCTGGCCGATCATCCCGAAGATATTTATTGCGCCATGGTCACGGCATTGCGCGACTATGTCGATCATAACGGCTTTCCCGGCGTGCTGCTGGGCCTGTCGGGCGGGATCGACAGCGCGCTATGCGCCGCCGTCGCGGTCGATGCGCTGGGTGCTGACCGCGTGTGGAATGTCATGCTGCCCAGCCGCTTTACCAGTCAGGAAAGTCTGGACGATGCCCAAGCCTGCGCCAGGGCGCTGGGCTGCCGCCTGTCGACCATACCGATCCAGCCTGCGGTCGCCGGATTCGACGCCATGCTGGAGGATGATTTCGCCGACACACAGGTCGACATCACCGAAGAGAATATCCAGTCGCGTATTCGCGGGGTGACATTGATGGCCCTGTCGAACAAGTTCGGCCACATGCTGGTGACGACCGGCAATAAGAGCGAGATGAGCGTCGGCTATGCCACGATCTATGGCGATATGGCGGGCGGCTATAACCCGCTGAAGGACGCCTATAAGACGACCGTGTTCGAACTGGCGAAATGGCGCAACCGCGCCAAGCCCAAGATCGGCAAGGGTCCGCTGGGCGAGGTGATCCCCCAGAACATCATCGACAAGCCGCCCAGCGCCGAATTGCGCCCCGACCAGAAGGACAGCGATTCGCTGCCGCCCTATGACGTGCTGGACGGCATCCTCCACGGTCTGGTGGAACATGAAAAGAGCGTGGACCAGCTGGTCGCAGAGGGTTTCGAGCGTGAGACGGTGCGCCGGATCGAACGCCTGTTGCATCTGGCCGAATACAAGCGGCGACAGGCGCCCCCCGGTGTGAAGCTGGGTGCGCGCAATTTCGGCCGCGACCGGCGCTATCCCATCACGCACAGCTTCCGTTCGGGCTGAATGGCGCTATAGGGCTGGGCATGATCGTTACCCGCTTCGCTCCTTCGCCCACCGGCCATCTTCATGTCGGCAATATCCGCACGGCGCTGCATAATTTCCTGCTGGCCCACAAGGCCAGGGGGCAGGCAGGCGGGCGGTTCATGCTGCGTATCGACGATACCGATGCCGAACGCAGCCGCGAGGATTACGTCGACGCGATCCGCGCCGATCTGGCGTGGCTGGGCCTGAACCCCGATGGCGAGGAGAGGCAGTCGGCCCGGCTGGCGATCTATGATTCTGCCTTTGAACGGCTGAAATCGGCGGGGCGGGTCTATCGCTGTTATGAAACGGCGCAGGAACTGGATCTGAAGCGCAAGATCCTGCTGGGGCGCAAGTTGCCGCCGATCTATGACCGCGCGGCACTGGCGCTGACCGATGACGATCACGCGCGTTTCGCTGCCGATGGCGTGGCTCCGCACTGGCGGTTCAGGCTGGACCATGACGAGCCGATCGCATGGGAAGACGGCGTGCGCGGGGCGCAGCATTTCGATGCGGCATCGATGTCCGATCCGGTGGTGCGCCGGGCCGACGGTTCGTGGCTTTATATGCTGCCCAGCTGTGTCGACGATATCGACATGGGCATCACCGATGTGCTGCGCGGAGAGGACCATGTGTCCAACACAGCGGTGCAAATCCAGATGTTTACCGCACTGGGCGCCACCCCGCCGCGCTTTGCGCATGAGGCTTTGCTGGTCGGTGCCGAGGGTAAGCTGTCCAAGCGGCTGGGATCGACGGGCGTAGCCGATTTCCGCGAACAGGGGCTGGAGCCGATGGCAGTGAATTCGCTGCTGGCGCGGATCGGCACGTCGCAACCGGTCGAAGCGCAGCATGACATGGCGGCGCTGGCGCAGGGGTTCGATCTGACGACATTCGGCCGCGCCCCCGCCCGTTTCGACGAGGCGGAACTGCTGCGCATCAATGCGCAGTTGGTGCATGCGATGGACTACGCCGATGTCGCAGGCCTGCTGCCAGAGGGGATGGACGAAGCAGCATGGCTGACGATCAGACCGAATCTGGAAAAAGTGACCGAGGCGCATGAATGGTGGACGGTCGTGACCGGCCCCGTCGCCGCGCCCGAATTATCGGCAGAGGATGCCGCATTCGCGCAAGCCGCTGCCGATGCGGCGCAGACGCTGGACTGGAACGCAGCCGATAGCGGCGATGGCGCGTGGAAGGCGCTGACCAATGCGTTGAAACAGGCGACGGGCCGCAAGGGCAAGGCGCTGTTCCTGCCGCTGCGACTGGCGCTGACGGGCATGGACCACGGGCCTGACATGAACGCCCTGCTGCCCCTGATCGGTCAGACCCGCACGGTGGAGAGATTGCGGGCGGCGGCATAGCGCCTGCCCGCCGGTCTTACCCGCCGGCGGGAAGCGGTTGCACCACGGGGCGCGATTCCAGCACGGGTTCGGCAGGTTCCGGTGCTTCTGCCGGAGCAGGCTTTTCGGCCGAAACGGCATCGGGGATTTCGGTCTCGGCTTCGGGTTCGGCCTCGAACAGGCCTTCTGCCGCAGCTTCGGAACCGGCCGACCCGTCGATCAGCGTCGTGCTCTGCCGCACGAAATCGGTCTGTTCGGTGACGCCGGTGGGCGTGTCGCTGATCTCGATATCGCAGTTGAATTCAAGCCGCTCGCCAATCTCGCCCAGATCGGGGTTGTGATTGCCCTTCAGCGCCTCGATCTCTGCCGCACGCTGCACCAGATACAGGTCGCGCTCTGCCGCATAGGGGTCGCCGCATTTGTCGCGGACCGATGCGATCTGCGCATCCTTGTCCACTCGGTCGTTCAGCGAATTGAGCGTGCCTGCGGGGATCACGTAATAGGGGCTGTTGAACGGCTTGCCGACAACGGTAGGCAGAAATGCCAGATCGACCGTCCGCCCGACAAGGTCGCGCACAGTGGTCGATCCGATCAGCGGCAGATAGAGATAGGGGCCGGGGCCGACGCCGTAATAGCCCAGCGTATTGGCAAGGCCATTGGGTTCGTATTCCATGCCGAACGGCTCTTTCGCGGCAACATCGAACAGCCCGCCGATCCCAAGAGTAGTGTTGATCGCGAAACGGCCCAGCGTTTTCAGCGCCTTGCCCGGTTTCAGCTGCAACAGATAATGCAGCGCGCTGACCGGTTCGCCCAGGTTCGACAGGAAATTATCCACCCCGTCGCGGACCGGTTCGGGGATGCCGCTGCTATAGGCATCGGCGATCGGTTCGACGACGGCCATATCGACCTTGTCGACCACTTCGTAGCTGAGGGCGTTGATCCGTTCGGCAGGGTCGCCCTTGGGCGCGCCGACTTCGCCCGAGACGATGATTTCGCCCCCGTCGGCCACATCGCCGCCGTCAGAGGGCGGGGTTTCGGGTTCGGTGGCGGCGGGCTGTCCGGCCGATGCCGCTTCTTCGGGAGAGGGGAGGGGCTGTTCGGCGTCCTGCCTAAAGGCAAAGCTCTTGCGTTCCAGCACGCGCAGCACATCGGACGGCAGCGGCGTCGCCACGGCCATCGCGGCGGGCGATCCGCCATTGAGACTTTGGGCGAAACCCGCCTTGCCCGATACCGGCGCATTATCAGCAACACCGGCGCCGCCCATGACAAGCGCCGCCGCCAGACCCGAAATTACCATTCCACCTCACCTGATCCGGCCCGTACGGGGCCGCCCGTCTGTCGCAATTGCCCGATGTGTTCGGGGTAATCCCTCGCGGTAGCAGGATCGTATAAACCGCGAATGAACTCATGCGGTAATGCATAATCGGCCGCTTTGTGCCCATGTCGCACGTAAGCATTTGTATTGAATAGTATTTATGTCACGCGGCGGCTTCCTCGGTCGCTTGCACCGCTTCCAGCAATTTCGCCTCGATCTCTTTCATCCGGCTTTTCGAATGGATCTTGTCGCCCAGAAGATCGGTGACATAGAACGTGTCGGCGGCCCGTTCGCCGTAATTGGTGACATGGGCCGACTGGATCATCAGCCGTTCTTCGAACAGGGCGCGGGCCAGACGGTTCAACAGGGCGGGGCGGTCGCGCGCGCTGACTTCTATCACCGTAAAGCGGTTCGATGCGTCATTGTCGAATTCGATGCGCGGGCGCACGATGAACGCATGGGCGCGCGGGCGCGGCATGGGGCGGGCGGCCAGTTCGGGCACCAGCTCGTTCCGGTGGGCCAGCGAATCCTCGATCGCCTGTTTCAGCCGGTTGATCTGGTGCTGTTCGTGAAACGGGCGGCCCAGCGGGTCCTGAACCAGCAGATTATCGACCGCGACGCCATTGCGGCTGGTGTGGAAACGCGCGTCGATGATGTTTCCGCCCGCAAGATGAATGCCGCCCGCGATGCGGCTGAACAGACCGGGGTGGTCGCCCACGATCACGGTGACCAGCGTAGCGCCGCGGTTTTCCGAATAATGGCACTCGATCGACAGGCTGCGCTGGCCTTGCATCGCGTCGATCTGGCGCAGGTTGGGCACGATCACTTCGGGTGCTTCTGCAATCCAGTAACTGGCCAGCATCGCACTGCCCGCGCTGTCGACCAGTCCGGCGTCATCGCCCAGCAATTCGGCAACTTGCGCCTTCTTTATCTCGACGCCCTTTTCACGGCCCACGCTCTTGTGGCCAAGGCGGATGCGTTCTTCCGCCGCGAAGTAAAGATCGGTCAAAAGCTGGCTTTTCCAGCTGTTCCACACGCCCGGCCCGACCGCGCCGATATCCACCACGGTCAGCACCAAAAGCAGGCGCAACCGTTCGAGCGATTGTACCTCTGCCACGAAATCGGCGATGGTCTTGGGATCGGCCAGATCGCGCTTGAACGCGGTCGCGCTCATCAAAAGATGCTGGCGTACCAGCCATGAGACGAGCTCGGTCTCTTCGTCCTCCAGCCCCAGACGCGGGCCGACTTTCAGCGCATCCTCGGCCCCCAGCACCGAATGGTCGCCGCCGCGCCCCTTGGCGATATCGTGCATCAGCACCGCGACATAGAGCGCGCGGCGATGCTTGATCTTGCCGATAATCTCGGTCGCGGTGGGGCGGCTTTCGGCGCTTTCGCCCGATTCGATGCGGGCCAGCGCGCCGATGGCGCGGATCGTGTGTTCGTCGACCGTGTAATGGTGATACATGTCGAACTGCATCTGCGCGACCACGCGGCCGAATTCGGGCATGATGCGGCCGAACACGCTGGCCTCGTTCATCCAGCGCAGGGCCAGCTCGGGATTGTCGCGGCTGGTGAGCAGGTCGAGGAACAGGGCATTGGCGCGCTTGTCGCGGCGGATCTTGTTGTCGATCAGCCCCGAATCGCGGTCGGCCAGCCGCATGGCATTGGGGTGGACTTCCACCCCTTCGGCATTGGCGAGGGTGAATATCTCGACCAGCCGGACAGGGTCCTGCTGAAAGAAATCGTCGGTTGGCACATTGATGCGGCCGCCCGCTATCTCGAACCCGTGCACATGGCGCGTGCGTTCGCGCAGCCGTGTCATCAGGCTGGGGCGTTTGGACTTGGCGAATTGCTCGTCCAGCTGGGCAAGGAACACGCCGGTCAGACTGCCCACGCGCTTCGCCTGCAGGAAATAGAACCGCATGAACCGCTCGACCGCGCTCTTGCCGGGGCGGTCGACGAAATTCATCCGCGCAGAGACTTCGCGCTGCAGGTCGAAGGTCAGCCGGTCTTCCTCGCGCCCCGTGATCGTGTGCAAATGGCAGCGCACCGCCCAGAAGAAATTCTCAGCACGGCGGAACGCGCGATATTCGGCGCGGGTCAGCAATCCGGCATCGACCAGTTCGGATGCGGTGCGCACCTTATGAATATATTTGCCGATCCAGTACAACGTGTGCAGGTCGCGCAGGCCGCCCTTACCCTCTTTCACATTGGGTTCGACGACATAGCGCGAATCGCCCATGCGCTTGTGCCGCTCCTCGCGCTCCAGCAGCTTTTCGGCAACGAACTGCTTTTCCGATCCCGCGACAACTTCGCTCCAGAACCGTTCGCTCGCCCGTTCGTAGAGCGCCTGATCGCCCCACAGGAACCGCCCTTCCAGCAGGGCGGTGCGGATGGTCAAATCCTGCTTCGCCATCTTGACCATATCGTCGAGGCTGCGGCTGGAATGGCCGACTTTCAGGCCCAGATCCCACAGGAAATAGAGGATCGCCTCGATCACCTGTTCGCACCATGGCGTGTTCTTGATCGGCGTGATGAAGGCGATGTCGACATCGGATTGCGGCGCCATCTCGCCCCGTCCGTACCCGCCGACGGCGAGCAATGTCAGATGCTCGCCCGCGCTGCGGTTGGCGGCGGGATAGACATGGGTGATGACATGATCGTGGATCACGCGGATCAGCTGGTCGACCAGAAACGACTGCGCGGCCGCCATCTTGTGCCCTGCCGACGGCTCGGCCTCCAGCCGCGTGGCGATTTCCTTGCGGCCACTGGCCAGCGCGTCCTTGAAGATGGCAACAAGGGCGGGCCGCTTAACCTTGCCGCCCGCATCCTTGATCGCGGCATCCACGGCGGCGGACAGTTTCCTCCGGTCGATGATGGCGCGCTGGTTGGGAATGCGGGGCTGGCTCATGCAAATCCGTCGATTGGGGGCGGGCCGTGCGGCCCATTGCCTGACATATTGGCCGCACTAGCGCGTTTTCCAAGCCGGGGCCAATCTGCATATGCCCGTCTGCACAGGCAAGCGCGCGGCAGCGCACTCTTTCATAGGGCTGCGCCATGTGCCAAAGAGCGCGCGCCGCGGGACACCAGCATCGCCCGTGCGCCAAATGGAGAAATGCGAGTGTCGCTCGAACTGGCCGCCGCGGCGGCGAATGCGCCGATTTACTGGGAAAACCTGGGTCTGCGCCCGGGAATCGACCTCGGCTTCTTTACGCTGCGCTGGTATTCTCTGGCCTATCTGGCGGGCATTGCGCTGGGCTATTTTCATTTGACGCGCATGATCAAATCCCCCGGCGCGCCGCTGGCGCAGCGCCATGCCGAGGATCTGTTCTTCTGGTGTACGCTGGGCATCATTTTTGGCGGGCGGCTGGGCTATGCCACATTTTACGAACCGTCGCTGTGGGGCGATCCGATGGCTTTACTGTCCGTCTGGAACGGGGGGATGAGCTTTCATGGCGGGCTGATCGGCACGGTGCTGGCAATCGTGTGGGTGTCGTATCGCGGCAAACTCAACTTCATGCGCGTGGCCGATTATATCGCGGTGAATGTGCCCTTCGGCCTGCTGTTCGGACGACTGGCGAATTTCGTGAACGGTGAATTATGGGGCCGCGCCGCGGGGCCGGACGTGCCATGGGCCATGGTATTCCCGCATGGCGGTCCGGTCGCGCGCCATCCCAGCCAGCTTTACGAGGCGCTGCTGGAAGGTCTGGTACTGGGCGTGGTGCTGCTGTGCCTGTTCTGGCTGACGCGGGCGCGCTGGCGCACCGGCCTTTTGGTGGGTGTTTTCACGCTGGGATACGGGCTGTCGCGCTTTACTGTCGAGTTCTTCCGGGAGCCTGACCAGCAACTGGCCGAATTCGCGGTGCGCACCGGGTTTTCGATGGGCCAGTGGCTGACCATGCCGATGATCCTGATCGGGCTGGCGCTGATCGTCACCGCGCTGATCCGCCCCGCGCAGGGAGCCTCCGCCCGCGTCGCATCGGCGTGACGGCGCACGGCGTTGACAGGCCCGGTACAAGCCTGACCGACCGGTTCGCGCGGACCATCGCCCATCTGGGGCCGATTCCGCTGGCGCAATACATGGCCGAGGCGAACGCACATTATTACGCGCACCGCGATCCGCTCGGCGTGGCGGGCGATTTTATCACCGCGCCCGAAATCAGCCAGATGTTTGGCGAGATGCTGGGCGGCTGGCTGGCCGATATCGCGCTGCGGGCGGGCGCGGCAAATGGATGCTATGTCGAATTGGGGGCGGGGCGGGGCACTCTGGCCCGCGATGCGCTGCGCGTGATGAAGGGCGCGGGCCTGACGCAGCCGGTGCATCTGGTCGAAGGGTCGCCGGTTCTGCGCAAGGCACAGGGAGAGCTGCTGGCCGGATATGCCCCCACATTCCACGACAGCGTGGACAGCCTGCCCGAAGACCGGCCTCTGCTGATTCTCGCCAATGAATTTTTCGATGCGCTGCCGGTGCGCCAGCTGATCCGGACGAGCGAAGGCTGGCGCGAAATGGTGGTGGGGATGGCAGGCGGACAGTTCGTGCCCGTGCCCGGCGACCGCCCGATGGATGCGGCGGTGCCCGATGCCCGCCGCGATGCGCCCGAACATACGATCATAGAGGTATGCCCCGCCGCCAGTGCCATCATGCACGAACTGGCAGGCCGGATCGCGAAGCAGGGCGGCGCGATGCTGGCGGTGGATTACGGGCATTTGCAATCCTTCACCGGCTCCAGCCTGCAGGCCGTGCGCGCGCACCGCAAGACCGACCCGTTTACCGATCCGGGCGAGGCGGATCTGACGGCGCATGTCGATTTCGCGGCCTTGGCACAGGTGGCGCAAATGGCCGGATGCCGGATCGACGGCATGGAAACGCAGGGCGAGTTCCTGCTGGCGCTGGGCATTGCGCATCGCGCTGCGGCGCTGGCGCGGGCCAATGCGGATGCCGCGAAACCGGTGGGCGAGGCGCTGGACCGGCTGGTCTCTCCCCAGCGGATGGGGGCGCTTTTCAAGGTTCTGGCGCTGGCCGCACACGACTGGCCGCAAGGGGCCGGCTTCGCGCCTGCGGTACAATAGCGCAAAATCGCTGTTGGAAAATGACGGCATCGTGTCTATGGGGTGCGCGGACCGAGGCTTGCCGTGGCCCTGCTTTTCGTGAATTCTTTGCGAAACGGGACGCGGTCGGACGGGACATTCGTAGCGAAGCGGCGGGGCGCATCCTGTGTTCCGCGCAGTCAGTTCAGGGATTTGGCATGGCAGACGCGACCATCGACACCACAGGGACCGTCGAGGGTACCAGCGAAGGCGAGACCACAGTTCGCCGCCGCGACTTTATCGAGATTGCGGCCGTCAGCGCTGCGGGCGTGGGCGGTCTTGCGGTGCTGTATCCGCTGATCAGCCAGATGGCCCCGTCCAAGGACGTTCTGGCCGAATCCACGACCGAGATCGATTTGTCCGCGATTCAGCCGGGGCAGGCGATCAAGGCTGTTTTCCGCAAGCAGCCGGTATTCGTGCGTAACCTGACCGCCAAGGAAATCGCCGAAGCAGATGCCGTTTCGGTGTCGTCGCTGCGCGATCCGGAATCGCTGGAAGACCGCACGGCCGAGGGCAAGACCAACTGGCTGATCACCATGGGCGTTTGCACCCATCTGGGCTGTGTGCCGCTGGGCGCTGCCGAAGGTGAGAACAAGGGCGAATTTGGCGGCTATTTCTGCCCCTGTCATGGTTCGCACTATGATACCGCAGGCCGCATCCGCAAAGGACCCGCGCCGCTCAATCTGGAAGTGCCCGAATACGCATTCACTTCCGATACCACCGTGGTTCTGGGCTGAGGATAGAGTACGATGAGCTTCCCCTGGGCAAAGCATTACGAGCCGAAGAACCCCGTGATGAAGTGGGTCGACGAGCGCATGCCGCTCCCCCGCCTCGTCTATAACGCGATCGGCGCGGGCTATCCGGTGCCGCGCAACCTCAACTATTTCTGGAACTTCGGCGTTCTGGCCGGTTTCTGCCTCGTTCTGCAGATCGTGACCGGCGTCATCCTTGCGATGCATTACGCGCCGAACGCTCTGGTCGCATTCGATTCGACCGAACACATCATGCGCGACGTCAACTGGGGCTGGCTGATGCGCTATGCGCACGCCAACGGCGCCAGCTTCTTCTTCGTCGTGGTCTATATCCACATCTTCCGCGGCTTCTTCTTCAGCAGCTACAAGGCTCCTCGCGAGATGATCTGGCTGCTGGGCGTGGTCATCTTCCTGCTGATGATGGCGACCGCTTTCATGGGCTATGTGCTTCCATGGGGTCAGATGAGCTTTTGGGGCGCCAAGGTGATTACCGGCCTGTTCGGTGCGATCCCCGTGGTGGGCGAACCGCTGCAGATCTGGCTGCTGGGCGGATTTGCGCCCGACAATGCCGCATTGAACCGCTTCTTCTCGCTGCACTTCCTGCTGCCCTTCGTGATTGCGGGCGTCGTGATCCTGCACATCTGGGCCCTGCATATTCCGGGTTCGTCGAACCCCACGGGTGTCGAGATCAAGTCGGAGTCGGACACGGTGCCGTTCCACCCGTATTACACGGCGAAGGACGGTTTCGGGCTGGGCGTGTTCCTGGTGCTCTATACGCTGTTCGTGTTCTTCATGCCGAACTCGCTGGGCCATCCGGATAACTATATTCCGGCCAACCCGCTTTCGACGCCTGCGCATATCGTGCCCGAATGGTATTTCTGGCCGTTCTACGCGATCCTGCGCGCCTTTACCCAGGACTTCCTGTTCATTCCGGCCAAGCTGATGGGCGTGATCGCGATGTTCGCCGCCATCCTCGTCTGGTTCTTCCTGCCGTGGCTGGACCGTTCGCCGGTGCGTTCGGGCCTGTATCGCCCGCTGTTCAAGAAGTTCTTCTGGTTCGGCCTGATCCCCGCAATGGCAGTGCTGTTCTATTGCGGCGGTGCGCCTGCGGAAGAACCCTATGTGATGCTGAGCCAGATCGCGGCGCTGTATTACTTCGCCCACTTCCTCATCATCCTGCCGCTGGTCTCTTCGTTCGAGACGCCCAAGCCGCTGCCCGGTTCGATTACCGAAGCAGTTCTGGGCAAAGACCAGACCGCGGCTTCGGCCTGAGACTGACGAGACAAGAGAAAGACGCGTAAAGATGGCACGCCTTATTTCAATTTTCGTCGGCCTCGGCTTTGTCGTGGTATTGGCTTACAGCTTCATCGTGGGCGCCTATACGGCCGCGACCGAACCGCACGAACCGACGGCAGAGCACGAGTTCCACCTGCACACCCGCGACGCGCATCTCCAAAGCGCGGGCTGGACCGGCACGTTCGACGTGCAGCAGGTGCAGCGCGGCTATCAGGTTTACAAGGAAGTGTGCTCGGCCTGTCACTCGCTGCGCCACGTTGCCTTCCGCAATCTGGCAGAGCTGGGCTATTCCGAAGCCGAGGTGAAGGCCGAGGCCGCGGCATGGCAGGTTCCGGGTATCGATCCCAATACGGGTGAGGCAAACATGCGTCCGGCGCTGCCGACCGATGCATTCCCCTCGCCCTATCCGAACGCGGTGGCTGCTGCTGCTGCCAACAACAATGCGATCCCGCCCGATCTTTCGCTGATCGCCAAGGCGCGTCATGATGGCGGCAATTATGTTTACTCGCTGCTGACCGGCTATGCCGATGCAAACAGCTATGAACATGACGGCAAGGTTCTGAAGGAAGAATTCCCCGACTTCTCGACCCCGACCGGGCTGCATTTCAACCCCTATTTCCCGAACCTCAACCTCGCCATGGCGCCGCCACTGACCACCGATGGTCAGGTGACCTATGCCGACGGGACCGAGGCGAGTGTCGACCAGATGTCGAAGGACGTGGCAGCGTTCCTGGTCTGGACGGCAGAACCGACGCTGCAAAAGCGCCACCAGACGGGCTTCCCCGTGGTGCTGTTCCTGATCTTTGCCACCGTGCTGGGCTTCCTTGCCTATCGCAACGTGTGGCGGAACGTGAAGCACTAAGGCTTCGCGCTAGGGCACAAGAAAAGGGCCGCCGGTTCATACCGCGCGGCCCTTTTTCTATTCTTGCGAATTTCGTCTTAAACGCCGAATTTGCTGTGATCGGCGATTGACGAAGCCCCCTGCATAATGGCAAGCACCGCGGCGCCGATCAGGCACCGAGCGGGCGGGTATAGCATAGTGGTAATGCTCTAGCCTTCCAAGCTAGCTAGAGGGGTTCGATTCCCCTTACCCGCTCCAGCTCACTCCATGAGGACTTTGTGCGGTCGCCTGGTGTCACCCCGCCCGCCGCGGGAACAAGCGTTCAGTCGTGCGATTTGTCTTTCCGCGCCCCGATCCAGCGGGCAGCGGAAAGCGCAATGCCGAACAAGGTCACGCCCAACCCCAAACCCAGGTTGGTAGGGTCGATGGCTGCGTCTGCAAATGGCAGACTTGCCGAATAGGCACCGCCGATCACTGTCGCGCCTAAACCGACGGCGGAAACGGCAGGTGGCTTCTGCTGATCGATCCTGTCGGTTAGCAGGGGAAGCTGTTCTGGCGCGAATTCCAAGGCCTTTTGGATCGAGCGATTGAGGAAATAGCTGGACAACATCCGGCGCAACTCCGCCAAAAGGAATACGGGTGCCGCCATCACGACTGCGACCAAAGCCAGTTCTTCCATTGATGCTCCTTTCGACAGCCCCTTAAACGTCGTCGGCGCTGATCATTTCGGCACGGTCGATCTCACCCGTCATGACCGCCACGGTGGTCGCCACCGCGGCATCGCCCGACACATTCGTCGTGGTGCGCATCATGTCCATGATCCGATCGACACCCGCGACAAAGGCGATGGTTTCAAGCGGCACGCCCACGCTGGAGAACACCAGCGTCATCATGATCAGCCCCGCCCCGGGAATTCCCGCCGCGCCCACAGCGCCCAGCGTCGCGGTGATCGAGATCATGAAATAATCCGCCCATGAAAGGTCCACGCCGAAAATCTGCGCGCCGAACAATGTCGCCAGCCCCAGATACATTGCCGTGCCGTTCATATTGATCGTCGCGCCAAGCGCGATCACGAAGCTGGCGACCGAATTGGAAACGCCAAGGTTCCGCTCTGCACAGCGTAGCGTGACTGGAAGCGTCGCATTGGAACTGGCGGTAGAGTAGGACACGGCCATGGCATCGACGATGCCGCGAAAGAAATCCCGTACCGGCAGCCGCGCCAGAAATTTGATCATCGCCGAATAGATGCCGAAAATGATCAGCAGGCAGCCAAGGTAATTCAGCCCCACCAGCTTGGCGAGCGAGAGCAGCGCATCGGTGCCGAAACTGCCCGCGACCCACGCCATCAGCGCGAATACGCCAAACGGGGTCAGCTCCATCACGATCATGGTGATTTTTTGCATCACCACCGACCCCGCATCGAAGATTTTCGGCAACGGATGGCCTTCTTCGCCCGCCATCAGAATGCCGATGCCGATCAGCAGGGCAAAGACGATCAGCGGCAGCACATTGACGTCGGCCATCACCTGCACGGGGCTTTGCGGCACGATCGACAACACCATTTCGCGCCAGCTTTGCGTCGCCGCCTCGGGCACGGTGCCCATTTCGATGCGCGACTGGTCCAACCCTTCGCCCGGTTTCAGCAGCGTGCCCATCGTCAGGCCCAGCCACACCGCGATCTGGCCGGTCACTACGAACAGCATCATCGCCCGCCCGCCCACGGCACCCAGCTTGCGCAAGTCGCCGATGGCGGCCACGCCCGATACCAGGCTGAAAAAGATCAGCGGCACGACCAGCATCTTGATCGATGCGATGAAGACGTCGCCCACGATCTTGATGCTTTCCGCCCTCGGACCCCACACCAGCCCCGTGATCACGCCCAGAACCAGCGCGGCGATAACCCGCTGCCACAGCGGAATTCGGAACCAGGTGGAAAGCATAGGCGCGGTGTGATCCCTTTGATGGCCAGTTTCTGCGTATGACCGTTTCAGCGTAAGACTGTTTCAGGGGAAACTTGTGCCCGTGTGCCGCCGTGCCCGCAAGGGGGGCAGACGGTTTGCGCGGCGCGTGATCCCCGCCTAAAGGCGGCTTCCATGCGGATTATCGACAAGATCATTTCGGACCGCGGATCGAAATATGCGGTTTCGGGTGCGCCCTGCGCGTCGGCGGCAGAGGCGGGGGACTTGCTGGCGCAGCTGAAGCGCAACAAGCGTTTCGCCAAGGCCACGCATAACAGCTGGGGCCTGATCTGCGCCGACGGCCCGGTCAAGAATGACGACGGCGAGGCAGGGGCGGGCATGGTGATCCTGCGCATGCTCGAGCGCGAGGGACTGCGCGACCATCTGATCGTCGTCACCCGCTGGTATGGCGGCAAGCATCTGGGCGGCGACCGGTTCCGCCACGTGCAGGATGCGGTGCGGATCTATCTCGAAGGCTTGAGCTAAAGCGAGAGGGCCGCCAGCGCCGCGCGCTCGTAAATCCGGACCAGCGCCTCAAGATCGGGAATGGCGATCGCCTCGTCACGCTTGTGCATGGTGGCATTGCACGGGCCGAATTCGATGACGGGGCACAGGTTTTTCAGGAAGCGGGCATCCGATGTGCCGCCGCTGGTCGACATTTCGGGCTCCACCCCCGTCTCGGCGCGGATCGCATCGGCCAGCAGCGTGCTGAAATCGCCCGGCGCGGTCAGGAACGGCTCGCCGCTGATGACGGGACGGGCCACGCCGCCGTGGCGTTCGGCAATCGCCATCACGCGGGTCGCCAGCTCGTTGCCCGTGTGCCGGTCGTTGAACCGGATCGAGAGCCGCGCTTTGGCGACGGCGGGGATCACATTGGTCGCCGGATTGCCGACCTCAAGATCTGTAATCTCCAGGTTCGATGGCTGGAACCATTCGGTCCCCTCGTCCAGTACCAGCGCGTCCAGCTCGGCCAGCATGGCGACAAGGCGCGGGATCGGATTGGCGGCCAGATGCGGATAAGCGACATGCCCTTCGTTCCCGTGCACTTCCAGCCAGATATTCACGCTGCCGCGCCGCCCGATCTTCATCATGTCGCCCAGCCGGTTCACGCTGGTCGGTTCGCCGACAAGGCACAGATCGGGCCTTATCCCGCGCGCGTCCATGTGTTCCATCAGGGCCAGCGTGCCGAAACGGGCGGGGCCTTCCTCGTCACCGGTGATGATAAAGCTGATCGTCCCCGCCTCTTGCGGGATATTCGCTGCCGCCGCGACCATCGCCGCGATCTGGCTTTTCATGTCGACCGCGCCGCGCCCGAACAGCATGTCGCCGCGCACTTCGGGCGTGAACGGATCGCTGTTCCAGCCATGGCCGGTGGGCACCACGTCAAGATGGCCGGCAAAGGCGAAATGGCGGCTGTTTTCAGGGCCACTGCGCAGCGCCAGCAGGTTTTCGACCGGCCCGTCGGGCGCTTCGCCATCCATGCTGCGCCAGACGGTGAAGCCCAGCGGGTGCAACATCGCTTCCAGCGCGTCGAACACCGCGCCGGTGGCGGGGGTCACGCTGGGGCAGGCGATCAGACGGCTGGCAAGGTCCAGCGGCGAGAGTGTGGCGCTATCGGTCATCGCCGCACCGCCTAGCCCAAGGCGTCACAGTGGGGAAGGGGCCGCGGTGAAGACTGCGGCACGCGGATCAGAAAGGGAGGAACGGCCCGGCAAGGATCAGCGCGGCGGCGCTGCCGGCCACGATCGCAAAGCGCGCAATGCCCGTGGCCACGTGGGCGGTCTGGATTTGGGTAGCGGCGCGGGCGATTCGTTGAGCCATGGGGCGATGATGCGCCCGCAAACCCTACCAAAAGGTAAACAGGGCTTAACTCTCTTTCAGCCAGCGATAGAGCGCGTCGAGGCAACTGCGACCCAGCTGGGACGATCGCTCCGCGCTCCACCCCTGTACCGGATCGGGCAGATCGTCGTGATCCTTGAACGGCATTTCCAGCGTCATCGAGACACAGCCATAGCGCGCTGCAAGCTGGTTGGTCGCCATCGCCGGATTTCCCCGTCCGGCCGGCGTGATGGGATAGCCGTGCCGCGTCTGGAAATCGGGCGTCTGCGCGTCGAGCAGGGCGCTGTAACGGTCGAACCCTGCCTGCTGATGCGGTTGCAGCCCCGCCATCCCCTCAAATCCCGCAAGGAACACGTGGGGAATGGCTTCGTCGCCATGCACGTCGATGGCGAAATGGACGCCCGTTTCATCCATTGCATTGCGGATCGCCAATACCTCGGGCGATTGTTCTGGCGTCGGATTGTCCCATTCGCGGTTGAGGTTGGTCCCAACCGCATTGGTGCGCAAATGGCCCCTGAAAGAACCGTCGGGGTTGCAATTGGGCACGATGTGGAACCGCACCGCCTTGCGCAGTGCACGCGCGACCGGATCGCTGTGGTCGGTCAGCTTGGCGAGCGCACCTTCCATCCACCATTCGGCCATGCTTTCGCCCGGATGCTGCCGCGCGAATAGCCAGACGTGCTTTTCGCCTTCCCCCAGTTCGAGGCAATCGATCGGCCGCCCGTCGAGCGAGTGGCCCAGCACGCGATGGCCGACCCCCTTGGCCGCCGCGCTGCGCGCAACCAATTCCATGTGCCGTTCGAGCGAAAAAGGCGCGAAATAGGCGAACCACGCCAGATCGCCCGATGGCGTGTAACGGATGGTCAGCGTGCCGCCATCCTCGTTCGCGTCGAAACTGCTGGTCGCGCGGTTCCAGTGCAGCCGGTCCTCTGTCACTGCAGCGTGATATCCCGGCCAACCGGCGGGATAGGCCGAGTTGTTGAGATCGCCGATCTTTAGAACCAGCTCGCGTCCGTGTGCGCCGCTGATGCCGAAATGGAACCATTGCTTGAAGGCATTGCCGGGATCGGGGCGCAGTTCCAGCCATGCCTGAGCGCCCGAGATCCGGCGTGTTTCGATATTGCCGCTGTCGAAGGCGGCGTGGATGGCGATGGGCTGCACGGGATATCCTTGAACGGAAGGCTACTTCTGCTTGACGCTATAGCTTTCGCCGTTCTCGCCCGGAAAGTCCACGAACAGCGCCTTGGCCAACGCCTGTGCCGAGGCTGCGGGCTGGGCCAGCTCCTGCTTGGCCGCGACGACCTGTTCGGCGCGCCCTTCCCAGACGGACTGGCCGCTGGCGCGGTCGCGGATCACCACCGACATATGGGTGCCGACCTGTTCGGGCGGCGGGCCCGACAGATCGATGCCAAGGCCGACGCCTACGCCCGATCCATAGCTACCCGTCGATCCGCCGACGCCCACGCTGACGGGGCTGCCATCGCGGCCCGGTTGCCATGTGCTGCGGGTCAGCTTCACCTCTGCCACGCGGGTGCTGCTGCCCGATGCGGCGGGCGTAAAGCCGATGCGTACCAGTTCGGCCAGAACGGCGTCGTGATAGGGCGCGACGGCGAGCGTGGCCCCGCTCTCACCCCCAATCTCTCCGGCGCCAGATGGTGCCGACACGACGGAGATGCTGCCATATTGGCCTGCATTGGCGATTTCGGGTGCGTGAAAACGCGTAACCTGTATCGGTTGAAGCGAGGGTGCGCAGCCGCCCAGCATGGCGCTGGCCAGCACGGCGGGTATCAGGGTGGATCGCGTGAAATTTGTCGTCATCGGCTGTCCGCCTCTTGCAAAGCCCGCGCGTTGCGAGCCGTCAGTCAGTGGAAACTGGCCCCAAAGCGGCGTCAGTTCAAGCCATTAGGGACAGCGATACCGTTCGAAGCGGTCGGTCAGGGCGCAAGGAACAGGATCAGCGGCACCGCAAGGAACAGGGCAATCACTGCCATGCGCGGCAGCCACATGCGGCACCAGTCGCGGATATGGCCGAAATCGCGGATTTCCTTGTATTCCGCCTCCACAATGGCGTTCGCCTCGCGGTGGCGGCGCTGCGCGCGCGAATGTTTAAGCCGCTGGAACCGGCCCGTATCGTATCCGGCCGCATCGTCGGGCTGGGCGGAAAAGCGGTTCGAAATCCCGTCGAAGAACGAGGTAAAGCGGTGATGCTCCTCGCGATAGCGGCCGTCGGACGTCACGACCAGCGTACGGCTGGATGCCTCTGCCACCATGGTCGAACCGTCGCCGTCCTGCCACCAGCGCGATCCGCATTCGCCGCAGCGCATGGCACGGCCATCGCCCCCGACCAGATCGGAAGGGATGCTAAAGGCTTTGTCACATTGGCTACAGGTCACGCGCATGATGAGAACCGTTTGCTTTCAATAGCATTGGCTTTCAAGCGACCTGCCCGATCTTTACCGCCTTTTGCTGTGAGTTTAAACCAGAGCATTAATGCTACTCATTCCGCATAGGTAGTCCGCTTTCGACCTTTCGGAGAAGACGGGGCTGGGGCAAAATCGGCAATATGGAAGAACATATCCAGCCGAGTCCCGCGATGGCGGACGACGTGCCTGCCACAGCGGAACCCGCAGGACCGCTCTTGCGCAGCGCGCGTGCGTTCGGCATCGGCCTGCCTGTGTTGCTGGCGGGCGTGGCGATGGTCGCATATTGGCCCGATGGTGGCACAAATGGTGCCAAACCGGGCGTTCCAGCGGCCAAAGCAGCGCCCGTCACCGTTCCGACCCCTGCGATAGAGGTCGCGGCGGACGAGACAAGCGCCCTCAAAATCATGGAAATCGACGAGGAGAGCGCGGCGGAGCTGAACGCGACGCGGCCCTTCGACGGCAAGCCCGAAATCCCCGGCGCATTCCGCTTCGCCGCTGGTGCGGACGACCGCGTGCGTGCGACCGACTGCCTTGCCGCCGCCGCTTTTTACGAAGCGGGGGTCGACCGCGAAGGCCAGCGCGCTGTGGCACAGGTCGTGTTGAACCGTGTGCGCCATCCGGCCTATCCGAAAACCGTTTGCGAAGTCGTGTTCGAAGGGGCGGAACGCAAGACCGGCTGCCAGTTCACCTTTACCTGCGATGGCGCGCTGCGCCGCCGCCCCAGCGAGGTGCAGTGGCGCGCCGCGCAAAAGGTGGCGAGCGAGGCTCTGGCAGGATCGGTCGACAAATCGGTCGGCACCGCCACGCATTATCACGCGGACTATGTAGTCCCCTATTGGAGCCCGAACCTGCAGAAAATCGCGCAGGTCGGACCGCATATCTTCTATCGCTGGCCGGGCGGCTTCGGAAGTCGCCGGGTCTTCCGTGACCAAGGCAAGCGCGAGGAGCCGCAAATCGCCAAGCTGGCGTGGCTGTCGAACCATCGCGCCATGGACGATGCCGAAGCGCCCACCGGACCCGAACCGCAGAGCTTTGCCGAAATGGTCGGTTCATTGCCCCCGTCGCAGGCAGGGCAGACCGCCGGACGGCGCATCGTGCTGGGTCTGGACATGAAACAGCCGTCGGGCCGCTGGGCAATGACCGCGCTCGACAGCTGTGGCGGCAGGGCGGATTGCCAGGTCGTCGGCTATCCCGCTGGCCGCGCGGCAGAGGGGCGACCCGCGTTTCTTTATACGCGAGACGGCAATTCCGGCCTTGACCGCGCATTGTGGGACTGCCGGACCGTCACGCGCCCTTCGGCGGACCAGTGCCTGCCCGAGGACGACGCGGCGCTGAGACATCTGATGCGTGATCGCAGTCGCCTAGCCGCCAATTAGATAACAGGCTTATCAACTGCGAGCCAACAAAAAGGCGGCGCGGTCCCCCCGAACCGCACCGCCTTTCAATGGCGTAATTCGCTGCGGCTTACATCGCCAGCAGCTGTGCACCCATCGGCGAATGAGCGCCTACGCTTTTGTTCGTGGCCCAGATCGCCGCCTGCGTGCGATTGCCGACTTTCAGCTTGCGCAGGATCGCCTTGACGTGAACCTTTACAGTCGCTTCGCTGACATCCAGCGAACGGGCGATCACCTTGTTCGAATGGCCAGCCATCAGGCAGCACAGAACATCCGTTTCGCGCTGCGAAAGATTGGCCGAATCCAGCGCTTTTTCGGCACCAGCGGGATCGGAAAAGCTGATCGCCTGCCCTTCCAGAGCGTCGATGATGTTCGGCGGGACGATCTTCTGCCCCTGCGCAGCCAGCTTGAGCGTGGTGACTAGCGGGACATAGTCCATGTCCTTGACCAGATAGGCATGGGCACCGGCGCGGAAAGCATCCAGCATGACGCGCATATCAAGCATATCGACCAGAAGCACGCATTTCAGCGTGGGGTTCTGGGCCAGAATTGACTGGACCGCGCCCACCGCGTCGGTGGTGACATCGGTATCGACAACCGCCAGCGCATCGGCATCGGTGGCCGCCCAGTCGATATCGCGCACATCGGCGGCCGAGGACAGCACTTCGAATTCGGAAGCGGACAGAATACGTGCAAGCCCTTCACGCTGAAGCGGATTGCGGCAAACAAGAGATACGAGATCGGACATTTAGAAACCCCCACATGCGAGCCGAGTGAACGGCGTTAACGTCGCGAGCGGATGATCGTTTCAGACCCCGATCCCCCCCAGGAGAGGTCGAATCATCCGTTCGCAGTCGCAAAAAAAGGGAATCCGTCGAAAAACGCAATTTCAAAAGTTTACGGATTTTTAATGTCCCGATCTGGGACAATCAAAGGAACGATTCCTCGATCATCACAGTGTCGCCCGGAGCGATCATAAGTGGCTCGTCAGTAAGCTTAATCGTGCGGGGCGACGACCATGCGGCTCGCTGCAGAACAACCATTGTTTTGTTCGCGCGCGGCGTAAAACCACCAGCCTTGGCGATCGCCTGAAAGAAAGTGAGGTCCGGCGAATAGGGATATTCACCGGGCTGCGAAACCTCGCCAAGAACATAGACGGGGCGATAGGCCAGCACTTCGACCGATACCTTGGGGTCGAGCACATAGCCGCCCGACTTCAGTTCGGCGCCGATCAGCGCGGCGACCTCGTTCGGGGTTTTGCCCGTTACGGCAACCTTTTCGATCAGCGGCATCGCCAGATTGCCTGCACTGTCGACCTGAAATTCGTTCGTCAGCGAGGGTTCGTCAAAAACGGTGATCTTGAGATTGTCGCCCGCTGCGACGGCATAGCCCGAGCTGACGGACTTATTCGCTTCCGACACGCTGGCCGTAGGATAACCGGTGCTGGCGCAGCCGGAAAGGCCGAGGCCAGTGATGGCGATCGCGCCCGATACAAGCGCCGCGCGCAGAAACCGGCGGCCCGAAACCGCAGCGGTGCGGCGAAGATCGGCAGGCAAGGTCATCTCTATTCTCCCGTCGAAACAGATGGTTGCGAATCCCCGTCATAGGAGCCGCATGCACGAACATTAGGGTTGTCGAGTTATTTCAACCATTACCAATCGGAGACAACCCCTTTTGCCTTGGCGGATCGCTCCACCGGATAGGCAGGGGTAGTTCCTATGCGCGTTTGCCCGAAAGCGTAAGGCGGGCAATCATGTGACGTAGATTGACGTAACATGGATTCTGCATTGCCTGACTGCTTCACCCTCGATTCCTGCCTTTATGACAGTGCCTCGGCATCGCATGTGCGGTGTACGATTCGCGCTGTTCGAACAGGCGGTCTGTGGGGCGATCGCGATTCGGCAGTGAAAGCGGCGCCCTTGCGTTCGGGCATAGTTTCGGCGGGCAAAGCGCCATCTGCGGCGGACGTTGCGGCCCCAGGCCAACAGTTGAAACGCACGGGTGGCATGGTCGGAAGGCGTGTTTTTCCTAGATTTACCAATGCATTGATTTCATGTTGGCCGGGCGTGTGCATCCGTTTTGCTGGACAGCAACCCGCGAACGATAGAAACCGCTCCTTTACAGTTAACGCCTATAGCGGCGCGGCATTTGGCCGCGAGGCAGATTGCGGGGCCAGTATCTCTGCCTTGCGGATGGGTGGCAAGTATCAAAAGAGTTACGACTTTTGGGGGTCTAAGATCATTCTGAAGAATAGGGAGGGCCAGGCGGCCCGCACGTTCACTCGCGGTTTCAAACACAGTCTGCGCCGTACGGTGTCGGACCGGAGCCTGTTTTCGCGCCCTGCGGCACGCACCGCTGCCGCCATAGCGGCGGCAGTTGCGATGCAGACGGCCGCGCATGCGCAGCCGCTCGATGTCGATACGCCCGAAAGCCTGCTGCTGCGTCCGGAGACCGATGGCGTGCGCACAGGCAATGTGCTGATCCTTCCGCGTATCGAATATGATATCGAACACGACACCAATATCTATAACACCGACAGCTTTGAGGTTGAGGACACGCTTGCCGTCTTTCGCCCGAGTGTCACGGTAAGGCCCGACCTTGCGCGTCACGAAATCGCGCTTGAGGCCGACGCCATGTTGCGCCGCTATTTCGATACGACAAGCGAGAATTCGGACCAGTGGGGCGTTGCTGCCCGCGGGCGGCTGGATTTTGCCGAACGTACATCGGCCGATGCCTCGGTGCGCTATGCGCAAAGGATCGAGGCGCGCGGCACTTACGGCGACCAGTTCCTGACCGACGAGCCGCTGGCCTATGACGTGTTCGAGGTGCGCGGCGGGCTCCAGCGTACCGGGGGCGTGCTGGAACTGCGCGCTGGCGGCAATTTTTCCAAGGTGCGCTATGACGATGCCACGCTGGACGGGGTGGAACAGCCCAGCGATTGGCGTGACGAGAATACGCTGGGTGGCTTTGTCCGGGCAGACTACGAAGTGTCGGGCAAGCTGCGCACTTTTGTCGAGCTGAACGCAAGCCAGATCGATTACCAATCCAGCCCTGACGATACGCCGCGCGACTCGAACGGTTATGGCGTTCTCGTCGGCCTGCGGACCGAGGTGTCGGATCTGGTCGATGCCGAAGCGGCCATCGGCTATACGCATCGCAGCTTTGACGATCCTGCGGTCGAGAATTTCGACGGCTTCAACTTCCGCGTGTCGGGCCGCTGGACGCCTACTCCGCGCTGGCTGTTCGGGCTGGAAGGTGCACGGACTTTCGAACGCTCGCCGCAAGTGAATGTACCCGCCGTGCTGCAGACGCGCTTGCGTGCCGTCGCACAGCGCAGCCTTGGCCGCCGCATGCTGACGGGATTCGAAGTGACTTATGACAACTGGGACTATCAGGGCATCGACCGTGACGAGGCGCGCGTAGGCGGCGAGCTGACGCTGCGCTATCTAATCATCGACGAGATAACGGCCATCGCCGGTGCGGGCTATCGCAAGCAGACCGGTTCGGGCGTCGATGTCCCGCGCGAATACGAGGGGGCCAGCTTCCGCGTCGGCCTGTCGATAACGCTTTGATCCCGGCAACCCGCCTTTACGCCACGGCACATGCTGAGGCCTTCCCGAACCGATCAGGTCAGATTGTGGAATGGACATGCCCATGAACGTCTCTCAGCAGATTATGCAGCCGGGCATGCCTGGCCGGGCGCTTGTAGAGGTGGGGGACCAGCTTCCCGCTCATACCGACCGTGTCGATATTTCGAAGTCGATCTCTTTCCTGCAGCGGCATTTCTGGCTGATCGGGGCGGTGATCGCGGCTTGCATGCTGCTTGGCGCGCTCTATTCGGTGCTGGCGGAAAAGACCTATACGGCCACGGCTGTCACCAGCCTTGAAACATCGAACGAAGAGCTGATCAACACCGACGGTCAACAGAATAGCGCCGCTCCCGATCTGTCGGCCGCTTTCGTAGAGACGCAGGTGGAGATTATCTCTTCGCGCGAAATGGCAACGCGTGTCGCAACCGCGCTGGAAATGCTGGAAGGGTTGAGCGCTGCCGATCAGCGCGAGCTTATCGATACTCTTCAGGAAAACGTCGGCGCGGGCCGAACGGGCGAAAGCTATGCGCTTTCGATCTCTTTCGATGCGCCGACTCCCGAAGATGCGGCCAGGATCGCAAATGAATATGCCCGCCAGTTTACCTTGTGGAACGTGCTGGCAACCCAGACCCGCGCGGGCGAGGCCATGGGCACGATCAGCGAGCGGCTGGAGGAATTGCGTGCGCAGGCACAGGCCGATACCGCGGACCTGCAAAGCTATCGCATCGCCAACGACCTTCTCTCTACATCGGGCAGTTCGCTGACCGAACAGGAAATCTCGAGCTATAACCAGGAAGTGACCCGCGCACGCGCCGCTGCTTCCGAAGCACAGGCGCGGCTGAACACGGCCACGGCGCAATTGCGCAGCGGGTCGAGCGGCGAGGACGTTGGTGCCGCGCTGGGTTCGGGCGTGATCGGTTCGCTGCGTGCGCAGGAATCGACTCTGGCCGGACAGGTTGCGAATCTGTCGGCCCGCTATGGTCCCAATCATCCCGAACTGGTCCGCACCCGCAATGAACTGGACGAGGTTCGCCAGCGCATCCAGGCCGAAATCAACCGCGTCATTTCGAATCTGCGGGCAGAGCGCGACGTCGCCAACCAGCGCCTCGGTTCGCTGACCGGATCTTTGGGTGCGGCTCAGGCCAAGCTGTCGCGTTCGAACGCGGCCATGGTCGGGCTGAGCGAGCTGGAGCGCAAGGCCGAGGCATCTCAGGGCCTGTATGAAGCCTATCTCTCGAGCTATAAGCAATTGCTCGCCGCCGAGGGGACCGAACGGCCTAATGCGCGCATTATTACGCTCGCAGAAGTTCCCGCCAAGCCGAGTGCGCCCAATACGGTGCTGAACATGGCGCTGGCCTTGGTCTTGGGTGTGGGCTTGGGCGTTTTCGCTGCGATGATCGCCGACGCGACCGCCAAGGGCATTTCCACCCCCGAACAGATCGAGCAGGAGCTGGGCCAGAACTATCTTGCCTCGATCCCGCTGCTTCAATCGGTGTCAAAGGGTACAAACGGCGTGGGCGCTGTTCTGGAAGAGCCGCGCTCGCCCTTTACCGAGGCGTTCCGGTCGCTGATGATCGCGGTAGAGCAGCAATGCGATACCCCGCCGCAAGTGATTGCGATTACCTCGACCTTGCCCAAGGAAGGCAAGACGGTCACCTCGACCTGCCTTGCGCAAATGCTGGCGATGCAGGGACATCCGACGCTGCTGGTCGATTGCGACTATGTAAAGCGCGGCGTATCGCGCCTTCTGAACCTTTCGGACGAGACGCAGGGCCTGCTTGACGTGCTGTCGGGCAAGGCAACCCTGTCCGAGGCAATCCGCCACGGCAAGGAAGGCTTGGCCATCCTGCCCATCGTTTCGACCAGCGAACGGGCGGAATCGTTGATGAGCGGGCCGGAGTTCGAAGAATTCCTGACCGCGCTGCGGCAGGGTTTTAAATATGTGATCCTCGATCTTCCTCCGGTGCTGCCGATCGCCGCGACCCGCTCGATCGCGCAATATGCCGATACAACGATCATGTTGGCGCGCTGGCGCAGCACTACCGTTCAGGCGGTGCAGGCTGCGATCCGTCAGCTGCCGCGCGGCCGGGTGTCGCGTGCGGGGATTGCGCTGACGCAGGTCGATCTGCGCAAGCGGAGCCTGTTTTCCAAGCGTGACCCCAATTTCTATTACAAGGAATACCGGGAGTATTACGCGTGAATGCGGTCCAACCCGTAACATTCCACCGCGGTGACGATGCGCCCCGGCCGCGCTTTTCGGTGCCGCGCGTTGCCATCGTTCACTATTGGCTGGTATCCATGCGCGGCGGGGAACGCGTGCTCGAACGGCTGTTGCGCCTGTTCCCGCAGGCCGACATATTTACCCACGTCTATGATCCGGCGAAAATGTCCAACGCCATCAACGAGGCGAAGGTCACGACCAGCTTCATCAACAAGATGCCGATGAGCCGGAAGTGGTATCAGTATTACCTGCCGCTGATGCCCATGGCGCTGGAGCAGTTCGATCTGAACGGTTACGATCTGATCATTTCGTCGGAAAGCGGTCCGGCCAAGGGCGTGATCACCGATCCGACAAGCCATCACATGTGCTATTGCCACTCGCCCATGCGCTATTTGTGGGACCATTATCACCAGTATCGCAAGGGCGCGAACCCGCTGGCGCGGGCGGCGATGCCGATGATGTATCACAAATTGCGCGAATGGGACGTATCGTCCAGCGCGCGGGTCGATAACTTCGTCGCCAATTCCAATTTCATCCGCCAGCGCATCATGAAGAACTGGCGGCGTGAGGCGGATGTCGTCCATCCGCCGGTGGAAACGAACCTGTTCACGGCCTCGACCGAAATTGACGATCATTATCTGTGGGTCGGCCAGATGGTCCCCTACAAGCGGCCCGATCTGGCCGTTGCCGCATTCAATGCCAGTGGCAAGCCGTTGTTGATGGTGGGCACCGGCGGGATGGAAAAGCATCTGAAAAAGATCGCCAAGGCGAACATCAAATTTGTCGACCGCCTGAATTTCGACGAGCTGCGCCGCGCCTATGCGCGCGCGCGCGCGCTGGTGTTCACCGCGGAAGAGGATTTCGGGATTGTTCCGGTCGAGGCCATGGCGTCGGGCCGTCCCGTTTTGGGGTTCGGTCGCGGCGGCATTCTCGACAGCGTGGTGCATAACCACACCGGCATCTTCTTCGACCGGCAGACGCCCGAATCGCTGGCCGCCGGGATCGAGGAGATGGAGAACTGGCTGCCCCATTTCAATCCGTCCGACGCCGTCAGCCACGCGCAAAACTTCGCGCCGGAACGGTTCGACCAGCAGATCCGGCAACTGACCAAGCAATATAGCTGATGCGAGCGTACCCCGCTTGCGCTAGGCTTGGCACTGGCTCGGGCGCGCCTTGTGTGCGGCGGCAAACAACGCAAAACCGTCCGACAGGGGGACGGACCATGGGGAATGGCGCGGATCCTTCATGACGGTAACGTTCATCGGGTTGATCATGGCCGCCATCGGCCTGCTGCTGCTTATTCGCGGATCGCTGGCGGGCATGCTGGCTTTTCTGATGCTGTCGGGCATGATGGGCGGCTCTGCGGCGATCATCTTAACGGCGGTGGGTGGTTCATCCATCCCGCCAGCCCAGTTTGCGCTGGCCTTTATCTGGCTGCGCATGGTGATCCCAGGCAGTCGATTTCTCGACTCGCTCGGCCCCGCGTTTAAGGAAAATCTCTGGCTGATCGTTTTCGTCGTTTACGGTCTGGTGATTGCTTATGTCGGGCCGCGCCTTTTTGCGGGGCAGATCAATGTTACGCCGCTGCGATTCGAAGGGGGTGACGGCGGTCTTTTCGATACATCGCCGCTGATGCCGACATCGCAGAACATGACCGCGTCGGTCTATCTGATCGGCGCATTACTGACGGCGGTGGCCACCTATGTCGCCTGTATCTATCGTGGCGGCGCCAATGCACTGGTCAAGACTGCAGTGGTGATCGCATGGTTCCATTCGATTACGGGCATTATGGGGGCGGTCGGGCGCGGCACTCCGATTGAAACCTTCTTCACACTGCTGCGCAACGCCAATTACACCCAGCATAATCAAGCCTATGAGGGGTTCATCCGCATCAACGGCATCTTCCCCGAACCGTCGTCATGGGCCGCCTTTGCCTTTTCGTGGTTCGTGTTTCTGGCAGAATGCTGGTATCGCTCGATCGAGCCAAAGGCGACGGGTCGCGCGGCATTGCTGCTGGGGCTGGTGATGTTCTTCTCCACCTCTTCTTCTGCCTATGTCGGGCTGGGCGGTTACGCGCTGTTCTTCGCGGCGCGAATTGCGCTGTTCCCCACACTTGCCAGCCATTCGCGCATCAAGGAGGCGGCGATCATCGGGCTGGCCGGCGCGGTGCTAACGGCGATCCTGCTGGCCGCACTGCCAGCCTTTACCGAAGCGATCGGCGAGATGATCGACGACATGCTATTTGCCAAGGCCGATAGCGAATCCGGACGCCAGCGCTTGTTCTGGGCGCTGCAGGGCCTGGACAGTTTCGTTGTTTCATGGGGCCTAGGCATCGGGCCGGGCAGTTTCCGATCATCCAGCCTTGCGACGGCCATTATCGGTTCGTGCGGCGTGATCGGTGTGGTCAGCTTTGTGGCTTATCTGCTGGCGGTATTCGAACCGCGACGCGGTTCTTCATGGGGTGCGTCGGGGTCGCTTGCTGCACGACTTGGCGGGGCGGCGGCGACCGCGGCGGTGGTCTCGCAAATTCCTTCGCTGGTCGCAGCGCCTTCGCCAGTGCCGACAGGGGAATTCGCCATTCTTGCTGGCGCGGCGCTGGCATTGCGGCGCGTGAAGCCGCGCAACATGCAGCAAGGTGGCGACGGCGAGGCGGATGCCGGAATCGAGGTGGAGGAATTACCTCCCCTCCGTCGCGGCTGGCGTATCAGCGAGTAGCAGGTAAATAAGCGGCTTCGCGCCATTCAGTTGAATCGCCGGAAGAATTTGCGCGGGGCCGTTGAGGCCGCCGCGCGCATTGCCGGGATCAATTCGCCGGGATCAATGGACGGCGTCGTCGCTGTCGATGCTGTCTGCCATAGAGCGGAGGAGGTCGGGCAGGACATCGCGCATGCCCAGCATGTCATAGAAATTCACTGTCGCACCCAGCATGGCCATGCCTATTGCTTCAGGGCGGAATCCGCTGCTGATCAGCAGGCGATACCCGTCCAGCATGCGCTTTGACACATGGGCGAACGCTTCGAACGGCGGAGTGCCGCCATCGCCTTGCGGATCGGGAAGGAAAGGCAGAGCGGGGGTGCCGTCTTCGTCGTCCAAATTCCATCCTTCCTGCATCAGACCCGCTTTCAAATTGTGATCGAACATATGCCGTCGCCTCTTGTGGCCGTGATTGGAAATGTTCCGCGATGACACATCCTGCGCCAATCTAGCCGATGCAATTGACATGAAAAGTATCCCTATCCGTGCGCGCACCCTATGACTCGAAATCGATGGCCGAAGTCCGAAAGGCTAGAGAAACACCGCATTCCTGCCCTTCCCGTTGGACAGGAGGCAATTTCCCGACAGGATTATCAGGGTTTGTCAGAAACATGCGGGTCGGTCGCAAAACGGTGCAACGATCGCGGCAGGTGCTAAATCGGGGTATGCCGCGAATAGATTATGGCCGAACCTGCCCCCTTGGCGCATGGTCGCGGCGGATTTCCCGGCATTCTGGCGCTGCGCGCTTTTTCACTGCGCATTAGATGTGCCAATTTGAAATCAAACCGGCAAAGCCGTTTCATGGCTGTAATCTATGTTATTGAATTCGGAACAATACCGATGAGAGTCGCTCTACACTAATGCTAGCCCGCAAAGTCTTCGCATCCTCGGCATTTCTGACCGGCAGCCGGTTTCTGGGTCGTGGCCTGGATATTCTGGCTGCGCTGGTCATGGCGCGTTTCCTGTCGCCCGCCGATTTCGGTGTGGTGACAATCGGCCTTGCCGCGCTGATGGTGCTTGAATCCTTTACCGAATTGCCGGTTGAGGATGCGCTGCTGCGGGAAAAGCAGCTGCTGCGCGAGGATGTCGACACGGCCTTCACCCTGTCGGCGCTGCGCGGACTGGGCGTGGGCGCCCTGTTGTGCGCGGCGGCAGTGCCGCTGGCGATGATCTATGACGATAACCGGCTGGTGCTTCTGATCGCCCTTTTGGGCATCGCGCCGGTCGCGCGCGGCTTGCGAAGCCCGATGATGGTCGCCTTTGCGCGGGAGGTGAATTACAAGCCCGCAGCGACGATCGACGCGATTTGTCGCATCACCTCGTTTGTATTGGCGGTCGCGTGTGCCTGGTATACGCAATCCTATCTTTCGCTGGTGCTGCTGTCGGTCACGCCGCAAATTATCGAGATGATCGCCACCCATGTGCTGGCGCCCTATCGCCCGCATTTCACATTGCGCAAGATGCGTTTCATCCTGTCATTCGCGGGACAGGTCACGATCTCTCGCGTTATGGCGACCATCTCGACAGAGGGCGACCGGTTTATCGTGGGTGGCTTTGTCGGCAAGGCTGCGCTGGGCTTCTTTTCGATGGGTCGCAGTGTTGCGACGACGGCAAGCTGGTCGATGGCCATGCCCCTGCTGGCGGTGATGTATCCCGGCCTGGCGCAGATCAGGGAAGAACCTGCGCGCTTCCGGCGCAGCTATCTGCGCGGGCAGGCGATGGTTGTGTTCGCGATCCTGCCGCTGTCGCTGGCGCTGGCCGTATTGGCCGAACCGCTGGTGCGGCTGGGGCTGGGCGAGGAATGGCTGCCGGTCGTGCCTGTGATGCAGGCAATTTCAATATTGAACGCGGCGGCGACCTTTTCGATGCCGGCCCATTCGCTGGCCATGGCGACCGGCGAGATACGGCAAATGATCTGGCGCGAGTTCGCGACCCTGATTGTTTCGATACCGGCCGTGACGTTCGGCGCGATCCATTACGGATTGATTGGCGCGGTGATGGGGCGCGTGCTGGCAGGGCTGGTACATACTGCGATGAGCCTGCAGATGGTGTCGCGTCTTGCCGATGTCAGTATTGGCACGCAACTCGCGAACCCGTGGCGATCGGTATTGTCGAGCGCGGTATTCGCCGCCACGCTCTATATCGTTTCGAACGGAATGCCCGGCGACAGCTGGATCGAACTGGTCGTGCAACTGGGCGTGGCGGGCATTGCTGCAGGGCTGGCCTATGTGGCGGTGCATTTGGCACTGTGGAAGTTGTCGGGCCTGCCCGGCGATAGCCCCGAACATTTCCTGATCGATCTGATGCATTCAGGCTTGCGCCGTTTCGGCTCTGCACAAGCCCAGTCCTGATTGGCCTAGGCGCCATCCCCGCTGCCGCCGGGGATCTCCAGCGTGATCATCAACGGCAAATGGTCCGATCCGCGTTTGGGGCCAGTGCGGACATCGACGGCGCGTACCCTGCCGCGCAGATACAGCTGGTCCAGCGGCAGTCGCAACATTGCCGAATTGCGTGCAGGCCAGCTGGTTGCAAAGCCGGTGGCAAGGCGGAAATTACCGCTATCGCCAATGCTGCGGACAGCATGCGTCCATGGTGCCGAATTGAAATCGCCGGTCATGACCGACGGTCCGTTCACTCCTGCCGCAGCCTTGCGCATGGGGACGACCCAATCTTTCTGTTCGCCCATCGGCCAAGGCCGGTCGAGATGCGCGGCAAGGACGGTAAATGCCCTGCCATTAACATCCAGCGTCGCGGTCAGCGCCGACAGTGCCTTGCGGTTGTCCGCATCGCCATCGCCCGCAAGCGATTGCGAAGCCAGCAGCGGATAGCGTGAGAATAACACGGTCGAACATGGATAATGCACCGAACAGGACACCATCGTGGGATATTTGTCCTGCAACGCCTTGCCCCAATGCTTTTGCATTCGGCTAGCTTCCAGCAGAACAAGTATATCTGCATCCTGCGCCGCCAGCCATTCGGCATCGCGCGCGGATTGCGGATTGGACTTCAGCATATTGAATTCGATGATGCGGATCGTTTGGGTGCGGTGCTCCATGGGTGGGGCGCTTTTCAGCAGCGGACGAAATATCAGCAGTCCGGTAGCCAGCGCGGCCAGCATTACCGCGATACCCACTCCCAGCGCTCGCAGATCGCGCAGGAACCAGCAGGCAGCAGCAGTGCCGATCACCAGCAGTGGCCACCAGATGGCGGCGCCGATATTGATGTTGTCGGCCAGCGGCAGAAATACGCCCGACCATGAAACCGCCATCGTCAATGCTGCCAGCACCAGTATCGCCACCGCAGCCTTGCGCCGCAACCGATGCCGACGATGCCTGTCCGTCAAAGCGAAAGCAGGGTGTTGATCAGGTTCCGCGCAGCGCGGTCCCATGTCAGCTGATCGGCGCGGTCGAGGGCCCGGGCGGACAGATCGCTGCGATCCCGCGATCCGTCATAGACAGCCGCGATCGCAGCGGCCCACGCCGCAGGGTCGTCCTGCGCGACATATAACGCACCATCGCCGCAGGCTTCGGGCAGGGCGCCGCAAGGCGCGACGATGGCCGGTGTGCCTAGCCGCATGGCCTCCAGCGGGGGCAGCCCGAAACCTTCGGTCGTGGATGGAAAAGCGAAAACCGCGGCACTTTCGTACAAAGCGCGCAATTCGCCATCGCTGACCCGGCCGGTGAAAAGGACATTCGATGGAACGTCATAGCCTGCCGACACGAATTTCTCGCGGCTGGTCGAACCGAACAGCACCAAAGTGCGATCCTGCAACTCGGGACGAGCAAAGGCGCGCAACAGTACCGCGATATTCTTGTGCGCCTGAAGGCTGGAGAGAGCCAGCGTATAGCTGCCCTTTGCCAGATTCAGCCGTTTCAGCACAGCATCGTCTGCATTGTCGGCCAGCACATGGTCACATCCGTTATGGATAACGGTGATCTTTTCGGCGGGGGCGACCTTTGCGCTGATGATCTGGTCACGCGAATATTCCGATACCGTCAGTATGCGCCGGTGTCTTTTGCCCGCCATCGGCTGTTGCAAACGATACCAGCGGCGAAAACTGGACGAATAGCTTGCGGGCGATAGCAGAACCTGCACATCATGCATCATCGTCACCGCATTGCGGCGCAGCACGGGCCCCACGTTGCACAGGCTGACCACAGTTGCGCGACCTGCGCGCAGTGGCAACGTCAATTGTTCCCATGCGTTACCGTTCAGCGGGCCCACCACCCGATAGGGCAGGCCCAGCACTTTCGCGCGGCTTTGTGCGTCGGACGGTATCCATAATTCCAGCGATATGCGGCGGGCAAGCGACAGATCACTGGCGATCAACGCATGGGCATGACGGACCAGTTCCGTCGCAACCCGGTGCACGCCGACCGGCTCGGTAGCCAGAAACCGGCCATTCACGATGAAACGCCGTGCCGCCCTGCCGGCGCCGCTGGAATCGGACGGCAAAACGCAATCCAGCACAGGGGTGTGCGAAACCGGCGCGGCCTCGGCAGCGGGATGGCGGGCTCCGTTGTCGAGCAGGTCGTGCATAATACCCCCAAGCTGCAGCCTTGGCTTGTGAAGAACAAGCGCGCAAACGGATGATCGGCCGATCTTACGGGCATCCGGCGGCAGCACCAAGTGCAAGAATGATGTCGACTTAAACGATGCGCGGCTGCGGAAGCGGCACAATGAATTTGCCGCCTGCCTCGCGATAGGCGCCTTGCTGGGCAAGAATCTCATCGGCAAAATTCCATGCCAGCAGCAAGGTATATTCGGGCCGTTCCTCGAACAGAGCCTCTGGCGGGCGGATCGGAATATGGACGCCGGGCATCAGCAGGCCCTGCTTGTGCGTCGATATATCGGCGACGAAATTGATATGGTGCCGTCCCAGACCGCAGGCATTCAGCAATGCCGCTCCTTTCGCCGCCGCGCCATAGGCTGCAACGGAATGACCCCTGGATCGCAAATCCTCGATCATGGCGACAAGGCTGTCGCGCAGCACGGCCGCGTCATCCGCCAGATCATCGAAAAACGCGCGCGATGCGATGCCGATGGCGCGCTCTTCGGCTAGCAGATCCAGCACGCTGGCGTCGCGATCCTCGACCTTCTCGGCAAAAACACGCAGCGAACCGCCGTGGATCGACACGCGTTCGACCCGGTTGATGAACAATCCGTGGGCGCCCAGCAGATTATCCAGCGCGGTCAGCGAGAAATAGCACATGTGCTGATGGTGGATCGTATCGAACTGCACGCTTTCGACCAGATCGCGCAGATAGGGCACCTCGATCACGGCCGTACCATCGGGCTTTAACAAAGTGGCGATGCCGGTGACGAAACCGCGCAGATCGTCGGCATGGGTCAGCACATTATTGGCATGGACGATATCGGCGGGTCCGCGCCTTTGCCGCACATCATGGGCAAGGTTGGATGTGAAGAATTCGGGCATGGTATCGACCCGCCCTGCCCGCGCCGCCTTGGCCGGACCTTCCGCCGGATCGATGCCCAGCACGGTCACGCCCGCCGCGACGTAATTCTTCAGCAGATAGCCGTCATTGCTCCCGATCTCGACCACAAGGCTCGATCGGTCGAGCCGCCGCTCTGCCAGTCGCGCGTCGACATTGGCCTTCGCATGGTCGATCACGGTGCGCGAGACTGAAGAGTAATAAGGGTAATCGTCGGCGAACAGCACTTCGGGCCGCACGGTTTCGGTCAACTGCACCAAGGCGCATTCATGGCACAGGGCGACCACCAGATCGAAACGCGGTTCAGCGCGGCAATCCCATTCCGACGTCAGCAACCGGTCGGCCAGCGGCACTTCGCCCAGATCGAGAAATCGGTGCAGCCGGTCCGATCCGCAGGCGCGGCAGCGATCTTCGGTATGCGAGAGCGGCCGGTTGTCGAACACGGGGTTCAAAAGGCGACCGTCTACAGGCATCAGGCAGCGAGTTTCCGTTCCAGCGGAAAGAAATCGCGGGTTGCGCTGCCCTCGGCCACGCGCTGCCGCAAATGGGCGATGCGGTCGAAACCGGGCCCTTCGAACGCGGTGCCCGACAGACCCTGCGCTTCATAGGCTGCCAGCAATTGCGCGATCCCGTCGCGGCAATTCCAGCGCGGCTGCCAGTCGGGCAGGGCATCGGCGATATGGTCTGCGCTGACGCGATAGCTGCGCGGATCGCGCGCGGCATCGGCGGCATGGGCGATCAGCGCGCCGGGCACCATATCGCGCACCATGCGGGCAAGATCGCGCACGCGGAAATTTTCGGCCGAACGCGCCACGTTGAATATGCCGCGATGCACCTTGTCGCGCGGAGCCTCTGCCGCAGTGGCGAAAGCGTGGGCCAGATCCTCCACATGGATCAGCGGACGCCACGCGCTCCCTTCGCTTTTCAGGCGGACGGTGCGTCGGGTAAAGGCCCATGCGACCAGATTATTGACCACCAGATCGAAACGAAGCCTCGGCGACACGCCATAGGCCGTAGCCCCGCGCAGCGACACGGGGCTGAACCCGCTGTCGGCCAGCGGCATGATGGCGCGCTCTACCTCAACCTTGGATGTGGCATAGGCGCTGACCGGGCGCGGCGCGGCGCTTTCGCCTGCCATACGTCCGCGGCTGTCGCCATAGGCCGCGCAACTCGATGCAAAAATAAAGCGTGAAACGCCCGCAAGCTTGGCCATGCGGGCCAGCACGATCGAGGCAGTGCAATTGATGTCGTCGGTGAGGTCGGGGCGGTATGCGCCCAGTGCATCGTTCGACAATCCGGCCAGATGGATTACCGCGTCGAAACCCGACAGGCGTTCGACCACATCGGGCGCTGCGATGAAATCGCGGATATCCTGACCGATCTGCGGAATCTGTACCGGCGGCGCGCCGAAATCACAGCCGCCGAACAAGTCCGAATCCAGCCCCGCCAGATCGTGCCCGCGATCCAGCAAGACCGGCACCAGAACCGAGCCGATATAGCCCATATGTCCCGTGACCAGGATTTTCATTGCCCCAACCCCTTATTCGACGCGGAGTTCTTTCCGAAAATAGAATCCGACCGAGCCGAGACTAGGGAGCATGACTTAACGATTCGATGCAACTGCGCATAGAGCCATTGCCATGCCCGAAAGGGGCATAAAGCTGTGGGCACCCCGAAAAGGGGGCGATTTATCAGAATGTCAGCTTGATCTGGTGCGGTCGAGAAGACTCGAACTTCCACGGGCTTTCGCCCACAACGACCTCAACGTTGCGCGTCTACCAATTCCGCCACGACCGCATCCAAAGGGGAGAGGCAGGCCCGTTCGCAAATGGGCTGCCCCGTGGTAGGCGCGTGCCATTAGCAACGTCGTTGCGCCTGCGCAACCGGCAAATGCAATTGGCTGAAATGCCCGTGCGCGATGCGGTTTTATCGGCCCGCTATGCGCAATGGCGTCAGCTGGGTTTCCAGCCGATGTCCATGATTTCCGCCGATCGCGGCACATCGGTCACCATCTGGCTGACCTTGACGCTTTCGCCGGGGCCAAGCTCGCTGCGGCTGGCTTCCATTTCCCAGCTATAGACGATCCGCTTTTGCGAATCGCGCAGCACCACCAGCACCGGCGGCACGTGTTCGCTGCGACTGCCGGTATTGGTGATGGTGCCATTGGCCGCGAACAGCAGGCGGCCATTGGGCAATTCGCGGCGGTCCTGATCGTCGAGCGGGAAGTCCAGCACCAGGTTTTCCGATGCAGGTGCAAATGCCGTTTGGCCAAAGGGCAGCCAAGCGGGCGCCCCGAAATAGCGCGCCGCGCCATAAACCACCGCAGCCGCGACCACGAGCAGGACCGCGCAGATCAGCAGCAGGCGTTTCCACCGGCTTTCGCCCTGATCGAGATCTTCGTATTCGGCATCGACCGGCTCTGCATCCACCTCGGCAAAGGCGGGGGCAGCGGCGGCGGGCTCTTCCTCGACCACCGGGTCGGGTTCGACGTCGATCTCGACCTCGTCGACGATGGTGGCGGTTTCGGTGAATTCATCGATGTCCGCGTCTGCTTCGGCGACTTCGGCAACGGGTTCGGCGGTCGCGGTTGCGCCCACATCGGCCCAGCCGCGCGGCGCGGGCGGCGCATCGCTCCACGCGGTTTCGCTGGCGAAAGGCTCTGGCGCAGGCTCGGCAGGCGCAGGCTCGGCAGGGGGAGGCGCGGGTTCGGCAGCGGGCGCGGGTTGCGGTTCGGTGCTTGCGGCAGGAATTTCTTCCGCCGCCGCGCTCTCGAAACCGTCCTGATGCCAGCTGTGCCGGCATTTGGCGCAGCGAACGATGCGTCCTTGCGCGCCGATGGCGTTGTCGGGCACCGTATAGCGCGTGTGACAGGCGGGACATGCGATCTGCATAAGAAGAATCTAAGCCCGAGACGCGAATCAGGGCAAGTGTTGCGCAGCGAAGGGTTAACGATAGCGCAGTGTTATCCACATCAACGGTCCGCCAAGGGCTCGATTGCGCGCGCCAGATGCTATTGAAGCCATGGTGAAGGGGCGTCCGGGCCCCGCTTAACCCGCTGACGAGAAGAAAGATGCAGGCCACAGGCAGCGGATCGTCCCGTCCAGACCTTGTGAACGATGCCGCATTCGGCAGCGGCGGCCCGCAGGGGCCGGTCGCGCCCGGCGCGCAGCGTTCGCGCGAACCCATTGTGCGGTTCGAAAATGTCGGCCTGCGTTACGGGACCGAGCGCGAGATCCTGTCCGATATCTCGTTCCAGCTGCATCGCGGACGGTTCTATTTCCTGACCGGCCCGTCGGGCGCGGGCAAAACATCGATTTTGAAGCTGCTCTATCTGGCACAAAGCCCGTCGCGCGGGGAAATCGCGCTGTTCGGCGAAGATGCTGTGCATCTGGAACGCGCGGCCCGCCCCGCGTTGCGCCGCCGGATCGGTGTGGTTTTTCAGGATTTCCGCCTGGTCCCCCATCTGACGGTTTACGACAATATCGCCCTGCCGCTGCGGCTGGCGGGGGTGAGCGAGGAAGAAATGCACGGTCCCGTCGACGATATGATCGACTGGGTGGGGCTGGGCGCCAGCCGGCATGCGCGTCCCGAAACCTTGTCGGGCGGGGAACAGCAGCGTGTGGCCATTGCCCGTGCCGTCATCACGCGGCCCGACCTGCTGGTCGCGGACGAGCCGACGGGCAATGTCGATCCCGATATGGCGGTGCGGCTGTTGCGGCTGTTCGGCGCGATGAACCGGCTGGGCACGACCGTTGTGCTGGCAACGCATGACATGACGCTGATGGGGCGGATGAAGGATGCCTCGGTCATGCGGCTGGAGCGCGGGCGGCTGACCGATCCGACCGGCGCACTGCGCAACCCGCCGCACAGCTGGCAACCCGCCGAACGGAATGGCGATCCATGGTAGGGGGCGTGTTTTCCCCCGGCAGGCACGATCTGCGCATCCGGCTGTCGGCGCTGCGGGTCAATCCCGCGCGCTGGACGTTGAAGGCGGGGTCAGATCCCATCATCAAGCAGCGGGCCATCGTGGGGCCGGTGCCATGGGTGATCGCCATCATGACCGCGCTGACCGTGATCGCGGCGGCTGGCGGGCTGGCGCTGGGTTCGATCGCATCGACAGCGAGGGACGAACTGGCGGGCGGGGTGACGATCCAGATCGCCGGTCCGCCCGAGGCAGAGGCCGCGCGGCAGGCCGAAGCGGTCGTGGCGATCCTGTCCGAAGGCGATGGCGTGCAATCTTTGCGCCGCATGGATGAAGACGAACGCGCCGCCCTGATCGAGCCGTGGCTGGGTGATCTGGGGGCGGACGATTCGGGACAGGAAGCGGGTGAGGCCGATGACAGTCTGCTGGTCCTGCCGGAACTGATCGAAGTGCAACTGGCGGGCGAGGCGGACGGGGCAGCGCTGGCCGGATTGCGCGCGCGTATCGTAAAAGCCGCGCCCGACGCGCTGGTCAATGCCGATACCGGCTGGCTGGAACCCGTGGGTCAGGCGATCGAAGCGATGCAATGGCTGGCGTTGGCGCTGGTGGGCGTGCTGGCGCTGGCGACGCTGGCGGCGGTGCTGCTGGCCAGCCGCAGCGCGTTGGCCGCCAATCGCGAGATTATCGAACTAATGCATCTGCTGGGCGCAGCGGACCGGCAAGTGGCGCAATTGTTCCAGCGCGCGGCGGCCGTTGGCGCAGGCATCGGCGGTGCGGCGGGCTTTGCCGTCGCGGTGGCGGTGGTGATCGTTCTGGGCGGACGGTTCGCGGCGCTGGGGCCGGGCGAGGCTGCGCGCGGTTTAAGCGTCTGGCACTGGATATTGCTGGCATTGATCCCTGTGATGGCGACCGTTCTGGCGGCGATCACGGCACGTCTGACGGTGCTGGCGACGCTGCGGCGCATGGTGTGACGGCGCATCACGCTGTGCATCGAAATACGACATTTGCAGCCGGGCGATTGCCCCGCCGCGAAGTGCGGCTTAAAGCCCGTTTGTCATGATCCGCCGCATCCTGTCCTTTCTGTTGCTTGTCTGGGCGATCGGCTTCATCTGGTTCGCCGCCGTTCCTCCGCAACCTGCGGGAGAGGACAAGACCGATGGCATCGTCGTGCTGACGGGCGGCGCGGGCCGTATCGAGCGCGGGGTAGAGGCTTTGCGCGAAGGATGGAGCGGGGCCATGCTGGTATCGGGCGTGGGCCGCGAAGTGAAAGAGGCCGAACTCGCCGCGCAATTCGCCATTCCCTCCAGCCTGATGAACTGCTGCATTACGCTGGGCTATGACGCGGTCGACACGCGCACCAATGCCGAGGAAACGGCGGCATGGATCGCGGCCAACGATGTCGCCAGCATCCGTCTGGTCACGGCCGATTACCATATGCGCCGCGCGGCATCGGACCTGCGTCGCCAGATCGGTCCCGACGTGACGATCCTGCGCGATGCGGTGCACACCGAACCATCGCTCGCCATGCTGTTCCTTGAATATCACAAGCTGCTGATCGGCTGGGTCGCGGCGCTGTTCGACCTGTAGTGCAGCGGATGATGGCGTGGGCTCGCACGATCCTGTTCGCGGTGATCTTCTACACCGGATCGCTGTTCTATGTGCTGGGGGCGACATTGATGCGAGTCCTCTCGCAGCCTGCCTTGATGCGCGTGGCCGAAGGGTGGTCCCATTTCCACCGCTGGTGCGTGCGCCATATTCTGGGCATCGACATCCGGATAGAGGGCGCGCGGCCCGCGATTCAGGCCTTTTATGTGCTGCGCCACGAAAGCTTTTTCGAGGCGATCGATCTGCCGACCTTCTTGCCGGGCCATCCGGTGCCCTTTGCCAAGATCGAATTGATCCGCATCCCGCTATGGGGCGCGCTGGCCACCCGCTATGGCGTGGTCGGCGTGGACCGCGAACGCGGCGCGGCGGCGCTGCGCGACATGAAGCGCAAGGCCGACGCGATCAAACCCACCGGACGCGATTTCGCCCTGTTCCCCGAAGGCACGCGGGTAGAGGTCGGCGCGTCGCCCAAAATGCAATCGGGCCTTTATGGCATTTACCGCCTGCTGGGCCTGCCGATGGTGCCGGTCGCGGTGAACAGCGGGCATTTGTATCACCACATGCCCAAGCGGCGCGGCACCATCATATATCGCATCGGAGAGGTGATCCCCGCCGGTCTTGAACGCGCCGAAGTGGAACGCCGCGTGCGCGAGGCGCTGAATGCGCTGAATCCCGAATTTCAGGCCTGACCCGACTATTTGCCCTGCGTTCCGCCGTGGTCGCGGCGGCCGAAGTCGGGGCGGGCATCGTCCTGCCCTTCCTCGATGATAGAGCGGCGCACGGCGCGGGTCTGGGTGAAATGGTCGAATAGCGCATCCCCGTCGCCCCAGCGGATAGCGCGTTGCAGCGCCGACAGATCCTCGCTGAACCGCTGCAGCACTTCCAGCACGGCCTCTTTGTTCGACAGGAAAACGTCGCGCCACATGGTCGGGTCGGATGCGGCAATGCGGGTGAAATCGCGAAATCCGCCTGCCGAATATTTGATGACTTCGCTGCGGGTCACGTCCTCAAGATCGGATGCGGTGCCGACGATGGTATAGGCGATCAGATGCGGCACATGGCTGGTAATCGCCAGCACCAGATCGTGATGGCGCGCGTCCATCATCTCTACCTTGGCGCCAAGCGCCGTCCAGAATGCGGCGGTGCGATCCGCATCGTCCGGCGCCGCGCCATCGGCAGGCGTCAGAATGCACCAGCGATTGCGGAACAGGCTGGCAAAGCCCGCGTCCGGACCCGAATGTTCGGTGCCCGCGACGGGATGGGCGGGCACGATCGGCTGGCCGGGCAGGGCGGCGGCGATCGCTTCGGCGACCGACTGCTTGCACGATCCCACGTCGCTGATGATCGCATCGGGTTTCAGCGCGCCCTGCAATGTGGCGGCGGCAGCGCCCATCGCATTCACCGGCACGCACAGCACGACCAGATCGGCACCGGCGACGGCGGCCTTGGGGTCGTCGAACACCTCGTGCGCCAGTCCCCGATCGAGCGCGCGGATGCGCACGGCTTCGTCCGCGTCAAATGCGGTAACGCGCGTGTCGGGCAGGGCCTCTTGCGTGGCAAGGCCGATCGACCCGCCGATCAGGCCAAGGCCGATGATGGCGATCTGCCGGAACGGGGTATCGGTCACGACGCGGCCTTTGCGGCGGTGCGGATGGCGGCGGTGATGTCGTCCATCTGCGCATCCGAACCGATGGTGATGCGCAAGGCATGGGGCAGGCCTTGCCCCGGCAAATGCCGCACCGCATAGCCTGCCGCCGCAATGGCATCCTGCGCCGCCTCTGCCGTCAGCGCGCCCTGAAACAGCACCAGCACGAAATTCGCTTCGCTGGGAACGGCGGACAGGCCGTGATTGCCCAATGCCTCGATCGCCGAAACGAAACGCGCGCGGCTGGCGGCATTGGCGTTGCGCGAACGGGTGACGAAATCCTGATCCTCCAGCGCGGCCAGCGCGGCGGCCTGACCCGACAGGGTCACGTTGAACGGTCCGCGAATGCGGTTCAGCGCGTCGGCGATGGCAGGCGCGCCAAAGCCCCAGCCGATCCGTTCGCCCGCAAGGCCATAGATCTTGGAAAAGGTGCGCGTGACCAGCACATTGTCATGCGCCTTGGCCAATGCGATGCCGCCGTCGTCCTCACCCTCGGCCAGATATTCGCCATAGGCCTGATCGACCACCAGCAGCACATCGTTCGGAAGGCCCGCATGCAGCCGCGCCAGCTCTTCCGCGCCGATATAGCGGCCCGTGGGATTGTTCGGGTTGGCAAGAAACACCACGCGCGTCTGCGCGGTCACGCAGGCCAGCAATGCATCGACATCGGTGCCGTAATCGCGGTCGGGTGCGACGACGGGCGTTGCGCCGCAGCGGCGCGTGGCGATGTCGTAAACCGCAAAGCCATAGCGGACATAGACAATCTCGTCCCCCGGCCCTGCATAGGCCTGCGCCGCGATATGCAGGATTTCGTCACTGCCGGTGCCGCACACGATCTGCGCAGGGTTCAGGCCGTAAATTTCGCCGATCTTGGCGCGCAGGGCTTTGGAATCGGGATCGGGATAAATCGCGGGCCCCGCCACCGCCGCCCGCGCGGCCAGCGCCAGCTCGCTGGTGCCCAGTGGGTTTTCGTTGGCCGACAGCTTGATCAACGGCTTGCCGTCCGCGCCCGCCGACTTGCCGGGCACATAGGCATGGATCGCCTCGATCCACGGCTTCATGCGGGGGCCGCCCTTGGCTTCGGGCGCGGTATCGGGGCTGATCTGGCTGTTCATGGGGCTGCGCATTAGCCGCCTGCACCGCATTCGCCAATCGTGCAATTCGCGAAATCACGCCCGCGCGCGCATTGCTATCGTTGACAGAAGGGGCAAGTCGATCCAAGCGCGCCCGAATGGCAGACGCTGGCACGATCCATACCGAAGCCCATGTGCTGAAACTTTCCCGGCCGCTGCTGCTCGACAGCGGACGCAGCCTTGCGCCGGTCGAGGTCGCCTATCAGACATACGGGCGGCTGAATGCGGCCAAGGATAATGCGATCCTTGTCTGCCATGCGCTGACGGGCGACCAGCACCTTGCCAGCCCGCACCCCAAGACGGGCAAGCCCGGCTGGTGGCAGCGCGTGGTGGGGCCGGGCTTGCCGATCGACACCGACCGGTTCTTCGTCATCTGTTCGAACGTGATCGGCAGCTGCATGGGATCGTCCGGTCCGTCCAGCGCGGCAGAGGATGGCGCGCCTTTTGCGATGCGCTTTCCCGTCATCACCATCCGCGACATGGTCCGCGCGCAGGTCGCGCTGGTCGATCAACTGGGTATCGACCGGCTGCATGCGCTGGTCGGCGGGTCGATGGGCGGGATGCAGGTGCTCAGCTGGGCGGCGAACTGGCCCGACCGTTTCGGCGCGGCGCTGGTGCTGGCATCGGCGGCGCGGCACTCCGCGCAGAATATCGCGTTCCACGAAGTCGGGCGGCAGGCGATCATGGCCGATCCCGAATGGAAGGGCGGCGATTATTATGCGGAAAATGTCGACGATCCGCGGAAAGTCGGCCCCGAAAGCGGGCTCGCCGTGGCGCGCATGGCGGCGCATATCACCTATCTGTCGGAACAGGGCCTGACCGAGAAATTCGGACGGAACCTGCAGGACCGCGAAGCCAAGACATTCGGCTTTGACGCCGATTTCCAGGTCGAAAGCTATCTGCGTTATCAGGGTTTGGCCTTTACCGACCGGTTCGATGCGAACAGCTATCTCTATATCACCCGCGCCATGGATTATTTCGATCTGGCCGAGGAACATGGAGGCCGTCTGGCCGAGGCGTTCGCGGGGCTGAAAGCGCGCATGTGCCTCGTCAGCTTCGATACCGACTGGCTTTATCCCACCAGCGAATCGCGGCGGATTGCCCATGCGGTGAATGCGGCGGGCGCGCCGGTCAGCTTCGTCGAATTGTCGGCGCCGTTCGGGCATGACAGCTTTCTGCTGGATGTGCCCGCGCTCGACCGCGTGATCGAGGGTTTCCTGTGATGGTAGCGCCCCAATCCGGCCTGCGGCCCGATCTTGCCGTGATCGCGCAACATGTCGTGCCTGACAGCCGCGTGCTCGACGTGGGGTGCGGCGATGGCGCGTTGATGGCGGCGCTGGTGGCGGGCGGCTGCGACGCGCGCGGGCTGGAGATCGAGCCTGCCAATGTGGCCACCTGCGTATCGCGCGGGCTGTCGGTGCTGCAGGGCGATGCCGACAGCGATCTGGCGTTCTATCCCGACAACAGCGTCGATGTCGCGATCCTGTCGCAAACCTTGCAGACCACGCGCCGTCCCGATCTGGTGATCGAACAATTGCTGCGCATCGCGCCGCGCGGTTTCGTGTCGTTTCCCAATTTCGCCCATTGGCGGGTGCGCGCCAGCCTGATGTTCGGTGGCCATATGCCGGTCACCCGGCTGCTGCCCGAAACATGGTACGACACGCCCAATATCCACCATGTGACGATCGACGATTTCCGCGCTCTGGTGAACCGTCTGGGCCTTTCGGTCGAACGCAGCTGGTTTCTGAAAGGCGGGCGCGTCACCGCGTCGGCGGCGGCGAATTTGCGCGCCGAACATGCGGTGTTCCAGCTCGCCCGTTGACGGTCGCGAGCTAAAATCCGCGCTTCACAAGACGTTCCACGATTCCCCACAGGGGGTGGATAAATCCTGCCCTTAATCCGCTTGATGCTTGCCGGTGTGATAGGCATTACCCTGCTCTATGAATCAGTACGACCCTGTCCCCCTTCATGCCGTTTCCCCTGCCGATCAGGATGCACCCGCGCGCGTGCTGCCCTCTAACGTAGAGGCGGAGGCCGCCTTTCTGGGCGCGGTGCTGATTGACAATCGCGTTCTGGAAGAATTGCCGGTCAATCTGAACGCGGACCATTTCTTCGAACCGCTGCATTCGCGCATTTTCGAACGCATCATGGTGCTGATCGACCGCAAGGCGGTGGTCACGCCGGTCACGCTGAAACCGTATTTCGAGGATGACGAGGCGCTGAAGGAGCTGGGCGGGATTTCCTATCTCGCCCGGCTGACCGCCGATCCGCACGCACTGCTCGCGCCCAAGGAACTGGCGCAGCAAGTGTTCGATCTGGCGCTGCTGCGCGAACTGGTATCGGTGGGCCGCCAGCTGGTGACCGATGCGATGGACACGTCCGAAACGGTCGAGCCGATGCAACAGATCGAGCGGGCCGAAAGCTCTCTGTTCAAAGTGGCCGAGGGCGCATCGACCGGCAGCGAAACGCAGAGCTTTGCTGATGCGACGCGGACGTCGATCAAAATGATCGAACAGGCGCTGAATTCCGGCGGCCATGTTTCGGGCACCACGACCGGCTTCAACTCGATCAACGAGAAGACCGGCGGGCTGCACGATTCCGACCTTATCATCCTTGCCGGTCGGCCCGGCATGGGCAAATCCTCGCTCGCCACCAATATCGCGTTCAACACGGCGAACCGGCTACGCCGCGATCTGGCGGACGGGATCAGTGAAGAGGAATCGGTGGGCGCGGCGGTGGCGCTGTTCTCACTGGAAATGAGCGCGGACCAGCTGGCCACGCGTATCCTTGCCGAGAATTCGGGCATCAGCTCGCACAACCTCCGCATGGGCAAGATCAGCCGCGAGGATTTTCAGGCGCTGTCGCGCGCGTCGCAGGAGCTTAACGAGCTTCCGCTGTTTATCGACGATTCGCCGGGCCTGTCGATCGCGGCGCTGCGTGCGCGTGCGCGGCGGTTGAAGCGGCGGCATAATATCGGGCTGGTCGTGGTCGATTATCTGCAATTGCTGCAGGGTTCGGGCCGCGCAAACGACAACCGCGTGAACGAGATTTCGGAAATTTCACGCGGCCTGAAAACGCTGGCCAAGGAAATCCAGGTCCCCGTGATCGCGCTGTCACAGCTGTCGCGTGCGGTGGAACAGCGCGACGACAAGCGCCCGATGCTGTCCGACCTGCGCGAATCCGGCTCGATCGAGCAGGACGCCGATATGGTCTGGTTCATTTATCGTGAAGATTACTATGTCGCCTCGCGCGAGCCGAAACGCCCGCTGGAAACCGACGAGGCCAAGGTGCACGAGGCGCATGCCGCATGGGCCGCCGAAATGGAACGCGTGTTCGGTCTGGCCGAGCTGATTGTCGCCAAGCAGCGCCACGGCTCCACCGGCAAGGTCCGGCTGCGCTTTGAACCGCGTATCACCCGGTTCAGCGATCTGGCCGAGGACGATTATTCCAGCGATTACGATTAAGAGGCGGCAGACCTAGTCAGCGCGCATCTGTGCCTATTCAGCCAGTTCCTTCTTTGCCAGTTCGGCCTGCGCCCTGAATACCGGATCGGCCTGAAGTCGGGCGAAGGTGGCCGATGCGATGTTCCGGCCCGATACGGTGTCGCTATACCAATGGACGCGGCAGACGACGCGGCTTTGGCCAAAATCATAGCCGCGTTTCAGTATCTCGTTCTCTTTCGCGGGGACCAGTTCGGTCAGCACCAGCGCCAGCATCCAGCCGATGGCGGTGTGGCCTGACGGGTAAGATCCGTCGGTCCGCAGCACCTCTTCCTCGTCGGGCGTGCAGCTTCCCGCCTCGTTCTCGACAAAGGGGCGAACGCGCTGGTAATGGTTCTTGGCGCGATAGGTGGACAGGCCCGCATCGGTCATCGCGCGGCGCAGCAGCATTTCGGTATGGGGTTTCGACCCGTCGGACAGCGACATGCCGACGATGGGTTCGAACGACGATACCACATGCGGCCAGTTCAGATCGGCGTCCGACGCAGCCAGGGCCTGTCGTTCGGGCGGGGCGGAAATCGCATCGACATAGGCTTGCTGGTCGGCGGCCTTGGCAGCGGTTCCTGCGGCAGGTGGGGGTGGCAGCAAGGCCAGGCTATCGGGCGCATCGGCAGGGGCTAAATAACCTTTGGGCAGCGGGTAATTCTCGCTGATCACACCGACTTCCTCGATCGAGGTGGGAGGGGTGTTGGCGGTCGTATCGACCGGCGCGAGGGCTGTTGTGGCGCAAGCGGCGGGCAGCCACGCGGCCCCCGCGATCAGCAGCAGTGTCCATGATTTCGCCATCATACAGTCCCCCGGTTATGGATCGTCGGGACCGGTGCTATCGGTAGAACGGAGCGGGGAATATCGGTATTTCCCCCGAAAGCAATCAGTCGGCGGTGGTCGGAATGGTCGTGGTGTCCCGTTTCTCGCGCTCCATCCTGACGCAATCGAGGATTTTCGCGCCCGCCAGAAAGACTGAGCCGGTGCAAGCCAGAAACAGCAAATATCCGCCGTATCCGGGATATTGGTCGAGGTAATGCGTACCGCGCTCCGCCGCGCCAAGCCCCAATGCATAGATGACCAGATAGGCCTCTATCCGCGTCTTGATGACGAACAGCCGACCCAGCTTTTTGAGTTTGGCGGCGAACAAGGCTTGGTCAACTCCTCAACAGTTGCGGGCGAATCCTCTTGTTAAGAACTTGGTAACCTTTCTGACGGTTCCCGACAAAGTTGTTAACCATAATCCTTGAGCCCAACGGCCTCGCACAGGTGCCCGTGCGCGTTGCGGATATGGTCGGCGAGGGCTTCGTTGCCGATTTCGGCAGAGGATATCCGCTCGGGCCAATGGCGCGCGATCACCCCTTCCAGAAGGTCGGCCTTGGCGTCGTCCAGCATAAAGCGCGGGTCCACCGTTGCAGGGTCAGCCACCACGCGAAGCCGCAGACATGCTGGCCCTCCGCCATTGGCCATGGATTGCCGCACGTCGACGGGCAGCACCTTGCGAATGGGTCCGTTGCCTGCGACCATCGCATCCAGAAAGGCGCGCACGGGCGCATTGTCCCACGCTTCGGTCGGCACGATCAGCGCCTGCACCCCTTCGGGCAAAGTCACCAGCTGCGCGTTGAAGAGGTAACTCGAAATGGCATCGGCAAGGCTGACGGCACTGGCCGGAACCTCGACGATTTTGGCCGTGGGCAGCTTTTCGCGGATCGCGGCATAGAGCGCGTCTTTATCGGCGAAGGCCTGGTCGTGGCAGAATAGCACATCCTCGTTCGCGACGGCCACCACGTCATTGTGGAACGCCCCTGCGGCAATCGCCTCGGGCGCCTGTTCGGCAAAGATGCAGCGTCCCGGGTTCAGGCCGTGGCGGCGCGCGATGGCGCGGAACGCCTGCTCGTGCTGGCGGGCGGGAAATTTCCCGCCGGGGCGGCCATAGATGAAAATTTCGACCCCTGCCTCGGCATGCGAAGCGCCCATGCGCATATGGTTTGCCGCGCCTTCGTCACCGAAAGTGGGCGGCACGGGGCCGTGGACGGCAAAATGCGTCTGGTCTGCAAAGGCGATGCGCAATTGCCGCAGAGTGTCGGGCCATTCGATCGACCGGTGCGGCATGGTCACCAGATTGGCGACCGTCAGATGGCAACGCCCGTCCGCCGTATCGGGCGCGGGGGAAACGGTGGCGGCATTGGCGGTCCACATCGAACTGGCCGACCATGCCATGGCCGTCAGTGCCGGATCGAACTCTTCATTGGCGCACATGTCGTGCAGAAAAGCGCGGTTCGGGCGCGGCAGCGGCAGGAAAAAGCCCTGTCCCAGCCCCAGCCGCAAATTATGGCGCATCTTGGCAATGCCCTGCAGCGCCGCCTCTCGCGGAAAGGCCGTATCGCCCGCGTGGCGCGTAGCGGCCAGATTGCCAAGGCTGAGTCCCGCGTAATTATGCGAAGGGCCGACGATCCCGTCGAAATTGATCTCGCGCAGCATGGGCATGGTCCTTTATCGCGGCGCCCAGAACAGCGCATCGCCGGGGCGCAGTTGCAGCGCGGCGGCAGCCTCTGCCTCCACCGCCAGCGATCCGTCGTCGCGCGGCTCTACCCGTGCCATGGCGCAGCGGAAATCCTGTAACGCCCCCGCCGCGACCAGCGCGCGCTGGCAGTTCGCCGGTTCGCCCGTCGCCATGGAGGCACCGCGCGTGGCGGCAATCGTCTTCACCTGATCGGTGCGTGCGATCATCGTCGGGCCGGCATCGAAAATATCGACATAGTTTTCAAAGCGGAAACCCTCTGCCTCCAGCATGCGGCGGGCGGGGCGGCCGCTTTCGTGGGTCACGGCGATGGCATCGCGCGCTTCCTCGCTGATCATATTCACATAGATCGGGTTCTTGGGCATCAGATCGGCAATGAACTGGTTGCCGTGCAATGCGTTGAATTCGTCGGCATCGCGAAAGCTCATGCCGAAAAACCGGCCCGCGACACCGTCCCAGAACGGCGCGTTGCCCTGTGCGTCGACCACGCCGCGCAATTCGGCCAGCAACCGGTCGCCGAAACGCGCGCGATGCATGGCGATGAACAGATAACGGCTGCGCGCCAGCAACATGCCTAGCCCGCCCGCACGCGCATTGGGGTGAAGGAACAGCCCGCCGACCTCGCTCGACCCTTCCAGATCGGTGACGAGGTTCAGCATCTGGTTGCGGAATGTGCGGTCAAGCTCGCGGCTGTGGGTCGTCAGCGTGGCGATGCGATAGGAATAGAACGGCAGATCGCCGCCGATCCGGCTGAAGATCTGGCATGTGCCCAATATCCGGCCGCTGGCTGCATCCTCCAGCATCAGCACGAACAGATCATTGCCGATTTCGGAGTCGGCCGGTCGGGAGAAAGCGCGCGCGCTGGCGTTCAGCTTGGCGGTCAACGCGGGCCGGTCGGGCGGAAGGTTGGTAAAGCCGCCGCCGGTCAGCTTCGCCATTTCATACAAGGCTTCCAGATCGTCGGGACGCGAAGGGCGGATGATATGGGTCATGCATTCTCCGAAAGGTCGGGCGCGCCGTCGCCAAGACCATGCTGCGCAAGGCGGCGCAAAACCAGCGCCGACAATTGTGCGCGTTCGGCCAGCGATTCGACGATCAGATATTCGTCCGGAGAGTGGATCGCCCCGCCGCGCACGCCCATCGTATCGACCACGGGCACGCCGCAGGCCGCGATATTATTGCCGTCGCACACTCCGCCCGTATCGCGCCGCGCTGCGATCAGGCCCAATGCGCGCGCGCTATCGTCGACCAGAGCGAACAGGCGCGCGGCTTGCGGATCGACGGGTTTGGGCGGGCGCGATATGCCGCCGTGCAGATGCACCTCCACCTCGTGCTGCGCAGCAATCGCGTTGAGCAGGCCGGGCAGGCTGCCCTCGAACGCCTCCGCGACCTTGCGGCTTTTGGGGCGGATGTTGAAACGCAGCACCGCATGGTCGGGCACGACATTATTGGCGCTGCCGCCGTCGATCTTCGCCGGATTGATCGGCAGATCGGTGGTTTGCATTGCCTTCAGCCGCAGGACCAGATCGCTGGCAGCGACCAGCGCGTTGCGCCCGTCCTGCGGATTGCGTCCCGCATGCGCCGAACGGCCCGTGAAAATTACCGAGTAATTGCCCGAACCGCCCCGCGCGCCCGCCATCGTGCCATCGGGCATGGTCGCGGGTTCATAGGTCAGCGCCGCCAGCTTGTCCGCCGCCAGTCGCGCGATCAGCGGGGCAGAGGACTGGCTGCCCACTTCCTCGTCCGAATTGATCATCACATCATAGCCCAGCGTGGATGCCAGCGGGCTGCGCTCGAACGCCAGTAATGCCTCTGCCATGACCGCGATGCCGCCCTTCATGTCGGCAAGGCCGGGTCCGTTCAGCACGCCCCGTTCCAGTTCGCGGATCGTCTGGAACGGGTGGTCGGCGGGAAAAACCGTGTCCATATGCCCCGTCAGCAACACCCGCCGTGCCGCGTCGGGACGGACCGAAAGGACGAGATGCTGCCCACGCTGCAAGGCGATTTCGCGGCCCGCCGCATCGATGGCGCTGACGGGGGCGGGGTCTTCCATCCGCACCTCGCCCGGTAATTCGCCAAAGCAGGCCGCCAGCAATTCTGCCTGATGCGCCAGCCCGTCCAGATTGCCCGTCCCGCTGTTGATCGCGCTCCACGCCAGCGTGCGGTCCAACATGCGGGCGGGCTCGATGGCGGCCAGCATGGCGGCCTGTGCGGCGGTAATGGCGGGATCCTCTGGTTTCATATGCAACAAGAGGTAGTGCAGTCGGGGTCGTAATGAAACCCGCTCAGGTAAGTTCGCGCGCGATGGCGCAGAATTCCGCGATCGACAAAGTCTCTGCGCGGCGAGCGGGATCGATATCCAGCGTGGCCAGCGCGTCCAGCGCGCCCGCCACATTTTTCAGCGACTGGCGCAGCATTTTGCGCCGCTGGCCGAACGCCGCCTCTGTCACGCGGGCCAGCACGCGCATCGACACGCCCCGCGGCGCGGCGGCGGGGACGGCGTGGACGATGGCGCTCATCACCTTGGGCGGCGGGGTAAAGGCGCTGCGATGCACTTTCATCGCGATCCGCGCTTCGGCCCGCCACTGACCCAACACGGCCAGACGGCCATAGGCGCTGCTATTGGGACTTGCGACGATGCGCTGCGCGACTTCCTGCTGGAACATCAGCGTCAGCGACGTCCATCGCGGCGGCCATTCTTCCTGTCCCATCCAGCGGGTGAACAGCGCCGTGCCGACATTATAGGGCAGGTTGGCCACAACGGCATAAGGCCCGTCGAACAGGCTGTCGTGATCGATGGCCATGGCATCGCCCTCGATCACCGTAAGCCGGTCGGGAAAGGTCTCTCCCAGTTCGGCCAGAGCGGGCAGGCAGCGGCGGTCCATCTCAATCGCGGTGACCTTTGCCCCTGCGCGCAGCAGGGCGCGGGTCAGCCCGCCGGGGCCAGGGCCGATTTCCAGCACATCCCGGTCCTTCAACGAGCCGGGTATTGCGGCGATGCGGTCAAGCAATTGTTCGTCGAACAGGAAATTCTGGCCCAGTGCCTTTGACGCGGACAGCCCGTGTTTCGCGATGACTTCGCGCAAGGGGGGCAGTTGGGGCGCGTTCATGCCGCGATCCTGTGTCGCCGCGCGGCGCATTCGCCTGCCATGCGCAGCGCCGCCAGCATCGGCCCCGCATGCGCACGGCCCGTGCCCGCGATGTCGAACGCGGTGCCATGATCGGGCGAGGTGCGGATCACCGGCAGGCCCAGCGTGACATTGACGCCTTTGTCGAAATCCAGCGCCTTCAGCGGGATCAGTGCCTGATCGTGATACATGCACACTGCAAAATCATAGGTTTCGCGCGCGGCGGCGTGGAACATGGTGTCGGCAGGCAGCGGCCCGCGCACGTCGAACCCGTCCGCGCGCAATTGTTCGACGGCAGGCGCGATAATCGCCGCATCCTCGCTGCCCATGCGTCCGTTCTCTCCGGCATGGGGGTTCAGCCCCGCGACGGCAATGCGCGGTGCGGCAATGCCGAAATCGCGCTGCAGGGCGCGGGCGGCGATGGCGGTGCGGCGATGGATCAGCCGGGCGGACAGCAATGCGGGCACGCGCGACAGGGCGACATGGACCGTAATGGGCACGACGCGCAGCGACGGTCCGGCCAGCATCATCACCGCGTCGTCGGCGGGCGCGCCGCAGGCTTCGGCCACGAATTCGGTCTGGCCCGGATGGGTAAAACCGACCTTCGCCAGTTCGGCCTTGGCGATCGGGGCAGTCAATATGCCGCCAGCCTCACCCGATACGGCCATGGCGCTGGCACGGGTCAGGCTGTCCAGCGCCAGCCGCGCCCCCTGCGCATCGGGCTGGCCGGGGCGGTACGGGACATCGCCCAGATCGATCACCGGCAGCGCATCGGCAAACATATCGCCCGCCTGTGCCATGGTTTCGATGCGCGCGACCGGCAGATCGATGCCCACGCTGGCAGCGGCGGCCTGCAACAGGGTGGCGCTGCCGACGCAGGCGAAGGGAGGCAAAGCCTCTGCCCCGCGCATTTCCCACAGCCGCGCGATCAGTTCCGGACCGATTCCGGCCGGATCGCCTGTCGATACGACAAGCCCCGAAGGCGCCTGATGGAGCATCGGGGCCGCCGCTTCGATCAGTTATACTCGACGATGGCGTCGCGGCGCAGGTCGCGCATATAGTTCTGGGCGCGGCGTTCGATGCGCTCGTCCTCGATCTGGTTCATCACCTGATCGAAAGTCGGGCCGTTCAGCATCGGCGGGTCGGACCGGCTGCACACCATCATCGCGCGCAGCGGCTGGCTCGCGTCGCTGGCGGCCACGCCATAGGGGCGGGTCACGCCGCCGTCGGGCGTGCTCATCACCATTTCCTGCAGCTGGTTGGGCAGCTGGCGGATCGCGATCTGGTTCACCAGCACCGCTTCGGCACCGATCTTCTTCGCATCGGCCTCGACCGTGGAGCAACCGCCGGTGAACCCCTGCGTCTTGGTGCCGAAATCGGCGGCAAAACGGTTCATCTCGTTCATCGACAGGCCTGCGGGCATGTTGATCGTGATCTGGGCAAGGCTGACCTGACCGTCGCGCGGATCGGCCACCATCACCTGCCGCTTGTCGCGCATATACAGGATGGAATAGCCGCCGCAGCACGGGATCGGACCTTGCAACTGGCCGGTTTCCATCTGCGGCACGATCGCGGCCAGTTCGGGCGGCAGGCGATCCAGCCGCACGAAGCCCAGATCGCCGCCGCGCGCCGCGGTCGAGGCCTGCGAATATTGCGCCGCGACCGCCGCGAAATCGCCGGTTTCCTGCAATTGCGTCATGATCGCCTGCATGCGCTGTTCAACCTGTGCGTCGGCGCCTGCGGGGGCGGCCACGTAAATCTCGCCCAGCCGGTATTCGGCAGTGCCCTGATCGGCCTTCATCCGCTCGATCTGTTCGTTCACCTCGCGTGCGGAGACATTGACCAGCGGCGCGACATTACGGCGCAGCAATTGCTGCCACGCAGTCTGGGCCAGCAACATGCGTTGGATCGACGCGGGCGAGGAGCCGACCGACCTGGTCAGCTCGTCCAGCTCGGCCGAGGTGACGCCCAGTTCGCGCTGGGCATAGCGGTCGTACATCTGCAACACCTCTTCCGAGGTGATGGTGATCTCTGCCTCGCGCGCGTTCTGGATCTGGATCAGCTCGTCCACCAGCTGCTGGACCACCTGTTCGCGTTCCTGCGGGGTCAGGCGGCGCTGGTTCGTCGCTTCCAGCCATGCGACGCGCTGGTCGATATCGGTCTGGGTGATGATCTCGCCATTGACCTTGGCGCTGGCGGTGCGGACGCCGGAAGTACCGTTTGCCGCAGGGGTGCTTTCCATTCCGACCGACGGGCCGATCGAGGGTTGCGCGCTTTGCCCCTGCGCCGCTGCCGGAAGCACGGCGATCAGCGCCGCGGCACAAATTCCCGCCGCACCGCGCTGCAATCTGGCAATCGTCACATCTGTCGTCATCATCAGCATCCCTTGCCGCATCTGCCCCTTACGCCGGACAGGCGCGGTAAAATCCTTGTGTCACGGTCCGTTACCGGAGCGCCGCTTGCCGGAAAGGCAGCACGGCCGGTCCTGCCCGCAGCGTCCCCTGTGCCGTGATCCGGCTTAACCGTGGCTGAGCCGGTTCACCATGAAGCAGCCCGCCATGTGCATCCCGGGGGAAAGGCCGTGTAGGGCGGCAGCGCCCTTTCGGCAATGGCCCTATGGGCGTGCATGCACCGGCCGGACCTATCAGAACCCGATGCCTTTCAGCCGGAAACGCAGCAGAAACGTATCGCCCGCCTGCGCATCGCCGGTGCTGCGTGTGTCGCGCCGCCATGTCAGGCCCAGTTCGATGCACTCATCCTCATACGCAACGCCCAGCCGCGTGCGCAGCGGATCGAAACCGTCCGACGTATTGCCGGGGTCCTCGGCCGCGTCGGTCAGGTTGATCACGGTCGATCCGAAAACCGACATGTGGTCCATGAACGCGACCCGGCCCGCAAGGCGGATTTCCTCGCGGTCGCGCAAATCTTCCAGCGTGTCGGGAATGTCGCGGTTCAAGCGCAGATAGCCCGCTTCCAGATAGGTGTCGCGCGTACCCACCGCGACGTCCCATTCGTTGCGGCGCACGGCCAGCGTATCCTTGTCCACGCGGAAGCGATGCGCGAATTTCACCCATTCGCGCCAGCGCACATCGACCCGCCCGACGATATCCGACGTATCGCCGGTAAGGCCGGTGCCGTCGGGATAGAGGTCTGAATTGCCCGACATGCGATAGCTTTGCCCAAGGCTGGCATCGATCCGCCAGCCCGGCGCGGTCCAGCGCCAGTCGAATCCGTATGTCAGCCGCACCCCGTCTTCCACGCGGTCGTAACCGGGAAAGCGGTTGAGCGAGAAGAGATTGGTATCCTCAAGGTCGAAGGCGCGCGAATCCTCGTTCGGGATGTCGAGATTCTTGATGTCGGGCGTCGCGACCAGCTGGATGTGCGGGGTCAGAACCTGTGTCCCGCCCAGAAAGGCGCCCGTCAGCGGATAGGTCACATCGATCGCGCCCAGCGCCACCCCGCGACCCTGCCAGCCCGACCGGCCCCGATACAGATCGACGCTGGTCAGCGCGTTGTCGGTGGAGTGATAGGCATCGCCGCGGGCCAGCGCGGTCAGTTCCACCACCTGTCCCCACGGGGTTAGTTCCCGCAGGTTCCATTCCGCACTGGCAAAGGCACGCTGCGTATCCTGTCCGTCAGCGCGGAACAGGGCCATCGAATTGGCCTGCAGCATGATTTGCCCGCCCAGCAGCGGATCGGCGATGCGGCGGCGGTAATCGATCGCGGGCAACGCCATCGGCACCAGCCCCTGTTCCTCGTCCACGCGCAGGGTCTGCGTCGCCCAGCCGGCAAAGGATAAATAGGAATCCTCGTCGATCCGCTCGACATTCACCATCGAACGCAGGCGGTCGTCGCGGCTGATGTCGTAACGGCGCAGGAAAGTGCGGTCGCTGGCGACGCGGATCGATCCGGTAACGCTCCAGTTCTCGTCCAGCTGGAACCGGCCGTTCGCATCGAAATAGCCGCGCAGGTCCTTTTCCTCTTGCGGCGTGATCTCGGTCGCATCGCCGATGGGCACGCGCGAGGACGAGGTGATGTACCCCGTCAGCTGATAGGCTCCGTCCTCGGTCAGCGCGGCATAGCGCGCCTGCGCCATGGGCAGCACTTCGGTATAGGCGGTGCCCTTCAGCGTCAGCTCGCGATTGGCGGCGATGCGCCAGTAATAGCCCGCCTCGACTTCCATCCCGTTCGATGCGGAAAAGCGCAGGTCGGGCGTGACAAGGCCCGATACCGGCTGGCCGTCGGCGCGGATTTCCATCCACGGCAAAGGCACCAGCGACAGGCCGAACAGTTCCAGCTTTGCCCCGCGGAACCGGATCATCTGCGTGGCGGGGTCATAGGCGACATTATCCGCCGTAATGCGCCAGCTCGGGTCCTGTCCGCAGCCGTCGGCATCCTCGACCGGGCAGGGGCTATAGGCCGCGTCGGTCAGCGTGACACGCTCGTCGTCCAGCCGCTCGCCCCGACGTGCGGCCATGCGCCCGCCCTGTGCCAGCACCAGCAGCATGTTCTGCATCGCGCCCGCGCGCAATTCGTCGGTCAGTTCCAGCCGGTCGGTGAACAGCACATTGCCGCTCTGGTCCACCAGCCGGATATCGCCGGTCGCCACGATCTGTCCGGTGGAGCGGTTCCAGCGCACTTCATCGGCCTGCAACTGCTGGTCCTGCCGGCGCAGCAGAACGCGGCCCGACGCGACGATGATTTCGTCGCCGCTTTCATACCCCAGTTCGTCCGCTTCGAATGCGATCTGGTTCTCGTCCTCGGGCGCCTCGATCCCGAATGGCGATTCCGGCGTGCCTGCGGGGGGAGGGGGCGCATCCTCGACACTGTCGGGATAAAGCGCGTGATCTATTTCGTCCCAAAAGCCCGGTTCGTCGATAGTGACGGGCGGCATGTCTGCGGGCGTCTGTTCCAGCAGATCCGCTCCGCTTTGCGGTTGGGCATTGGCATTCTGACCGTTGCTATCCTGCGCCATGGCAGGCAGCGCTGCGACCAGCGCTGCGCCCGCCAGCAGGCGCGCGGAAAAGCCCGCGATCACGCGGTTGGCAGCCATAACTCGATGAGCCGGCGGCAGAATTGGGGCCTGACCGTTCGCGGGAATTCGCATGTGACGCTGATGCTCGATCTCGAAAGGCTCTGATACGCGCGGGCGATGCGCCGGGGGTTGCAAACTATGGCCCGACGGGTCGCATCGGGCGGGACGGCTTGCCTATCGCACCGCCGCTCCCTAACTGCAATCGCGTAAAACCAGTGCTTGCCGGACACCGAAACCGGTTTGCCGTGCCGCCAACCCCTTCCGGCGGTGCATGAAAGCAGAATGACAGCAGGATAAAGGTCACTCCCATGAAGATTACTTTCGCCGAATCGCTTCCCGCCGATCTGCGCGTCACCGTCCTGCCGGTGGGCGAGGGGGCGCTGCCCGAAACCCTGCCCGCCACGGTGCGCGACGGGGCCAAGGCCAGCCGCTTTGCGGGCAAGGCGGGCCAGCTGTTCGACGGCTTCGCCGAAGTGGACGGAACAGTGCAGCAGATCGTTCTGCTGGGAACGGGCAAGGGCGATGCATCTTCGCTGGAACGCGCGGGCGCGGTGCTGTCGGCGAAATATCTCACATCGGGCAAAAAGGCGCTGGGCATGGATCTGTCCGCGACCGGCATCGACGCATCGGGCGCGGCGGCGCTGCTGCTGGGTGCGCGGCTGCGGGCGTGGCGGATCGACACCTATCGCACCACGCTGAAGGACGAGCAGAAGCCTTCGCTGACAGAAATCGTCGTGACCGGCGCGCCCGCGGGCAGCGAAGCGGCATGGGATGACGCCGCCGCGGTCGCAACCGGCGTCGAATTCACGCGCGAACTGGTCAGCGAACCGGCCAATACGATCTATCCCGAAACCTTCGTCGAACGGTGCAAGGCGCGTCTGGAAGGCAGCGGCGTGGAAATCACCGTGCTGACCGTCGACGATATGGCGCGGCTGGGCATGGGCGCGCTGCTGGGCGTGGGGCAGGGGTCGATCGACCGGCCTGCGCGCATCATCGCCATGCACTGGAAGGGCGGCGGCGACGAAGCGCCGGTCGCTTTCGTGGGCAAGGGCGTGACCTTCGATTCGGGCGGCATTTCGATCAAACCTGCTGCCGGCATGGAAGAAATGAAGTGGGACATGGGCGGCGCGGGCGCGGTCGCAGGCACGATGCTGGCGCTGGCAAAGCGCAAGGCCAAGGCCAATGTCGTGGGCATCTGCGGCCTGACCGAGAATATGCCCGATGGCAATGCGCAGCGCCCGGGAGACATCGTGAAATCGATGTCGGGCCAGACGATCGAAGTGATCAACACCGATGCCGAAGGACGCCTTGTGCTGTGCGATGCGCTGACCTGGGTGCAGCAGACATTCAAACCCGCCAAGATCGTCGATCTGGCCACTTTGACCGGCGCCATCCTGATCTCGCTGGGCAAGGAACACGCGGGCCTGTTCTCGAACAATGACGAGCTTTCCGAGGCGCTGACTGCCGCGGGCAAGAGCGTGGGCGAGAAATTGTGGCGTTTTCCGCTGGCCCCCGAATACGACAAGCTGCTCGATTCGCAGATTGCGGACATGAAGAACGTGGGTCCGCGTTTCGGCGGCTCTATCACGGCTGCCCAGTTCCTGCAGCGTTTCATCCAGAACGATACGCCTTGGGCACATCTGGACGTGGCAGGCATGGTCTGGGCCGACAAGCCGGGCGCGACCTGGGACAAGGGGGCGACCGGCTATGGCGTGCGGCTTCTCGACCGGTTCGTGCGCGACACGCTGAAGGGCTGATGCAACAGCCGTGGCGCGGGTCGATTTCTATCATCTGACGCGCGACAGCGCGGAATCGGCCCTTGCCATGCTGGCGGGCAAGGTGCTGGGCGCGGGGCAGCGCATGATGGTCGTCAGCGCCGACCCCGCCCAGCGCAGCGCGATTTCGCGGCAATTATGGGAAGCGCCCGGTTTCCTCGCCAATGGTGAGGCGGGCGGTGAAAACGATGCGCGCCAGCCGGTGCTGATCGGCGAAAGCCCCGCTGCGGCCAATGATGCGGGCATCGTCGCGTTGGCCGATGGCCGCTGGCGCGAAGAGGCGCTGGGATTCGACCGTGCGCTTCTGCTATTCTCCGAATCGACGATCGCAGATGCGCGTGTATGCTGGCGCGCATTGGGCCAGCAGGCCGGTATCGAACGTCATTACTGGAGCCAGGATGCGTCGGGACGCTGGCGCGAGGGGCCCTGATTTAGAACGCTAACGTCCGGGGGGAACGAAAGCATGAAGACAGATCGCATGACCGCCATGGCCGCACTGGCCCTTTCCGCCTTGACCCTTGCCGCGTGCGGCGGCGGGGGGGATGCCGATGACGGCGGCACCACCATCACCACGCCCGACGGCAGCGTCACGGTTGGCGATGACGACGATGGTACCATGACCTTGCGTGCCGACGGGGCCGAGGCCGTGGTGAAAACCGGAACCGGCAGTGCGGAAAATCTGCCCAAGGGCTTTACCGCATATCCCGGCGCGAAAATCACCATGAGCGTCGAGGGCAATCAGGGCGGCAAAAGCGGCGGCATGATCGCCATGGAAACCTCTGCCCCGCCCGAAAAAGTGATCGCCTTCTATAGGAAACAGGCTGAAAACGCGGGGCTGGAGATCGAGAGCGAGGGCCAGTTTTCGGGCAGCCAGGTACTGGGCGCCCGCAGCGACGCTTTGGGCGTGAACGTGGTCGCCAATGGCGGCGATGGCAAGACACAGGTGCAAATTGCCTATGGGACCGAGGGATAGGGATCAGGGCGCGCGCCGTGGCGAGAGGCAATCTTAAAGGGCCACTCGGCCCCGTCATGCTGGCGCTATTGATCGGAGTGGCGCTGTTCATGGTCGTGGCAGTCAATACACCCGATCAGGCGGCGCAATTTTCCCGTCCTGACGGATTTTACGACAATATGTTCGGCAAGATCGGCACTGCGCTGCTCTTTGCGGCGGGTGTTTCGATCGTCGTGTTCATCGTGCGAAAGCTGTTCGGCAAATGACCGACGCGTGTAATTCCTTTCGCAAGTTCGGTCGCTCCGCATAACCGGCCCCACAACAGGCCAACCACAACAGGGTTGTGCCCGTCCGTCCGCGCGGCTAGGGGCGCGGGCATCGCGCGGCTGCCGATTTTCACCCGCGCGCACCCGATTTCACGCAGAGGAATAATACCATGGCGGTTACCCGCACCTTTTCGATCATCAAGCCCGATGCCACCCGCCGCAACCTGACCGGCGGCGTCACCAAGATGCTGGAAGAAGCCGGCCTGCGCGTCGTCGCTTCCAAGCGCATCCAGATGAGCCGCGAACAGGCCGAAGGCTTTTACGCCGTTCACAAGGAACGCCCCTTCTTTGGCGAGCTGGTCGAATTCATGATCAGCGGCCCCGTGGTCGTGCAGGTGCTGGAAGGCGAAGACGCCGTAAAGCGTAACCGCGACGTGATGGGCGCGACCAATCCCGCCGATGCAGCCGAAGGCACCATTCGCAAAACCTATGCCGAATCGATCGAAGCCAATTCGGTCCACGGTTCGGACAGCGACGAAAACGCGAAGATCGAGATCGACTTCTTCTTCAAGCCCGAAGAAATCGTCGGCTGATCATCCCGTTTCGGGACATTACAGCCCCGCAAGGACCATTAGGTTTCTGAACGGGCTTTGTAATATATTAGGCCCCCTCGATTTGCTATCCTGCCCCGATAAAGGGCATGAAGGGATCGAGGGGGCCTTTGTCATGTTGCGGGTATTTGCGCTGATCTATCTGTTGGTGGGCATTGCCCTGTCCGCGTGGATCGGCCTGTATCTGATGGCCGTCGTAGCACAGCCCGACCCGCTGGCACCCACCGTGCTGAACGCCATGTCGGTGCCGGGATCGTTCCTGACCCGCTTTACCGGACCCGATCAGCCATGGATGGACCTCTTGGTCTGGGCCGGATCGGTGCTGGTAAATTTCGGCTTGCTCAGCTGGCTGGCCGATAATCTGGGCGAATAGGGGCCCTAGAACTCATCAGCCGCGGCGCGCAGGCCCGCCAGCCGTTTGGGCGCGACCGCGCGCCAGCTGCGTTCGACCCATTCACCCACATGGTCCCAATCGACGCCGGGGCGGTTGAGGATCAGGCCGGCCCAGCCGCTGGCCCCGTAATAGGCGGGGCGGAACCAGATTTCGGGATCGCGGGCGGCCATTTCCTCCACCTCGTCCACGCCGGAGGTTTTGACCAGCACGGCAATATGCGCCTCGCCATGGTGGCGGTCGGCAAAATGAGCAAAGAACTTCCCGCTCTTCCCGCCGGTGTGCCACGCGGGACTGCCATGCGAATCGCGAACCTCTGCCTCGGGCAGGGCCAGCGCGATGCGGCCGACCCGTTCGAACAGCCAGTCGGCGCGAAACGGGCGGCTGACCAGATCTTCCAGACAGCGCGAATAAAGCTGGTGTTCGGCAAACAACACGCGCGCGGCCAGCGTTTCGCCGGTGTCGTCGGGCAGGATCGCCACCGGCGTCTGGCCCAGCACCGGCCCGTCGTCCAGCTCCGCCGTGACCAGATGGACCGAACATCCGCCATGGCTGTCACCGGCTGCAATCGCGCGGCCATGCGTGTCCAGCCCCTTGTATTTCGGCAGCAGCGAAGGATGGATATTGACCATGCGACCTTCCCACCGGCCCACGAATGCGGGGGTCAGGATGCGCATATATCCGGCCAGTGCGACATATTCCGCCCCCGCATCGCGGATCGCGGCATCCATCGCATCGTCATGCTCGGGCCGCTTCATCCCTTTGTGCGGCAGGGCAAAGGTCGCCACACCTTCGGCCCTGGCCAGCGCCAGCCCCTTAGCATCAGGATTGTTCGATGCGACCAGCACGATCTCATACGGACAGTTTTCGCGGCGGCTGGCGTAAAGCAGCGCGGCCATATTGCTGCCCGTGCCGCTGATCAGCACGGCGACGCGGGCCTTGGCGGCAATGGACGTCGATGACGGCGCGATCATGCCCGATCCGCCATTTGCGGAACCGGCCCGCCTGTCCGTTGCTGTCCGTGAAGCAATGTCATTTCCATACCCGATAGCGCACCAGTTAGCGCGGTCTCTCCCTATTGGCTTGGCAGGGCGGCGGCAAGACGGACAGGCGGGATAATGGCGGTTTCACTGTTGCCGCAACTGATGCGCGCGGCTAGCTAGAGCCCGACGGGCGCTCGCAAAAGGAAGTTGTGATGCGCGGCCTATGGCTTGGAATTATTGCATTAACATTCGGGACCGGTTCTGCCGCCCATGCACAGGAAAGCGCCGGGGAAGGCATAGTCGAAGAAGCGGAAGGGCCGCATCATCTGTCCCTTGTCATCGGCGGAACCCATGTGGACCAGGCGGATGAAACCGCGTTCACTCTGGGTGTCGACTATGAATACCGGATCAGCGAATTGCTGGGTGTCGGCTTTGTCGCTGAACACGCCTTTGGAGAGCTGGATTCGACCACGCTGATCGCGGCGGCCGACATCCATCTGTTCGAGGGGCTGGCCGTGCAGGTCGGACCCGGCGTGGAGTTTGCCGAGGGCGAGGAATTCCTGATGGGCCGACTGGGGGCGGTCTATGAATTCGAACTGGGTAACGGCATGACGCTGTCACCCCAGCTACACTATGATTTTTCCGAAGGGGAAGATGCGGTGGTGTTCGGCGCAGCCATCGGCCGCGCCTTTTAAACACTTGGCGAACCGCGGCGCACGCGTCCTATTGCGCGTGCGTTGCGGTCCAGTCGGCGCGGGCGGACCAATCGCCAGCCTTGCCCGAAACGGTGCAGCCGCGTGCGCCGGTGCGGATTTCGCCGATGCGGAACACGGTTTCGCCCGCGGCTTCCAGATCGGCGGTCAGCGAAGCGGCTTCATCAGGCGCAACCGCCAGCACCATGCCGATGCCGCAATTGAAGGTGCGCGCCATTTCCTCCGGCTCGATATTGCCCTGCGCCTGCAGGAACGCCATCAACCGCGGCTGGTCCCAGCTGCCCGCGCCGATATGGGCATGCAGATGATCGGGCAGCACGCGCGGCACGTTTTCCAAAAGGCCGCCGCCGGTGATATGGGCCAGCGCATGGATGCGGCCCGCCCGGATCGGGCCAAGCAGCGTCTTCACATAAATCTTCGTCGGCGCGATCAGCGCGTCGATCAACAGGGTTTCGTGATCGAACAGGGCGGGGTGGTCCAGCTTCCATTCCTTGTCCGCCGCCAGACGGCGCACCAGCGAATAGCCGTTGGAATGCACCCCCGAACTGGCAAGGCCCAGCAGCACGTCTCCGTCAGCGACCTTGTCGCCCGTCAATTGCTCGCCGCGTTCGACCGCGCCCACGCAGAAACCGGCCAGGTCGTAATCGCCCGCCGCATACATGCCGGGCATTTCCGCCGTCTCGCCCCCGATCAGCGCGCAGCCGGCCATCTTGCACCCTTCGGCAATGCCCGCGACGACACGTTCCGCCACGCCGTTTTCCAGCTTGCCGGTCGCGAAATAGTCGAGGAAGAAGAGCGGTTCGGCCCCCTGCACGATCAGATCGTTGACGCACATGGCGACCAGATCGATGCCGATATGGTCGTGCCGGTCGGCATCTATGGCCAGCTTTACCTTGGTCCCCACGCCGTCATTGGCGGCAACCAGCAGCGGATCGGTATAGCCTGCCGCCTTGGGATCGAAGAACCCGCCGAAACCGCCCAGCTCGCTGGTGGCGCCGGGGCGGGCGGTGGATTTCGCCAGCGGGGCGATCGCCTTTACCAGCGCATTGCCCGCGGCGATCGACACGCCGGCCTGTTCGTAACTATAGCTTTTCGGGCTGTCGCTCTTGTCGTTCATCGCATTTCCCGGCTGGGCACACAGGCCCCGATCAAGTCTGCGGTGCGCGGCAATATGCGCGACGCACCGGTGAAGGGGCAGCGCCTATCGCTTTCCGGCTTGGATTTCCACGGCCATTTGGGCAAAGAAGCGGGCATGAACGCCATTATGCTTCTTGTGCGTGGCCGCTAGGCCGCCCTAAGCCTTTTTCCGATATGTCGATTTCGCTTTCGAATCCTGTTCGCGACACGCTGCCTTACCGCGCGATTTTCGTCGTATTCGTGCTGACGGCGCTGGCTTTGGCGGGCTGGCGCGTCGCCGCGCAGGTCGAAGGGGATCGCGGCATCGCCCCCATCGCCAGCAGCGGCGATTTCGAAGTGGACGGCATTTCGGTGAACGCCACCGGCAAAACGGCCGAGGAAGCGCGCACCAATGGCTGGCTTCAGGCGCAGCGCAAGGCGTGGGACGTGCTCTATGCCCGCACCCATGCCGGTGCCAAGGCACCGCAAGTGCCCGATTCGCGTCTGGCTCAGATGGTATCCGCCGTGGTGGTAGAGCGCGAGGAGATCGGCCCGCGCCGCTATGTCGCAAAGCTGGGCGTGATTTTCGACCGCGCGCGCGCAGGGGAATTGTTCGGCCAGACCGATGCGATGGTGCGGTCCGCGCCGATGCTGGTGCTGCCGGTGACCTATTCGGGCGGAGTCGCGCAGCTTTATGAACATCGCACGCCGTGGCAGCGCGCATGGGCACAGTTCCGCACGGGTTCCAGCCCGATCGATTACGTGCGCCCGTTCGGCGCGGGCGGCGAATCGCTGCTTTTGACCGCGGGACAGGCTAGCCGCCGCAGCCGTAGCTGGTGGCGCAACATCCTTGACGAATTCGGCGCGGCGGACGTGCTGGTGCCGGTGGCGCGGCTGGAACGCCAATGGCCGGGCGGTCCGGTGGTGGGAACATTCACCGCGCGCCACGGGCCCGACAATGCTTATCTGGGCAGCTTTACCATGACGGCGGCGGACGATGCCGAATTGCCCGCCATGCTGGAACGCGCGGTCGAGCGCATGGATGCGGTCTATGCGCGCGCCATGGCCGATGGTCGCCTGCGGGTCGACAATACGCTGAACGTGGAAGAGGCGACCATCGACCCCGCCCTGATCGAGGCGCTGACACGCGAAGCCGCACCTGCTGCTCCGGCCAACGCGCCGCAGCCGGGCACTGCCGCACCGGTGCCGCAGCCGGTAACCGCGCAGCCCGCCGCTCCGCTCAGCCGGTTCGCGGTGCAGGTGGCCACGCCCGACCCCGCATCGCTGGATGCCGCGCTGACGGGCATCAACGGTACGCCGGGCGTTGCGAATACCACGGTCGGCAGCCTTGCCATCGGCGGCACTTCGGTGCTGCAGGTGGGCTATGCCGGCAATCTCGACGGTCTTGCCGAAGCCCTGCGCGCCCGCGGCTGGCAGGTGACGCAAGGGGCCGATGCGCTGCGCATTTCGCGTTAGGCCATGGCCGCGCCGCCCAAACCCTTTGCCGGACAGATCCCGCTGCCCCTAATGCGGCACGGCGGTTCGACCCGCATCGTGATCGGCCCCGCGAACGAGGACGTGCTGGAGGCCTGTCGCCTTGCCGATAGCTGGCCGTTTCGCACCGCGCTTTTGTGGGGAGAGCCGCGATCGGGCAAATCGCTGATCGCGCGCTGGTTTGCTGAAAGCGGTCTGGGCGACGCCATCGATGATGCGCAAGCGCTGGACGAGGACGCGATCTTCCACCGCTGGAACCGCGCGCAGGAAGCGCGCCGCCCGCTGCTGATCGTCGGGCCGCCGGTGCCGGACAGCTGGCAAGTCACCCTTCCCGATCTCGGCTCGCGGTTGGGCGCGGCGCTGAATCTGCGGATCGAAACGCCCGATGACACGATGATCGAGGGGTTGATCGAGGCGCATGCCGAAGCGCGCGGGCTTGCATTGGCGGACGGGGCCACCACTTACCTCGTGCCGCGCGCGCCGCGCAGCTTTGCGGGGGTAGAGGCTCTGGTCGCGGAAATCGACCGCATCAGCCTTGAACGCAAGATCCCCGCGACGCTGGCGGTCTGGCGCGAGGCGCTGGACATTCTGGGCGGCGGCACGGGCGAGCAGGGCGATCTCCTTTAACAGGCGGCCTGCTTTAAGTTGCGGTGATCGCCCAACCGATTGAGCTAAAACGCGCACGGCTTGCCCCGCGGCGCTGCAAATGCGAGTATAGAGCCATGTTTGACCGGCTGATCGCCTATCTCGACTCCGTGGCGGAACGCGATCCCTCGCCCCGATCGCGCTGGGAAGTGTTGCTGTATCCGGGCGTTCTGGCGCTGGGCATGCACCGGATCGCGCACTGGTTCTATGGCGGCGGGCTGTTCTTTCTGGCGCGCTTTGTGAACCATACCGCGCGTTTTCTGACCGCGATCGACATTCATCCGGGTGCGAAAATCGGCCGGAATTTCTTTATCGACCACGGGTTCAGCGTGATCGGCGAAACCGCCGAAATCGGCGATAATGTCACGATCTATCAATGCGTGACCCTGGGCGGCACCAACCCCACAAACGGCATTCCGGGCAAGCGGCATCCGACCCTGCTCGACGGGGTGATCGTGGGGTCGGGCGCGCAGATCATCGGCCCCGTCACCATCGGCGAGCGCGCACGCATCGGCGCCGCTGCCGTGGTGATCGAGGATGTGCCCGAAGGCGCGACCATGATCGGGCAAAAGGCGCGTTCGACGCTGGTGGCGGCGGAAACCTATCAAAAGCGGTTCATGCCCTATGGCACGCCCTGCAAGGACCCGTGCGAACCGGCGATGCCCCGCATGGACGAACTGGAAGAGCAGATCGCCACGCTGAAGGCCGAGATCGACCGGCTGCGCGCTGCCAAGGGACAGGGGCCGCTGCCAATGCCCGAGCGCAAGGTAGAGCCCGCGCCTGCCGGTGAAGAGATCATCGACGAGGTGGGCAACGGATGATCGTCGCCCGTCCGCGCTTTCGTAACGGGGGCGCTGCGTGAATAATGTCGTTCCGATCCATGGCGGATCGCCGCCGCGCGGCGGGGTGCAGCAGATCGGTTTCGACCGGCTCGAACTCAACCGCATCCTCGACCTTTACGGCCGCATGGTCGCCGCCGGACAATGGCGCGACTATGCGATAGATTTCGGCAAGGACGCGGCCAGCTTTTCCGCGTTCCGCCGCGCCGCCGAACGCCCGCAGGTCCGGATCGAGAAATGCCCCGCACTGCGCAGCCGCCAGGGCATGTGGACCCTGTTCGGCGAAGCGGGCCAGGTGCTAAAACGCGGGCACGAGCTGGCTGGCGTGCTGTCGCTGATCGAACGACGCTTGCTGAAGGTCGTGGACGACTAGGCGGGGGTCCTGCTGGCAGTTCTGTCAGCAATCGTATAGGCTGTTAGCCTGACAGGGCGGGGGTGCCAGTGTATAGCGAAGACGATCTGAATTCCGCGATCGCGGCGGGCGCGATCAGCAGGCAATCGGCACAGGCGCTACGCGATCACGTGGCCCATCTCCGCGGAATGCCTCGCGGGAGTGAGGAGAATTTCCGCCTGCTCAACAGCTTCAACGATATATTCGTGACTATTGCCGCGGTGCTGCTGATGGTTGCGGTGGGCAGTATCGGTGCGCTGGTCTATGCGCCGCTGGGCGCGCTGGCCGTGGCGGCTCTGGCATGGGCGTTGTCGGAATATTTTGCGCTGAAACGTCGCATGGCTCTGCCATCAATCGTGCTGGCGCTGGCATTTATCGGCGGCTGTGCCCTATTTCCCATATTGCTGGGATCGGCTTTGCAAATGGAGGAAGGCTGGTTCGCCATTCCCGCCGGACCGCTTGCAGCCATCGCGGCATTTGCCCACTGGCGGCGGTTTCGCGTGCCGATAACCATTGCTGCGGGGGCGGCGGCGCTGATCGTTATGGCGATCGTCGGCCTGCTGGCCATTGTCGAACAATTCGCGGGCGTACTGGCCCAAACGATGACCACGCCTCTGGTGTTTATCGGCGGGCTGATCACATTCGGATTTGCGATGGCGTGGGACACGCAGGATCCACAACGGCTCACGCGGCGCAGCGATGTCGCGTTCTGGTTACACCTTCTGGCCGCCCCGCTGATTATCCACCCGCTGTTTTCATTCTATGGCGTGTTTTCAGGCGTGGGCACCAATATGTGGGGCGCGGTGGCGATCCTTGCCACCTATGTCGTGCTGGGGCTGGTTGCGCTGGCCATCGACCGGCGCGCGCTGCTGGTATCGGCACTGGCCTATGTGCTTTATGCTTTGGGCGAAGTGGTGCAGGCCTTTGGCGCGATTGAGGCGAGTGTGTCGATCACCACCTTGGTCATTGGATCGGCGTTGCTCATGCTTTCGACTTTCTGGACGAAATTGCGCATGCGGGTGGTGCCGCTGGTCCCCGCCGAGTTGCGGGCCAAGCTGCCCCCGCTGTCACCGGATATGGACAATGCGCAAGTCGCAGCGGGATAGTTAGGTTCCCGCAACCCAACTTTGGGGAAGGGGGCATGCGGCGCCCCGCTCGGTCAATCGGCCCCTCTGCCTGTTAAAGCGCCGCAAGCGCGGGCACCAGCTCGTCATAATGGTCGATGATCCGGTCGGCCCCCAGCGCATCCACTGGCATGCCGGGATAGCCGAAGCTGACCGCGATGGCGGGCATGCCTGCCGCTTGCGCCGCTTTGACGTCGAACGCGGAATCGCCGACGAAGGCCATGGATTTGCCGCCGCACAGGTGGGCCAGATGATTCAGCATGTCGGGCAAAGGCTTGGCCCGGTCGGTTCCCAGCGTATCGCCGCCGACAATGGCGGAAAAGCGGTTCTTCAGCCCGATCTGATCCAGAAGATCCACGGCAAGCGCTTCGAGCTTGTTAGTCGCAACGCCCAACTTGATCCCGCGGGCCGCCAAAGCGTCCAATGCGCGCTCCATCCCGTCAAAGGCGCGCGTTTCCACCGCGATATTCGCGCGATAATGCGTCAGCAACCGTTCATATAGCGGTTCCAGCTCTCTGGCGGGCACGCGCTTTCCATCGCCCAATGCTTTCGCCAGCAGCTTTTTGGCACCGCCGCCGATCATAGGGCGTATCTCTTCCAGCGGAAGTGCGGGTCGCCCCGCCAGCATCAAGGCGTGGTTCAGGGCATGTGCGATATCGGGAGCGGTATCGAGCAAGGTGCCATCGAGATCGAAACCGATGACGTCGAAGCGGATCGGGGAATGGTCGGGTTCGGACATTGCCTGTGCGCGCATGCCCTGTCCCTATGGAAACCGCAACAAATTGCTGGCAAGTCAGCCCCACACGAATTCATCAAGCCCGAAACCACTACCCCTTATCCGACCGGAATTGCCGTGACCGAACCAAGAGAGCTTGCCGTCATTATCCTCGCCGCGGGCAAGGGCACGCGCATGAAAAGCGCGCTGCACAAGGTGCTGCACCCTATCGCCGGCAGGCCGATGATCGACCATCTGCTGGCCAGTGCCGCCGCGCTGAACCCCGCGCGTACCATCGTCGTCACTGGCGATCTGCGCGAACAGGTGGAGCGCGCGCTGGCAGGCAAGGCCGATTTCGCGGTGCAGGACCGGCAATTGGGAACCGGCCACGCGGTGCTGCAAGCGCGCGAGAAGCTGAACGGTTTTACCGGCGATGTGTTGATCCTGTATGGCGATGTGCCCTTTTTGCGCAGCACGACCATGGCTGAAATGCAGCAGAGGTTGCACGCCGGCGATGCGCCGCCCGCCGTGGTGCTGGGCTTCCGCCCCGACGATGCACGCAGCTATGGCCGGATCATTGCCGACGATAACGGCCGGATCGTGAAAATGGTCGAGCATAAGGATGCTACCGATCAGGAGCGCGCCTGCAACCTGTGCAATTCGGGCGTGATGGCCGTGCGGGGCGAGGCGTTGTTCGCCCTGCTGGACCGTGTGGGCAACGATAATGCGCAGGGCGAATATTACCTGCCCGATATCGTGAACCTCTCCACTGCCGACGGGCAGGCCTGTGCCGTGGTCGAAACCGCCGATCCGTCCGAAGTGGCCGGTATTAACAGCCGCATCGAACTGGCCGACGCGGAAAGCCAGTGGCAGCAATTCCGCCGTGCCGAAGCCATGGCCGCGGGCGTCACGCTGCGCGCACCCGAAACCGTGTTCTTCAGCTGGGATACGGCGCTGGGCGTGGATGTGGTGGTCGAACCGAACGTGGTTTTCGGCCCGGGCGTGACAGTCGCCGCCAATGCCACGATCCGCGCGTTCAGCCATCTGGAAGGGGCCCAGGTGGGCGAGGGGTGCGAAGTCGGCCCCTATGCCCGACTGCGCCCTGGCGCAGTGATGGAACCGGCGGCGAAGATCGGCAATTTCGTCGAGGTGAAGAACAGTACCATCGGCGAAGGGGCGAAAGCCAATCACCTTACCTATCTGGGCGATGCCACGGTGGGTGCAGGCGCAAATATCGGGGCGGGCACGATTACCTGCAATTACGACGGCTATTTCAAACACCGCACGGTCATTGGCGACCGGGCGTTTATCGGATCGAATTCGGCCCTGATCGCGCCGTTGAAGATCGGGGCCGATGCCATCGTCGCGGCGGGCAGCGCGGTGACCCGCGACGTGGGCGACGGCGAATTGCGGCTGGTGCGCGGCGAGCAACTGGTCAAGCCAGGCTGGGCGGACCGGTTTCACGACGCGATGAAAAAGAAGAAGGAAACGAAATGAGCGGGCTGGCGATAGAAGGGCGTTACAACGGCAAGCCGTTCCTGCGCTTGCTCGACAGCTATGTGCTGGCGGCGACCGGCTATCTGGACCCGATTGCCGACCGGTCGCTCACCGCGATGGAGCCGCAGTTTCACAAGGCATTCGGCCAGACCGGCAGCTGGCGGTCCATCGTGGAGCAGCGGATGAAATTCCGCCCCGGAATGCCCGGCGCCATCCGCGAGGTGTGGGACAAGGGGCGGCTGAAGTTCCTGCAGGCCAATGGCAAGGAACCCGATCCGCGCGAATTCACGCGCCATTTCGTCGACACCAATTTCCCGCACTGACGGGGCAAAAGGAAACCTATTAAATGTGCGGGATTATCGGGATCGTCGGTGCAGAGCCTGTCGCGGACCGGCTGGTCGACGGGCTGAAACGGATGGAATATCGCGGTTATGACAGTGCGGGCATCTGCACCATACATGACGGCGCGCTGATCCGCCGCCGGGCAGAGGGCAAGCTGGCCAATCTGGCCCGCGAAGTGGCCGCACGCCCTGCCGCAGGCGATGTCGGCATCGCCCATACGCGCTGGGCCACCCATGGCGCTCCGACCGAGGCGAATGCCCATCCGCATGCCACCCACGAAGTAGCCCTGGTCCACAATGGCATCATCGAAAACTTCAAGCCGCTGCGCGACGAGCTGCTGGCGCAGGGGCGCAAGTTCGAAAGCGAAACCGACAGCGAGGTCGTGGTCCATCTGCTGTCGAGCCGGATCGAGCAGGGCATGTCGCCGCAGGACGCCGTGCGCGAAGTGCTGCCCATGCTGCGCGGTGCATTCGCGCTGGCCATCGCATTCCGTTCCGCGCCCGACATGCTGATCGGCGCGCGTCTGGGATCGCCGCTGGTGGTGGGGTACGGAAAGGGCGAGACCTATCTGGGCAGCGATGCGCTGGCTCTGGCTCCGTTGACGCAGGACATCACCTATCTGGAAGAGGGCGACTGGGTCGTCATCACGCGGCAGGGCGCGCAGATTTTCGATGCGGATGGCCAGCCGGTCGAGCGGCCGGTCACCAAATCGGGCGCCAGCGCCGTTGCGATCGAGAAGGGCAATTACCGCCACTTCATGCAGAAGGAAATCTTTGAGCAGCCGACCGTGGTGGCGCAAACGCTGCGCAGCTATATCCGGCAGCTGGAACGCACCGTCGCCCTGCCGCAGATCGATTTCGATATCACCAGCATCAAGCGTGTAACCATCGTTGCCTGCGGTACCAGTTACTATGCGGGGATGGTCGCGAAATACTGGTTCGAAACTTTCGCCCGCGTGCCCGTCGATATCGATGTGGCTTCCGAATTCCGTTACCGCGATCCAGTGCTGGAGGATGGCGGGCTGTCGCTGTTCATCTCGCAAAGCGGTGAGACAGCGGACACGCTGGCCGCGCTGCGCCATTGCAAGCAGGCGGGGCAGACCATCGCGGTCGTCGTCAACGTGCCGACCAGTTCCATGGCGCGCGAGGCGGATTTGCTGCTGCCCACCCATGCGGGGCCGGAAATCGGTGTGGCATCGACCAAGGCCTTCACTTGCCAGCTTGCCGTGCTGGCGGCGCTGGCGGCGCATTTCGCGGTCAAGAAGGGCCGACTGAGCGCGGCGGAAGAGCGCGAGATCGTCGACCATCTGTTGGAGGCGCCCGCCAGCCTGAACGATGCGCTGGCCCATGACGACGATATTGCCGCCATGGCGCATCTGATCGCGCCTGCGCGGGATGTGCTTTATCTGGGTCGCGGTCCGGATTTTCCGCTGGCGATGGAAGGCGCGCTGAAGCTGAAGGAAATCAGCTATATCCACGCCGAAGGCTATGCCAGCGGCGAGATGAAGCACGGGCCGATCGCGCTGATCGACGATCTGGTGCCGGTGGTGGTGCTGGCACCGTCGGGCCCGCTGTTCGAAAAAACCGTCTCCAACATGCAGGAAGTGCGCGCACGCGGCGGCAGGATCGTGCTGATCAGCGATGCGGAGGGGATCGCAGAGGCCGGTGAAGGCTGCCTTGCCACCATCGAAATGCCGCGGGTCCACCCGCTGATCGCGCCGCTGGTCTATGCCGTTCCGGTGCAATTGCTGGCCTATCACGTTGCCGTGGCCAAGGGGACCGACGTGGATCAACCGCGGAATCTGGCCAAATCGGTAACGGTCGAGTGAATTGGCATGACAGAATGGATTGATAATTTATCGATCTAGGGTTGACAGAGATATAAGTCCGGTTATTCCTTCCGCAAATAAAGTTGTGGGAGGGAGTTATGGACATGCGTCGCCATTTCGCGCGTGCCGGAAAATCATCAGTTCAGTCGGTCCTGCTGGCCGGAACCGCTCTGGCGCTGGTTGCAGCGCCCGAGGCGCAGGCGCAGGACGCGGAAGAACCGCAGACCGATGACGAGGTTATCGTCGTTTCGGGCATCCGCGCGACCATTCAGGGCTCGATTGCGGAAAAGCGCGATAATGATCTGATCTTCGACGCGCTGGCAGCCGATGAAATCGGTGATCTGCCTGCCCTTTCCATCGCAGAGGCGCTGGAAACGCTGACGGGTGCCAGCTCGCACCGCGAAAACGGCGGCGCGACCGAAATCTCGATCCGCGGGCTTGGGCCGTTCCTCAGCTCGACCACCATCAACGGGCGCGCGGCCACCAATGGCAGCGGCGACCGATCGGTCAATTTCAGCCAGTTCCCTTCGGAGCTGTTCAACAAGGTCGGCATCTACAAGACCCAGTCGGCCAGCCTGATCGAGGGCGGCGTGGCGGGCCAGATCACTCTGGAGACGGTCAAGCCGATCGATTACGGCAAGACCCGCGTGCAGGGCGAATTCAAGCTGAACGTCAATCCCGACAACCTCGACATCGAAGAGGATCAGCGGTTTCAGGACCTCGGCTATCGCGCCACGCTGAGCTATATCGACCAGTTCCAGCTTGGCGATGGCGAACTGGGCATTTCGCTCGGCTATTCGCGCAACAGCTCGACCAATCCCGAACAGGAAGCTGCGATCAGCAATACGCTGAACTATTGCTCTAACGTGCCCGGTTCGGGCACCGGCGTGTTCGGGTCGGGCAATTGCAACACCGACCGTCCCGACACGGCCGGTACCGAAGATTACGTGATCGCGCAGAACGGCTATTCCTATCGCCAGAACATCACCGAGGATGAACGCGATTCGTTTTTCGCGGCCCTGCAGATGCAGCCGGGGCCGGGCGTCGACATCAATCTCGACTTCCAATATTCGAAGCGGGATTTCCGTGAAAAGCGCCACGACCTCAACTTTTCCGAGGGACGCCGTATTGACGGCGTGGGGGATGCATTCGGCCTCGATTACGATCTGATCACTGGTCCCTATGGCGAACTGTACCAGTTCACCGGCGAGACCAGCATCGAATCGAACAGTGAATATTTCGAACGTCGCGAGGATTACTACGGCGGCGGCCTGAACTTCGAGGTAGAGGCGACCGACCGGCTGACCTTCTCGGGCGATGTTTCCTATTCGGAAACGAAGCGTATCGAAGAGGCGACGCAGGTGCGCATGCGTATCCGCGACGGCGAGGATATCTTCGGCAATGAAGACCAATACCCGCTGGCCTATCAAAGCAATGGCAGCAGCACCGACGACCGTGTGGAAACTGCCTATCTGATCGCGCAGAACGGATCGCAGATCCCCAATTTCGTGGTGCTGGGTTTCGACCCCGACAATTACGATCTGTACCGCGACAATGCGCGCGTTCGCTACGATCTGGAATCCGACCGTTTCAACTCGATATTCTCATGGCGGGGCGATCTGAATTACGAATTCGACGGCTTCCTGAAATCGGTTCAGGGCGGCGTGCGTTTTCAGGAACTGAAATACAGCGACGTTCCCGGTGCTTCGACCGGCACCAGCCGGATCGAGAACGTGTATAGCAACGAGGCGCTGGCAATCGCCAATCAGGCATGCCGCACCGCCTTTCCCGAAAGCGGTTTCCTGAGCTCTGTCTCGGGCGGCAATCCGCTGGTCACGATCGTCGACGAGAACGGCAATGTAACCGGCAGCACCAATACGTTCGCGACATGGGATGCATTGTGCCTTGCCCAGACGCTGGAGGCGAACGACCCCAGCGGTCTGATCGAGTTCGACGAGAATGCCGTGCCGATCTATCCCGACGGATCGTTCGATTCCATCCAGAACAGCGATGTCCGCGAAAAGACCAAGGCCGTCTATCTGCAGGCCAATTTCGACGGTGATCTGGGCGGTTTGCCCGTCTTGGGCAATTTCGGCGTTCGCGTGGTCGAAACTACGGTCAGCTCCAAGGGTTTCCGCGGCGCACTGACCGCCGAATTCGACGATGTGACCGGCGAATTGCTGTCGATCAGTGAAGACCAAAGCACTCTGAGCGAGGTAAAGGCCAGCAACAGCTATACCGAATTCCTGCCCAGCTTTAACCTGACGGCCGAATTCCAGCCCGACCTGCTGGGCCGTTTCGCGGTCTATCGCGCGATGTCGCGCCCCGATCCGTCGTCCATGTCCTATGGCCGCACGTTCAACGCGCTGGCCGAAGGCGATACGCCGATCTATTCGATCGAGGATGCGATCGGCACGGCCAATGCCACCGGCAATCCGTTCAGCGATCCGCTGATGTCATGGAACGCCGATGTCGCGGTGGAATGGTATCCGGATGCGGATTCGATCCTGGCCGTGGGCGCCTATTACAAGAGCTTCAACGGCGGGTTTGAAACCGTTGGCCGGTACGAAACCTTCACCGTCGACGGGCAGGATCTGCAAACGCTGGTCACCACGACCAACACCACCGACGATACCAGCACGATCTGGGGTTTCGAAGTGACGGCGGCCCACCGTCTGGCCTGGCTGCCGCAGCCGCTCGACGGGCTTGGCTTCAAACTCAGCTATAACTTCGCGGATTCGAATTTCGAATTCGAGGACGATACGCTGGGCGCGATTACGACGGTCAATCCCGATGGCACGACTACGGTTAGCGAGGGGCTGATCCCGCCTGCCAATATCTTCGGCCTGTCCAAGCACGTATTGTCGGCACAGGCGTTCTATGAAATCGGCAATCTGGAGCTGCAGGGCGTGTACAAGTATCGCAGCAGCTATTTTCAGCAGTTCGTCTCTACCCCCGGGCGCGTCCGCTATGTCGATGACACCGGCGTGTTCGAGGCGCGAATTTCATACAAGCTGACCGACAATATCAGGTTGAGCGCGGAAGGGCTAAACCTCTTCAACGAACCGCGAACCGATTATCGCGGCACGACAAACAATATTAGTCAGGTCCTTTCCTATGGCCCCCGCTATTACTTCGGGGTCCGGGCAAGGTTCTGATCGTGGTGCCCGGTGCAAACCTCTCCAGTGCACCGGGCACTCTTTTTGTCCTACCAAAACATGCGCTATCCTTGCTAACGGCCCTTTACAAAATCGGGGCAATCTCGGACGACGGTGCGCTATGACTGGAACAAGACTATACCAATCGATCGCCGAGCAGATCGCTCAGCTGATCGACGACGGCGCCTTCCCGCCCGGCACCCGCTTGCCGGGAGAGCGCGAAATGGCCGAACGGCTGGGCGTCAGCCGCGTCACCATCCGCGAGGCAGAGATTGCGCTTCAGGCCGTGGGCAGGCTTGAGATCAAGACCGGATCGGGCGTGTATGTCAGCGAGCGTCAGCCAGAGCTGATGGGGGCACTGCCCGGCGCGTCGGCATTCGAAGTGACCGAGGCCCGCCTGCTGATCGAATCCGAAGCGGCGGCGCTGGCGGCGCATAACATCACCGAAGAAGGCATCGAAACGCTTGAAAAGCTTGTCGAAGACATGCGGTCGAGCGACGAGAAGATTTCGAACGAGGCGGACGAGAAATTCCACCTGACCATCGCCAAGGCATCGAATAATGCGGCGATCCTTCACACGATCCAGACCTTGTGGCGCATGCGCGAGGATATTCCGGACGTGAAGGCCACCTATGAATCGGTGTGCGTCCACGATGCCGACACCCGCACAGAGGAACACCGCGCCGTGTTCGACGCGTTGAAGAACCGCGATGCGGTCGCCGCGCGGGCAGCGATGCGCGAACATTTCCACCGGCTGTTGCAGGCCATGCTCGACGCGACCGAGCAGCAGGCTTTGGAGGAATTGCGCAAGCGTGCATCGGAAAGCCGCGAACGCTTTACCACCGCGCAAAAAATTGGTTAGCCAAATTGGATTTATAGAAAATCCTGCACTGGTCTGCCAAACTGCCTTGACATAACTGGCTCATCGTTTCAGTCTCTTTCCATAATAGGAAAGGGATTTGAGGATGCTTGCCCGATACGGCATTGGCGTCGCATTGACGCTGGCGATTGCTGCTCCGCTGCATGCGGAGGAATTTTTCGTTCGCAACCAGAACGAATATGCCCATGCGCTCAAGGGCGTCGAGGCTGGCGACATCATCATCCTCGCCAATGGCGAATGGAAGGATTTCGACCTTGTCATCACTGGCAAGGGCACGGCGAAAAAGCCCATCACGGTGATTTCGGAAGAGGCGGGCAAGGTCTTTTTGACCGGCCAGTCCAGCCTGCGCATCGGCGGCGAGCATATCCTTGTGACCGGTCTGGTCTTCAAAGATGGCTACAGCCCGCGCGGCGAAGTCATCTCGTTCCGCCGCAGCAAGGACGATCAGGCGCGCAACAGCCGCGTGACCGAAGTGGTCATCGACCATTTCAGCAAGCCTGACCGCACCGACGACGATTACTGGGTCGGCATTTACGGAAAGAACAACCGGTTCGATCACAACAGCCTTGTCGGCAAGACCAACAAGGGCGTGACCCTTGCCGTCCGGCTCGACAGCGCGGAAAGCCGCGATAACGGACACCGGATCGACCATAACTATTTTGGCCCGCGCCCTGTCCTGGGATCGAATGGCGGAGAGACGATCCGCATCGGTACCAGCCAGTATTCAATGTATAATTCGGGCACGATCGTCGAAAACAACATCTTCGACCGCTGTGACGGCGAGGTCGAGATCGTCTCGAACAAGTCGGGCGGCAATATCTATCGCGGCAATCTTTTCCTGCGTTCGCGCGGGACGCTGACCTTGCGTCATGGCGACGGCAATCTGGTCGAAAGCAATGTCTTTCTGGGCCACAGCAAGGACTACACCGGCGGCATTCGCGTCATCAATCGTGACCAGATCGTGCGCGGCAATTACATGGAAGGGCTGCGCGGCACCGGCTTTTCCAGCGCGCTGACCGTGATGAACGGCGTGCCCAATTCGCCGGTGAACCGCTATGTTCAGGTCGAAAATGCACAGATCGAACGCAATACGGTTATCGACAGCGCACGGGTGACGCTGGGTGCCGGCGCCGATGACGAGCGATCGGCACCGCCCGTCAAAAGCGTGATGCGTGCGAACCTGCTGGGCGGGCTCGACTCCGGCACATTTGTCGAAGTGGATGCGGATATCTCGGGCATTCAATTCGCGGACAATGCCGTCATCAAAGGCGATGTGCACAGCGATGCCGCTGCCCTGCGCCGCGTCGATACCGAAATGGCGCGCGCGGGCAACGGGCTGCTTTATCCCGCCGATCCTGCATTGGCGGAAATCGGCGCGCCCCGCGACCTGAAGGTGATGCCGCTTGCCGAAGTCGGCCCAGACTGGTGGCCGAAGCCTGAGGCCGAGGCGGAATTTGCCAGCGGGACTACCACCATGGTGCCGGCGGGGGAAGGCACGCTGGCGGACGCTGCGGCATCAGCCGCGACCGGCGATGTGCTGCAACTGGCAGCGGGCGAATATGGTGTCGATCAGGCCATCGCCGTGACCAAGGTGCTGACGATCAAGGGGGCGGGCGCCGACACGGTGATCCGCTTTACCCGCCCGTCGCTGTTCGATCTGCAACAGGGGGGCAATCTGCAACTGCAGAACCTGTCCATCGACGGATCGATGGCGCCCGATTCGGTTGGAAATTCGGTCATCCGCACCGGCAGCTTTCCGATCCAGTCGAACCTGATCGTAGAGATGGACGGCGTCAGCGTATCGGGTCTGACCGTCAATAAATCATTCAATGTGCTGACCATCGGGAAATCGGTGTTGGCCGACCGTATCGCGATCCGCGGCAGCAGCTTTGCGGACATCACCGGCACCATCGTTTCCGCTTCGGCGGAAACGGACGATTACGGCCTCTATAATGTCGAATATCTCGACATCGTGGACAGCCGCTTCGCCAATGTCGGAGAGGCGGTGGCGAATGTCTATCGCGGCGGCACCGATGAAAGCACGTTCGGCCCGTCCGTGACTTTTACCGGCAATACGCTGGCCAACATCGGCAAGGCTGCCACCAATGCCGAGGGCGCCTCGCTCTATCTGCATGGCGTGCAAACCGCCGATGTCGCACGCAACACGGTTACCGGTTCCGCACCGTTCAAAGTCGTCCACACCGTCGGCACGCCCGTCACCCGCATTCGTGACAACAGCTTTGCGAAAACACCCGCGCCGGTAGTGACGGAGTTGAATTACGAAGGACTTCCGCGCGCCGCGATGCAGGGCAATTCGGTCGACGGAAAGGCCCTGTGATGCGGACTGCGATGCATCGGGCGTTCGCCTCCCTGCTTGCCGCTACCGCGCTGACCTGCGTTGCGCCTGTGCCTGCGCTGGCCTCTGCCGCGACGGCGCAGCAAACGGCCGAGGGGCTGCCCCCGCTTTATGCCGAAGAGCTTGAGCGGGCGAAAAACTTCGTCGACACCATGATCGAGGCAGGTATCAATGTGCCCGTGCCCAGGGATCCGGGCGGCGGTTATACCCATGAACAGCACAAGCGGAATTTTCAGGCGATCCATCTGGGCGGCGATCTTTATCGCATCACCAAAGACCCGCGCTACGCCGCTTTCGTGCGCGACATGCTGCTGGAATATGCCGAACTTTACCCGACGCTAAAGGGCGATCATCCGGCTGCCAGCAACCAGTATAGCGGCCGCCTGTTCTGGCAGGTGCTGAACGATGCGATGTGGCTGGTCCATGCGGTTCAGGGCTATGCCGAAATCCGCGATACGCTGTCCGATGCCGACCGCGAACGCATCGACAATGACGTCTTCCGCCGCGCTTCGGACTTTCTTTCGAAGGATCAGGTCAGGACGTTCGACCGCATTCACAACCACGCCACCTGGGCGACCGCAGGCGTGGGGATGACCGGCTATCTGCTGGGCGACCGCGACATGGTGGACCGCGCCCTGCTGGGTTCGGACAAATCGGGCAAGGCGGGCTTTCTACGGCAGATGGACCTGCTGTTCTCCCCCGACGGCTATTACACCGAGGGACCCTATTACCAGCGGTTTGCCCTGCTGCCGTTCATGGTGTTCGGTCAGGCAATTGCCGACAACGATCCCGCGCAGCAGATTTTCGAGCGTCGCGACGGCATTCTGCTCAAGGCGCTGCGCGCGACGATCCAGTTGACCTATGCGGGCTATTTCTTCCCCTTCAACGATGCGATGAAGGACAAGAGCCTTCGCACCGCCGAACTCTATGACGGTGTCGCCATCGCCTATGGCCAGACGCGCGACCCCGCGCTTTTGTCCATCGCGCAGTGGCAGGGGCGCACCGTGCTGGGCGAAGACGGCTTGATGCTCGCCCGCGATCTGGAGGCGGGCAAGGCGCAGCCCTTTCCGTTCCGCTCCATGCTGTTCAGCGACGGTCCCGACGGCGATCTGGGCGCGGTCGCGGTTCTACGCGCGGGTGAGGGGGCGAAGCAGACCGCTCTCGTCGCCAAAAACAGTTCGCAAGGCATGGGACACGGCCATTTCGACAAGCTGAGCTGGCAGTTTTACGACAACGGGAACGAGATCGTGCGCGATTACGGCGCGGCCCGCTTCCTGAATATCGAGGCGAAGCAGGGCGGGCGCTATCTTCCCGAAAACGAAAGCTGGGCCAAGCAAACCATCGCGCATAATACGCTGGTGGTGGACGAGGTCAGCCATTTCGGCGGCGATGCCAGGCTGGCCGACACCATTGCTCCGAAACAGCTCTATTTCTCCGACGCGGACGGCCTTCAGGTTTCCAGCGCGGAAGTGACGGGCGCCTATCCCGATGTTGCGTTTAATCGCACCTTGGTGCTGACCGGCATGCCCGGCGGTGGCGGCAGGCTGGTGATCGATCTGCTGCGCGCCGATGCGCAGGGCACGCATGTCTATGATTTGCCGCTTCACTATAACGGCCACATCATGGAGGCCGACTTCGCGATCGAGCGGAATCTGGCGACCCGCCCGGTGCTGGGCGGCGACCATGGCTATCAGCATCTCTGGGTCGACGGCACGGCGACGCCCGATGCTGGCGATGCAGCGCTGACATGGCTGATCGACGGACGGTTCTATAGCTATCGTTTCGTCACCGACGGCACGACGCAGGTCGTGCTAGGCGAAAGCGGGGCGAACGATCCCGAATTCAATCTGCGCCGCGAACCGATGGTGATGCTGCGCGCACGGGCCGATGGCGGGCGCAGCTTTCTGTCGGTGCTGGAAAGTCACGGCCAATATGATGGCGCAGCCGAACGCACCGTCGCCAGCCGCAGCCAGATCGCATCGCTGCGCCATGTCGTGGCGGACGGCAATGACATCGCGGTGATCACGCCCGTCGGCGGCGCGCCGTTCGCCATCGCTATTTCGCACAATCCCGATCCGGCCCGGCGCCACCAGGCGAAGCTGGACGGCCAGACGATCCGCTGGACCGGCTTTGCCGCGCGCATTGCCCTTACCCCCAAGGAACAACGCAAATGACGAAGAACCGCCTCCGCTGGCTGGTCGTCGGACTGGTCGCCCTTGCGGGCATCATCAACTATATCGATCGCGGTGCGCTCAGCATTCTCTGGCCCGAAATTTCGGAAGAGCTGGGGATGACGAAGCTCGACTATGCGATCATCCTCAATGTCTTCACCTTCGCCTATGCATTCGGGCAGACCCTGTTCGGCAAGATTTTCGACTGGATCGGCACGCGCCTCGGCTTCGTGCTGTCGATCGCGGTGTGGTCGCTGGCGACGATCCTGCATGCCTTTGCGCGCGGATTGTTCAGCTTTGCGCTGTTTCGCGGGCTTTTGGGCGTGGCAGAGGCAGGCAACTGGCCCGGCGCGACCAAGGCCAATGCCGAATGGTTTCCGATCCGCGAGCGCGCATTGGCGCAAGGCATCTTCAATTCGGGCACGGCCATCGGCGGCATCATTTCTGCACCCGTCGTCGCCTATCTGTTCGTGTTTCTGGGGTCGTGGCACGCGACATTCATCACCATCGGCGTGCTCGGTTTCCTGTGGCTGGTGCCGTGGCTGATCGTTTATAAAAGCGGCCCCGATGCCCATCCGTGGATCGGCGCGGAAGAGCGGGACTATATCCTGACCGGGCAGCGCAATGCTGCATCGAACGATACCGCCGACTACGCCCCCGGATCGGGCGAGATCCTGTCGCACAAGGAAAGCTGGGGCGTCATTGCCGCATCCTTCTTCATCGATCCGATCTGGTGGCTGTTTGTCGGCTGGTTGCCGCTGTATCTGGCCGAAACCTATGGCTTTGGCGTGACCGATATCGGGCTTTACGCATGGGTCCCCTATGTCGGCGGTATGTTCGGCGCATGGTTCGGCGGGCTGATGGCGCAGAACCGGATCAAGGCCGGCTGGACCGTCAACAAGACGCGCAAGGCGACGATCGCACTGGGCGGGTTGATCATGCTGGTATCGCTGCTGTTGACGATGAAGGCGGCTACCCCCTTGATGGCCGTGCTGCTGATGGCCGCGATCCTGTTCGGGTTCCAGACCGCCATCGGCAATATCCAGACGCTGCCCAGCGATTTCCTCAGCGGAAGGTCGGTCGGCACGCTGGCGGGCTACGCCGGTACGGCGGCCAAGCTGGCGGTCGTCGGCCTCAACTTCCTCATCCCGATCATCACGATTGACAGTTACACGCCCGCCTTTGCGGTGGGTGCGGCGCTGGCGATCATGACGGTGCTGTCGGTGCTGGTGCTGTGTCCGGAAATCCGGCCGCTCAAGCCCAGGGCCGCTCGTTAATTCCTCTCCTACCCTCTCCAGATCAAAGGTTTGACATGAGCAAATTTACCAACAAGACCGCAATCGTAACCGGCGGGAGCCGCGATATCGGGCGCGCCGTTTCGATCGACCTTGCGAAGAACGGGGCGAATGTCGTCGTGAATTATCGCGGTGACGAGGCTGCCGCCGATGCCACCTTGGCCGAGATCGAGAAGTTCGGCGGCAAAGCCATCAAGGTTAAGGCCGACGTGACCAAAGCGGCCGAGGTCGATGCGCTGGTTGCGGCCGCGCGCGAGGCATTCGGCGATGCGATCCATATTCTGGTCAACGTGGCAGGCGGCATGGTCGAACGGCGTCCCCTGGCCGACATGGACGAAGAATTCTTCAACTATGTGATGCAGCTGAATGTCACCTCGACCTTCCTGACGACCAAGGCGGTCGCACCCTTCATGCCTGAAGGTTCGGCGATCGTGAACTATGCCTCGCAAGCAGGGCGCGATGGCGGCGGTCCGGGCGCCAGCGCATATGGTACGTCGAAGGGCGCAGTGATGACCTTTACCCGCGCCATGGCGAAAGAGCTTGGCCCCAAGGGCATTCGCGTCAATTCGCTCTGCCCCGGCATGATCGCCACGCTGTTCCACGACACGTTCACCAAGGATGAAGTGCGCGCCAATGTGGCCGCCGCTACGCCGCTGCGCCGTCAGGGCAATGTGGAAGAAGTCGCGCAGACGACGTCCTGGCTGGCGAGCGACGAAGCGGCCTTTGTCACCGGCGCGAACATCGACATCAATGGCGGCATGTTCTTCTCCTGATGGCTGCCACGAAAGGCCCGGCGGTCCCCCTCCCTGCCCGTCAGGGAGCGCCGGGCGTTTCTATGTTTAGGAGAGTGTAAACTGGTATGACAGTTTGGCATTATATAAAATATCAAACTGCACTAGAATAAATATTGACCAGATTGGCCGAATCCCGTAATTTCGGCTTCAAGAATAAAGCAAGGGGAGTCGGCGCGTTTCGGGCACGCCAGTGACGGTGCGAAGGGCGCGCCGATGGCGCAGGTCCGGCCTGCAATCTACGGTTAACAGCAATATTTGCGGTCCTGGTCAGGGCCGGTTTTCACGGTCCCGTCCGCGCGGCGGGGCGCGGGTTCTTACGCCCGAAAAGAACAGAACGATTTTGGGAGAAAATGGCATGGCTTTCGATACACGCTCGCAATCCGTCCTGAGGAAGCTGCCCGCCAGCGCGGCGCTGCTGGCCAGCACGGCATTGTTCGCAACCCCCGTTTTCGCACAGGATGCAGACCCGCAGCCCGCGCCTTCCGCAGCGCAATCGGCCCCTGCCGAAAGCGAGGCGATCGTCGTCACCGGCATCCGCAGCTCGCTGCAAAGCGCGCTGAACCAGAAGCGCAGCGCCGACAGCCTGATCGAGGTGATCGAGGCCGAAGACATCGGCAAGCTGCCCGACCAGAATCTGGCCGAAGTGCTTGAAAACATTCCCGGCATCCAGATCACGCGAGAGGCCGGCGTCGGCACCGGCGTGCAGATCCGCGGCACCAATGACAACCGGACCGAAATCAACGGCGTGTCCACTGTCGGTTCGGGCTCGGGCCGCGGCGGGATCAGTTTCGAAGACGTCAGCGCCAGCATCATCTCGTCGGTAGAGGTGATCAAGGCGCCCGAGGCGAAGACCATCGAAGGTTCGGTCGGCGGCACGATCAACCTGCGCACGATCCGCCCGCTCGACCTGAACGAACCGCTGATCGCGGCGCGCGTGCAGGGCGAATATAGCGAGCTGTCCGACAGCACCAAACCGCGCCTGTCGGGGACTCTCGGCAATCGCTGGGATACGGGCGTTGGTGAAATCGGCATCGTGCTCAGCGGCAGCTATGCCGAGCAGGAGGCCACATCGTTCCGCCCGCGCGTCGACCGCGATGGCGGTCTGGTGGAAAATGTGAATGCCAATGTCGTGCGCAATGGCACCGCGCAAAACCCTGCGGCCCGTCCTGCCGCGCAGGATTTCGACTTCGTCGGTATTCAGTTCCTGAATCAGGAGCTGGAGAATTTCGAATATGAAACGGTGAATTTCGCCGGCACGCTGGAATGGGCGCCGTCGGACAAGCTCAAATTCTATTTCGATACCGTCTATAACGATCAGGAACGCCGTCAGGACAGCTCGCGCGTGCAGGCTTCGGGCGTCAGCGCTCTGGTCGATCACATGGTGCCCGACACGTTCGAAACGGTCGATTTCGGATCGCTCGACGGAGTTGATCTGGGCAGCATCCAGGTGGCGGAAACCGGCGTGATCGAACCGATCCTCTCGGTCGATGGCGACGATCCCAACCTGCGTTTTTCCAGCGACGTGGGCGCGCGCCTGACCACCAGCGAAATCTATCGCCTGGGCACCGAGTTCGAGGCAGGCCGCTTCTCCGCCCGTGTAGAGGCATCGCGCTCGCTGGCCAATACGACCAGCCCCGACCTCAGCACCACGATCAATTTCATCAACCCGCATACGCCAACCGGCAATGGCAACGACAATGCCGTGCCGTTTGCCTATGATCTGTCGGGCAATTCGCTGACCTTCGGGATCAACCAGAATTCGCAATATGCGCCGACAACGGCCGAATTGCTCGACCCCGCAAATGTGGTGCTCCAGCAGATCGTGATCGGCAACGACAGCCAGCGGAACAAGGAAGATGCATTCCGCATCGACGCATCGGTCGATGTTTATGGCACCAATCCGTTCTTCACCTCGTTCGACTGGGGCTATCGCTACAGCAAGACGACCAGCACCTATAACGATGTCGGTTCGACGCTGACCCTCAGCCAGATGAACGATAGCCCGCGCGGCACCGCCTTTGCCGAGCTGCTGGTCCCCGGACCTGACAATTTCGGCGATGCCGACGGGCGAGAGCTGTATTTCGGCGACTTCCTGCTGATCGATCCCGACCGCGCCTTCAGCGACCGCGAAGGCACGCTGGCGATCCTGCAGGACGCGCTGAATTCGGTTCCCGGCATGCGCCAGATCGGCGAGGCTTCGGAGAATTCGGCCGGCTATTTCTCGATCGATGAAACGACCCATGCGGTCTATGGTCAGGCGAATTTCGAATATGGCCCGATCCGCGGCAATATCGGCCTGCGCTGGATCGACACCAGCCTCGATTCCACGGGTAATTCGGTGACCGGATCCGACGTTACGCAAGTCGTGACCAAGGGCGGCTATGCCAAGCTGCTGCCGCGCATCAACCTTGCCGCAGAGGTGACCGACGACGTCATGGTCCGCGCCAGTTGGGGCAAGGATATCAACCGTCCCGACTATGACCTGCTGTCGACATCGGTGTCCTTTGTCACCAGCGAGAATGCGGCGGTCCAGATCGGCAATGCAAATCTGAAGCCGGAAACGGTGACGTCCTATGATTTGTCCGCAGACTGGTATTTCGCCCCGTCTTCGGTGCTGAGCGTCGCGTTCTTCCACAAGAACCGCAAGGATCTGTTCGTAACGCAGCTGGAAGATGCGCCGCTGGACGCCAACGGTTTCCGCGACATCACCGCGCCATGCGAAGGGGGCGGCATTTACAACCCCATCGCGTTCCGCAACCAGCTGTCGCCCATCGGCGGTTCGGGCATGTGCGTGCCCATCCTGACCACGATCAACGATACGGGCAGCACGACGCAGACCGGCGTGGAAGTCACCTTCCAGTACGATCTGTCGCAGTTTGAAGACACGCTGGGCTTTGCGTCTGGCTTTGGCCTGCTCGCCAATTATACCTATCAGGAATATGGCGGGGGCGAGGCGTTCAATACGTCGGCGACGCGCGGTACCGATATCTTCAACGCGATCAACGGCATTTATGACGATGCGGACTTCGTGACCTATACCGCCAAACAGGGCCTGCTCGATTTCTCGAAACATGCCTATAACGTGACCGTCTATTACGAGAAATACGGCCTTTCGGCGCGTGCGCGCTACACATGGCGTGACTCTTTCCGCACGCTCGATACGGTCGGTGGTGCGACACTCAGCAGTACATTGGGCTTTCCGGTCGTCACCGCCGCGCGCGGCCAGCTGAACGGCAGCATCAATTACGACATCACCGAATGGCTGGCGGTCGGGGTAGAGGGCGTGAACCTCACCAAATCGACCATCAAGCAATATTGCGTGAACGACGGCGCACTGCTGTGCGGCGAGGGGCTTCCCGACCGCCGCCTGATCGCGGGCTTCTCGGTCAAGTTCTAAAAGCGGCCGGACGGGACCGGCTGGCGCAGGAATATCCCTGATCCGCGCCAGCCGGAAACCGGCCTGTCCATCCGGCAGCGCGGCTCTGCGTCCAATGCGGCCGAACAATGCGTGAAGGGACGCAAAAGGCCCACACCAGATTTTACTGCATCATGCGGGTCTTTGCGCGGCGATTGCCCCGATGCAAAGATTTTTGCAGCCAAAACGCGCCAAACCATGTATGCGGCGCGCCAACAGCCGTGTGATCGGCTGCGCGATTGCGGTTTCCAGCGATCCGGCCACAGGCCGAACGCCAGCGCAATTCCCCCGTTTATACCGCCCGCCGCCCCAGCGTCCGGCCCGCATTGTTCAGAGCACTATGACCTTTACGAATCTTCCGCCCCTTCTTGGCGACGCATTGGCCGATCGCGGCTATGAAGCCCCCACATCGGTACAGGCCGCCGTGCTGGCGGACGAGGCGCAGGGCCGCGACCTGATCGTCTCGGCCCAGACCGGATCGGGCAAGACCGTGGCGTTTGGCCTGTCGCTGGCCGGCGAATTGCTGGACAGCTTTGGCGAACTGGCCGGTGCGCCGCTGGCACTGGTGATTGCGCCCACGCGCGAACTGGCGCTGCAGGTGGGGCGCGAACTGGGCTGGCTTTATGCCAAGGCCGGCGCGCGCATCGCGACCTGCGTGGGCGGGATGGACCCTTCCAAGGAACGCCGCAACCTGCAGCGCGGCGCGCATGTCGTGGTGGGCACGCCGGGCCGGCTTCGCGACCATCTTGAGCGCGGCGCGCTCGACCTGTCGCGCCTGTCCGCTGTCGTGCTGGACGAGGCGGACGAGATGCTGGACATGGGCTTTCGCGAAGATCTGGAAGAAATCCTCGACGCGACGCCTGCCAGCCGCCGCACCCTGCTGTTTTCGGCGACCATGCCTGCCCCCATCGTGGCGCTGGCCAAGCGTTACCAGCGCGATGCGCTGCGCATTTCGACCGCAGGCAATTCGCGCGGCCATGGCGATATCGCGTTTCAGGCCGTCACCGTCGCTCCGGCAGAGATCGAGGCGGCAGTCGTCAACCTGCTGCGCTTGCACGAGGCGGAGACCGCGATCCTGTTTTGCGCCACGCGCGATAATGTGCGCCGCCTGCACGCCACCTTGCAGGAACGCGGCTTTGCCGTTGTCGCATTGTCGGGCGAACATTCGCAAAGCGAGCGCAACCATGCGCTGCAGGCGCTGCGCGACCGGCGTGCGCGGGTTTGCGTGGCGACCGATGTGGCGGCGCGCGGGATCGATCTGCCCAGCCTGTCTCTTGTCATCCATGTCGAAATTCCGCGCGATGCCGAAACGTTGCAGCACCGTTCGGGCCGCACGGGCCGCGCGGGCAAGAAGGGCACTGCCGTCATCATCGTTCCCTATCCGCGCCGTCGCCGCGTCGAATCCATGCTGCGCGGCGCCAAGATCGAGGCGGAATGGATGGGCGCGCCGACACCCGACCAGATCCGCGCGAACGATCGCGACCGCCTGCTGGCGGCACTGTTGCAGTCGCAGGAATTCGACGAGGAAGACCGCGCGCTGGCACAAAAGCTGATGGCAGAGCGTTCGGCCAAAGACATTGCTGCCGCGCTGGTGCGCGCGCATCGCGCATCGATGCCGCAGCCCGAGGATATTACCGAGGACACGCCCGAAGCCCGCCGCGCCGCGCAAAAGGAACGCCATCGCCCCGGTTTCGAGGATGTGGTGTGGTTCCGCATGGATATCGGCCGCAGGCAAAATGCCGATGCGCGCTGGATCCTGCCGCTGTTGTGCCGTCGCGGCCATATCACCCGGAACGAGGTCGGCGCGATCCGCATCGGCGGGCACGAGACTTTTTTCCAGGTGCCCCGCGCGATTGCCGACCGCTTTGCCCAGTCGGTCCAGCGCACCGCGCAGGACGAAAGCGGCGAGGAAAGCGTGCATATCGAGATGTCGGGACCGCCGCGCGAACAGGCCCGCGAAAATCTGCGCGACAATGCGCGGGGCAGGCCGCGCCCGCGCCCCCGCGCCAACCGCGCCGAGCGGCACGATGGCCCGCCGCGCGGAAAGCCGCGAGCAGACGGGCCGCGTTCGGACCAACCACGCGCTGACAGGCCCCGCTCTGACAAACCCCGCGCCGCCAAGCCGTTTGCCGGAAAGCCGAACGGGGGAAAACCGCATGGTGGCAAGCCGCATGGCGGCAAGCCGCACGCGCGCAAGCCCAAGCGACCCTCTGGCCCCCGCCATTGATCGGCCCAACTGATCGCCCCAACTGATCGCGCCGTTGATCGCCCAAACTGATCGCATGGCCGTTTAATTGCGCCCTGCGGTCCCCATCTGCCGTCAGGCGCGTTAGGGACGCATAGGGCGCAAGCAAGCGGAGGTATCGGACAATGGGCAAGCGGATCGTGGTCACCGGCGCTGCGGGTGCGTTGGGCAAGGCAGTGATCGCTGCGCTGACATCGCAGGGCCATGACATTGTCGGTATCGACATTGGCGACGCACCCGAAGGGGCGGGCGCTTTCGTCGGCGGCGTGGACCTGACCGACGAGGCATCGACCCGCTCCGCGTTCGAGCGGATTGCCAAGGACGGGCCGATCCACGGCCTTGCCAATATTGCGGGCGGTTTCGTCTGGGAAACCGTGGCGGACGGCGATCTGGCCAGCTGGCAGCGCATGTTTGCGATGAATGTGGTCACCGCTCTCAATGCCAGCCGTGCCGCCCTGCCCTTTCTGGGATCGGGCGCGTCGATCGTGAATATCGGCGCTGCCGCCACGGCAAGGGCCGGAACGGGCATGGGCGCCTATACCGCCAGCAAGTCCGGTGTCGCCCGCCTGACCGAGGCTTTGGCCGAAGAGGTCAAGGACAGGACCATTCGCGTCAATGCGGTGCTGCCCTCGATCCTCGACACGCCTGCGAACCGCGCCGACATGGGCGAGGCGGATGCAGACAAGTGGGTGAAGGGAGAGGAGCTCTCTGCCGTGATCGCCTTTTTGCTGTCCGATGCCGCCAGCGCGGTGACGGGGGCCAGCATTCCGGTTACGGGCCGCGTCTGACGCGGCCGATCGACCGGCGATACGGACCGGTCAGGCCGCGCGCTCTTCCAGGCCGGCGCGGTCGACGATCACCACTTCGCGGCGCGAGGGCAAGTCGATCAGCCCGTCGGCTTTCATGCGGGTAAACTGGCGGCTGACGGTTTCGATGGTCAATCCCAGCACATCGGCGATCTGCTGACGCGACAGCGGCAGGACCAGCAATTGCGCATGGTCAAGCTGCGCAGGGACCGCGTCGGCCAGCCGGTCGGTCATTTCGAGCAGAAAGCTCGCCAGCTTTTGCTCCGCGCTCATCCGGCCCAGCAACAGCATCCAGCGGCGGGTCCGGTCAAGCTCTGCCAGCGTGCGTTCCAGCAGGCGGTGTTCCAGCCGCGGATGTTCGCGGGCAAAGCGGTCGAAATCCTTGCGTTCGAACACGCAGACATGCGCATCGGTCAGCGCCTCGACCCCATAGGGTGTCGTCTCGCCAAAGGGGCGGCCAAGAAAGTCGGACGGATAGACAAGCCCAAGGATCTGCGCGCGTCCATCGGCGGTCTGCGTCGACAGTTTCAGCACGCCTTCGATCACATTGGCGACCAGAACGGCTTCCTCCCCCTCCCACAGTAATTGCTCGCCCGCTTTCAACGCGCGGCGGCGGCCAATGCCGTTCAGCAGGTCGATCTCTCCATTATCGAGATCGGCACAGATCGCGCGATTGCGGATCGAGCATGCCTCGCAGAAATGGCGCGCGCGTTGCTGAATAGTGGCCGACATCGCGCAGCCCATAACCGTTGAAACCGGTTTGGGCCAGTAAAACTGGCCAATGCGGGTTGTTAGACTTTGGTCTGGTCCAGATCGTCGAACCGGCCGTAACCGCCGCGGAAGAACAGTAGCGGGCCGACATCGCGCTCGGTCGTCAGGCTGACGACGCGGCCCAGCACGATCAGATGATCGCCCGCATCCATCTCGCTTTCGATGGTGCATTCGATGGTGGCGACGACATCGTCGAGCACGGGCATGCCGTGGTCGGACAGGCGATGCGCGATATCGTGGAACTTGTCTTCCTTGCGACTGGCGATCTGCTTGCACAGCTCCAGCTGATCCTCGCCCAGAACGTTCACGCAGAAATGCCCGCAATCGCGCACCTGCGGCCAGCTGCTGGACCCCTTGCCGACATAGAACGCCACCAGCGGCGGATCGAGCGAGACCGAACCGAAGCTGCCGACGACCAGCCCGACCGATCCGGCCTGTTCATGGGTGGCGGTGATCACGCATACGCCGGTGGGGTAATGGCCCAGCACGGTCCGGAAATGGGCCGGATCGATCTCTACGTCGATATGGGGCGTGTCTTGCGTCATCCCTGCTCCTTTGCCGTGCGCATGGTACCATTCATGTTCCAAGGCGCTTCCCTTGGCGCGCGCCGCGCGATAGGTCGCGGGCCATGTCGCATAAGTTCCGCCCCCAGACAATCGTGCTTTCCCTTGTGGCGGGAGCGTTGATCGCGGCCCTGATCGCTTGGCGGTCAGTGTCTTTCGGCACATCGTCCGGGGATGAAACGGGGTCCGGCCCCGTCGTGCTGGCTGCGGCAAGCATGCATGACGCGCTGGAAGATGCCGCCGATGCATGGGCGGCGCGCGGCCATGCGCGGCCTGTGCTGTCCTTTGCCGCCAGCTCTGCCATGGCCCGCCAGATTCAGGCGGGGGCGCCAGCCGATCTGTTCGTTTCGGCGGACGAGGAATGGATGGACGTGCTGGAGGAGAACGGCCTGCTGGTCGCCGGATCGCGGGGGGTGATGGCCAGCAACAGCCTTGTGCTGATTGCGCCCGCCGCGTCCGATGTCACGCTGGAGCCCGCCGCCGGCTTTCCGCTGGCCCGTGTGCTCCATGGCGGGCGGCTGGCCGTGGCGGAAACGCAAAGCGTGCCCGCGGGCCGCTATGCCAAAGCGGCGCTGGTTTATCTGGGCGTGTGGGACAGCGTGGCCGATCGGCTGGCCCCTGCCGAAAACGTTCGCGCGGCCTTGCAACTGGTGGCGCGCGGTGCGGCGCCTTTGGGCATTACCTATGCCACCGATGCCATGTCCGAACCTGCCGTGCGGATCGCAGGCACATTTCCCGCGTCGAGCCATCCGCCGATCCTCTATCCCGTGGCGCGGGTGATGGCGGGCGAGCACCCCGATGCCGAGGCGTTTCGCCGGTTCCTGCTGTCGGACGAAGGCGCGGCGATCCTTGCCCGCCATGGTTTTGGACCTGCCGCATAATGGGCGGGCGGTATAGGGTGCGCGCATGCTGACGCCCGCCGAATGGCAGATCGTGGCGCTTTCGCTGCGCGTCAGTCTTGTGGCGATTGCCGCCGTGCTGCCGCTGGCCTTCGCGCTGGCCTGGCTGCTGGCGCGGCGGCGGTTTCCGGGCATGGTGCTGATCGACGCGCTGGTGCATCTGCCGCTGGTGCTGCCGCCGGTGGTAACAGGCTATTTGCTGCTGCTGGCGTTCGGGCCGCAGGGTCCAGCGGGCAGGCTGGCGAAAAGCCTGCTGGGCATCACATTCTCGTTTCACTGGACGGGCGCGGCGCTGGCGGCGGCGGTGATGGCCCTGCCGCTGATGGTGCGGGCGATCCGATTGTCGATCGACGCAGTCGATACGCGGCTGGAAAGCGCGGCACGCACTTTGGGTGCGGGCCGGTGGGACGTGTTCCGGCGGGTGACCCTTCCGCTGGCGGCGCCGGGCGTGCTGGCGGCGCTGGTGCTGGGCTTCGCGCGCTCTATCGGCGAGTTCGGGGCGACGATCACCTTTGCCTCGAACATTCCGGGTGAAACCCGCACCTTGCCGTTGGGCATCTATACCGCCTTGCAGGTTCCGGGCGCAGAGGGAGAGGTGACGCGGCTTGCCATGATCTCCATCGCTTTGTCGCTGGCGGCGCTGGTCGCGTCCGAATGGCTGGTGCGGCGGGGCACAAACGGCAAGGGGCGGCCCGTATTATGAGCGGTCCGGCATTCGACATCGATATCGCGCTCGACCGGCCCGATCGCCGGATCGCGGTGCGCATTGCCGCGAGCAATAATCTGGTCGCACTGGTCGGCCCGTCGGGCATGGGGAAGACCAGCGTGCTGGACGCCATCGCAGGGTTGCTGCGGCCCGCGCGCGGCCATATCGCGGTGGGCGGCACCACATTGTTCGATGCGGCAGCGCGGATCGACCTGCCGCCCGAACGGCGCGGCGCAGGCTATGTGTTTCAGGACAGCCGCCTGTTTCCGCATCTGACCGTCGAACAGAACATTCGCTTTGGAATGCGCTATGCGGCGGGGCAGGCGCCTTTTGCCACGGCAGAGGAATGCGCCGATCTGCTGGGTATCGCCCATTTGCTGCATCGCCGCCCGCGCGCATTGTCGGGCGGGGAAATCCGCCGCGCCGCCATTGCCCGCGCCCTGCTGCGCGCACCGCGGTTTTTGTTGTTAGACGAACCGACGGCCTCTCTCGACGATGCGCGGCGGCAGGATATCTTGCACATTGTCGAGGAAATCCGCGACCGTTTCGCGCTGCCGATCCTGTATGTCAGCCATGACCGGAGCGAAGTGGACCGTTTAGCGGGACTTGTCGTCGAGCTTTAACCAACGGCGTCGATAGGGGGGCGTGACCCCGTATCGGGGCGGTTGATGAAAGCTTGGAAAATTGGCAGCGCAAAACAGGATTCTGGTCACCGGAGCAGCGGGCTTTATCGGCGCGGCGGTTGGCAGGGCGCTATTGCTGCGCGGCCATTCGGTTTTGGGGATCGACAATCTCGACGCTTATTATTCCGTCGCCCTGAAGCAGGCGCGGGTAGCGCAGCTTTGCGATGAATTCGGCGATCGGTTCGACTTTCGGCGCGCCGATTTTTCGGATCAGGCCGCACTCGACACAGCCGCCAACGGGGCAGATTTCGATGCCATAGTGCATCTGGGGGCACAGGCGGGCGTGCGCTATTCCATCGAGAATCCGCGGGCCTATGTGTCGTCGAATATCGCCGGCCATCTGAACCTGCTCGAACTGGCGCGGGCAAGACAGGTGCCGCATATGATCTATGCCAGTTCCAGCTCCGTCTATGGCGGTAATGACAGGCTGCCCTTCGCGGTCGAGGACAGGGTGGACAATCCGGTTTCGCTCTATGCAGCGACGAAGCGCGCAGACGAGTTGATGAGCGAAACCTATGCCCATCTGTTCCGTATTCCGCTGACCGGGCTGCGGTTTTTCACCGTCTATGGGCCGTGGGGAAGGCCGGACATGGCCATGTGGAAGTTCACCCGCAGCATGTTCGATGGCCGCCCCATCGACGTTTACAATCATGGCAGGATGAGCCGCGATTTCACCTATATCGACGATATCGTGTCGGGCATTATCGGCTGCCTTGCCAATCCGCCGGTCGATGATGGACAAGTGAAGGCGGGCGGCAGCGTAAAGCCCCATGCGCTATATAATATCGGCAATAACAAGCCGGTGCCGATCATGCATCTGATCGATGTTCTGCAACAGGCCTGCGGTGTAAGGGCGGACATCAATTTCATGCCGATGCAGGCTGGCGATGTCGCCTCTACCTTTGCCGATATTACGGCGTTGAACCGCGACACGGGCTATACGCCCGCCACCTCTATCGAAGCGGGCGTGCCCAGCTTTGTGGACTGGTTTCGCCGGTATCATTGCATGTAACGGAGCGCGTCGCCCCTGACACGGCAGGATTTTACGGCAAGCGACCTAGTCCGAACCGAACAGGTCGCGGGTAAACACTTTGTCTTTCACATCGGCGATATCGGCCGTCATGCGATTGGCGATGATAACGTCGCACTCGCGCTTTAGCGTATCCAGATCGCGGATAACGGTCGAACCGAAGAAATTATCTTCTTCCAATGCCGGTTCATAGATCACCACCTCGATCCCCTTGGCCTTGATCCGCTTCATGATGCCCTGGATCGAGGATTGGCGGAAATTGTCCGATCCCGCCTTCATCACCAGCCGGTAAACGCCGACCTTGGCAGGATTGCGCGCGATGATCCTTTCGGCCAGAAAATCCTTGCGCGTTTGGTTTGCGTCCACGATCGCGCGGATCAGGTTTTGCGGCACTTCGGAATAATTGGCCAGCAGCTGCTTGGTATCCTTGGGCAGGCAATAGCCGCCGTAACCGAAGCTGGGATTGTTATAATGCCCGCCGATCCGCGGATCGAGGCACACGCCGTCGATGATCTGGCGCGTGTCCATCCCGCCCGCAATGGCATAGGAATCGAGCTCGTTGAAAAAGGCGACCCGCATGGCGAGGTAAGTATTGGCGAACAGCTTGATCGCCTCTGCCTCGTTCGCGTCGGTGAACAGCACGTCGATGTCCGTCTTTTCCGCACCCTCCACCAGCAGGTCCGCGAAGATTCTGGCACGTTCGGATTGTTCCCCGACGATGATCCGCGAAGGATGAAGATTGTCCCACAAGGCGCGGCCTTCGCGCAGGAATTCGGGGCTGAAGATTACTTGATCCGTACCCAGCCGCTGGCGCACATCCTGTACGAAACCGACGGGGATGGTCGATTTGATCACAATGGTCGCATCGGGCGCATGTTCGGCCGCGCTGCGGATGACCGTTTCGACTGACGACGTATCGAACTTGTTGGTATGGACATCGTAATTGGTGGGGGTCGCCACCAGCACATAATCGGCACCTTTCAGCGCCTCTGCCGCATCCAGCGTTGCGGTCAGGTCCAGCGGACGGTTCGCCAGAAACGCCTCAAGCTCGGCATCGATAATAGGCGACTTGCGCCCGTTCAGCATGGCTACGCGCTCGTCCGAGATATCGACGGCGACGACTTTGTTGTGCTGGGCCAGCAGGACCGCATTGGACAGTCCGACATAACCGAGGCCAAAGATCGCGATTTTCATTCGGGCATTCTCACCTGATTAATCCGTATCCGCAATGCTGCAAGGCAATGAGATGGCCATTAGGAACATAAGGCAACAAAAATAAGACAGTTCTGCCGCGCTGTGTGGCCCTTTCCCTAGCGCATTTCAAAATTTCGACAATGCGGTTGCCTCAGCGAATCCTCTTTCCTATGCCGCACTGCGAAATGGGTTTAATTTCCGGCAATTGCCGGACCGGCGGCAATTCGGGGCCTGATGATGAACGTGCAGCGCGGGAATATCTTGCAACGAAAGGGTATCGTGCTTGCCGGAGGTTCGGGCACGCGCCTCTATCCGCTGACCAAGGGCGTTTCCAAGCAATTGGTGCCCGTTTACGACAAGCCGATGATCTATTACCCGCTGGCCGTGCTGATGCTGGCGGGCATCCGCGAAATCCTGATCATCACCACGCCGGAAGACAAGCCGCAGTTCCAGCGCCTGCTGGGCGACGGGTCGGCATGGGGTCTGTCGCTTGAATATGCGGTGCAGCCCAGCCCCGACGGGCTGGCGCAGGCGTTCCATATCGGCGCCGATTTCGTAAAGGGCCATCCCAGCGCGCTGGTGCTGGGCGACAATATTTTCTATGGCCACGGCCTTCCCGAACAGCTTGCCGCCGCCGATGCGCGACGCGACGGGGCCAGCGTTTTCGCCTATTGGGTGGCGGACCCGTCGGCCTATGGCGTTGTCGGTTTCGATGGCGAGGGAACGGCCACCAGCCTTGAGGAAAAGCCAGCCAATCCCAAGTCGAACTATGCGGTGACGGGGCTGTATTTCTATGACGACACGGTCGTCGACCGCGCCCGCGATCTACGGCCTTCTCCGCGTGGAGAGCTGGAGATTACCGATCTCAACCGGCTGTATCTGGATGAAGGGTCCCTGTCGGTGGAAATCATGGGCCGCGGCTATGCATGGCTCGACACAGGCACGCACGGATCGCTGCTGGACGCAGGCACCTATGTCCGCATTACCGAGGAGCGGCAGGGCCTGAAAATCTGTTGTCCCGAAGAGATCGCGTGGCGCAAGGGCTTTATCGGCGACGACCAGCTGCGCGCCATTGCCGAGCCGCTCAAGAAATCGGGCTATGGCCATTATCTGCTGCGGCTGCTCGATCATGGTTTGCGGTAAAGGGGCGGCGCGATGAATATCGTCGAAACCCGACTGCCCGGCGTGCTGATTATCGAGCCACGGGTGTTCGGGGACGAACGCGGCTTTTTCATGGAAAGCTGGAACAAGGCCCGCTTTGCCGAGGCAGGGCTGGACATCGACTTTGTGCAGGACAACCATTCGCGGTCCAGCCGCGGCGTTCTGCGCGGCATGCATTTCCAGAACCCCGGCCCGCAGGGCAAGCTGGTGCGGGTCGTGTCGGGCGCGGTGTATGACGTGGCGGTCGATCTGCGCCGGTCTAGCGAGACTTTCGGGCAGTGGGTCGGGGTGGAGCTGAGCGCGGCCAATCACCGCATGTTGTGGGTGCCCGAAGGGTTTGCCCACGGGTTCCTGACCTTGGAGGACGGAACCGACTTCCTCTACAAATGTCGCGGCGCATACGATCCGTCGGCCGAACATTCGCTGGCGTGGGACGATCCCGATGTCGGCATCGAATGGCCGCTGGACGGTATCGAACCGATCGTATCGGCCAAGGACGCGCACGCTGCGCCGCTGGGGCAGGTGGAGGCGTTTGCATGAGAGTCGCGGGCGCGTGAAAATCCTGATCACCGGCGCGAACGGACAATTGGGCAGGGCGCTGGTGGGGACCGCGCCCGATGGTCATGCGCTGGCCGCGCTGACCCGCGCCGATATGGATCTGGCCGACGCGGACAGCATCGCCGCTGCCATGGCGGCACACCGGCCCGATGTGGTCGTCAATGCCGCAGCCTATACCGCCGTCGACAAGGCCGAGAGCGAGCCGGAAATCGCGCAGCGGATCAATGCCGATGCAGTGGGCCTGTTGCGGCGGTGCTGCGCCGAAACCGGTGCGCGACTGGTGCATGTTTCGACCGATTTCGTGTTCGACGGGTCCGCATCGCGCGCCTATTGCGCGTCCGACATGCGCAATCCGTTGTCCGCCTATGGCCGCAGCAAGGCAGCCGGAGAGGATATGGCGGGCCCCGACGCGCTGATTGTGCGCACTGCCTGGGTCTATGCGGCGGGCGGTGCCAGCTTTGTCGCAACCATGCTGCGCCTGATGCGCGAGCGGGAGGAGATCGGGGTCGTCGCAGACCAGATCGGCGCGCCGACATGGGCAAGCTCGCTCGCCCGCACGATCTGGGGGCTGGTGGCAGGCGGTGCCAGCGGTATCCACCATTTCTCCGACGCGGGGGTCGCAAGCTGGTACGATTTCGCGGTTGCCATCGGCGAGGAGGCGGCCGCCATCGGGCTGATCGACCGGACCATCGCCGTCAAGCCGATCACGACCGCCGATTACCCCACGCCCGCCGTGCGCCCCGCTTTCTCGCTGCTCGACAGCCGGGAGACGCGCAAGGCCGCGGGCGTCGATCCCGTTCACTGGCGCCAGAATCTGCGCCTGATGCTGCAAGAGGTGAAAGCGCTTGGCTAACCTGCTCGTTACCGGCGGGGCCGGCTTTATCGGCGGCAATTTCGTGCATTACTGGCGCGCGAAATATCCGGACGACGCCATCGTCGTGCTGGATGCGCTGACCTATGCCGGCAATCGCGAGACGATCGGGGATGTCCGCGATGTCGATCTTGTCGTCGGCAATATCTGCGATACGGGCCTGGTGAACCGGTTGCTGGACGAACGCGGCATCGACACCATCGTCCATTTCGCGGCGGAGAGCCATGTCGACCGATCGATCAGCGCGCCGGACGAATTTATCGAGACCAATGTGATCGGCACGCACAGCCTGTTAAAGGCCGCGCGCGAGCAATGGGTGGAGAAGGGATCGGGTCGTCCGCACCGCTTCCACCACGTTTCGACGGATGAGGTTTACGGCTCGCTCGGCCCCAATGACCCGGCGTTCAGCGAGACGACGCAATATCAGCCGAACTCGCCCTATTCGGCGTCGAAGGCGGGGTCCGATCATCTGGTGCGCGCCTATCACCATACTTTCGGTCTGGAAGTGACGACCAGCAATTGTTCGAACAATTACGGTCCGTATCAGTATCCCGAAAAGCTGATCCCGCTGTTCCTGCTGAACGCTCTTTCGGGCAAGCCGCTGCCGATCTATGGCGACGGCATGAACGTGCGCGACTGGCTGCATGTCGAGGATCACTGCCGCGGGATCGAGGCGGTGCTGAAAAGCGGCACGCCGGGCGAAACCTATAATATCGGCGGCGGGCAGGAGCTTCCCAACCTCACCGTGATCGAGGAAATCTGCCGCGGCGTCGATGCGATCTTCGCTGCCGATCCGGCGCTCGCCCAGCGCTATCCCGATGCGCCCGCGGCCAATGGCCAGCCGACCGACACGCTGAAAACCTTCGTCACCGACCGCAAGGGGCACGACCGCCGCTATGCCATCGATGAGACCAAGGCACGTGAGGAAATCGGCTATGTCCCCAGCCGCGATTTCCCGACCGGCTTTGCAGACACATTGCGCTGGTATCTGGACAATGAGCACTGGTGGAAGGCCATTCTGGCGCGTGGCTGATGGCATAATTTCGGCCGTGAGCACCGGCGCGCGGAAAGGCTGATATGCGGCATCTGGTCCTGACCCGTTTCAACATCGCCAGCCCCGGGCGCGAAGTGGCGATCCGCAATTCGCCGGGCTGGCTGGACCGGCGGTTCGACCTGTTCGAAAAATACTGCCTGCCCAGCATGGCGGGTCAGGCCAATCGAAATTTCGAATGGCTGATCTATTTCGACAGCGGCACGCCCGCATCGTTCCGCGAACGGATAGAGCGTGACCGGAGCATTTGCCCCTTTACTCCGCGATATGTGCCCATGTTTGACGGACAGACGGCGGCACATGACGTGCGGCCCTTATTGGCAAATGGGGTGGGGCCCGTTCTGACGACACGGCTGGACAATGACGATGCCGTCGCGAGTGATTTTATCGATCGCATCCAGCAAGAGGGCGCATCGGCCCCCGCGCTGACGGTGCTGAATTTCACCAATGGTATCGCGATGCGGGACGGCCTGCTCTATCATGCGCAGGATCGCAGCAATCCGTTCACCACGCTGGTCGAACACGACCTTGCCGCTGTCGACACGATCTGGGGCAAGCCCCATCACCAGCTCGGCGATAAATGGACGATCCGGCAAGTGGGTGGCCCGCCGGTCTGGCTTCAGGTTGTGCACGGAGAGAACGTGACCAACCGGATCAAGGGCAGGCTGGTGGCTGAAACGGCGGTGGTAGATTCGTTCCGCCTTGCCGACAGAGTGGCCGTCGTACGGCCCGGCGCACTATCCGTTGCGGTCGATCATGCCGTTCTGGCCCCGTGGAGGCGTCTTCGCGAAGCGGCTTTTCGCGCGATCAAACCGCTGGTGGTAAAGGTCAGGGGCGAATAGGAGCCAAGGTGTGGGCCTAGCCACCCATTTCGCGGATCGGCAGGCCCATGCGGCGTAATCGGCGCAGGACGCGCTGAACCAAAGTCTTGCGCTGGCGCGAGCTATTGGTCTGCACGAATGATCCTTCGGGCACGGCTTCTCCCAGAAATTGGCCCAGCTTTTGCCAGCCATCGCCGCGCTCAAGCTCCATCACGAGCAAATCGCCGGGCCGGTCCCGAAAATACTCGATCACGTCCTTGTTATGCGCGTCATAGACCTCGCGATAGCGCGCCTCGTGCCCGACAGGGGCGGGCGCGTCGTCGCCATAGGTCAGTTGCTGGATGTGATAGGGATTGTCTCCGAAATGGCCGGCGATCGACTTGTACCATTTGTCCGTCTCTCGCAGGGTCAGGATAAAGCGCGAACCGGGAAAAGCCGCATCCAGTTCGCGGAACATCAGGGGCCACGGCATATCTTCGACCGCGTCGTAATCGCGCGCGATGGCCAGCCCCGTTTCGACGAAACCGGCGCGCAAGTCATCCAGCGGTGTGTCGCGTCCGAATACTCCGACAACACGATAACCAAGCTGTTGCAGCGCATCGCGCATCGAAGATGTGCCGGTCTTTTGAAAGCCGATACAAAATACTTTCGTCTTTTTCATGCAAAGGCTTTCCCGGTTCTGGCGGCAAGGGCCAGTTCCTGTTCGATGGCATCGCCCCAGGCTGTCCAGTTCAGAACACTCTCATACCGCTCGCGCGCGGCGCGGCGCATGGCATCGTATCTGCCGCGATCGTTCCACAGTGACAGGATCGCATCGCCAAAGTCGACAGGCGCTGCATCCATTGGCAGCAACAAGCCGGTTCGGCCGTCGTCCACGATGGTCGTAACCCCACCCGTCCGATAGGCGATAGAGGGCACGCCAAATGCCGCCGCTTCGCAATAGACTAGGCCAAAGGCTTCCTCGCGGCTGGGCATGACGAACAGAAAGGCGCTGGCGAACAGATTCAGCAGCTTTTCGCGCTCTGCCGGATCGCTTTTCCGCAAATAGCCGTGGACGGTCACGCCGGGCTGATCCTGCGCCTGTGGCGGAGTGACGCCCACAATATGCAATCGCGCCTGCGGCATGCGTTCGCGCAATGCGGCAAAGGCGGCCAACAGCACGGCTCCGCCCTTGCGTTGCCAATCCACGCCGACCCACAACAGGTCGAGCGCAGGCTTGGCCCGGTCGATCCACGAACGGCCGGGATCCTGTTCCAGATTGGCGCCGATCGGCACGACGCGCACACGACTGGCCGGAATGGAATGGGCGGCCATCGCAGTGTCGGCGGCCCATTGCGACATCAGGGCAAAGCGGTGACTGGCTGGACGGGTGAAATCCCGTTCCAACCGCATGGCACGCTGGCGCGTGGCAGGCGAAAGTGCCCGAAACTTGGCGTAATAATCGACGACTGAACAGAACAGCCCGTCCGATACGAAGACGACAGGCCATCGGTCACTGATCCGGGCCAGCTTATACGCGCCGCCCACTGCCAGAACGGCATCGGGGCGGAACGATTGCAACTGGCCTTCAATGCTTTGGGCATAGCATCTCTGCACCAGCGGGTTGCGGGTGATATCCAGACCCAGCCGCCGGCTTGGTCCGACCAGCCTGCCGGTCAATCCGTCCAGTCGCGGCGTTTCGATGACGGCCAGATCAGGCAAGCGCCGTTGCATTTCCTGTAATGCAAAGAATGGTGTCCCGCTCCAGTTGGAACGGTCGCGGGGATTGCCCATGGAAAGATATGCAACGCGCATCAGCGTGAACTCTCGTCCCGTTGCCAGCCGATTTCACTGCCGCCAATCCTTTTCAATCTGGTCAGGATCCGGCTGCCGACCATGATGCCCAGATAAATCGCAATATCGCCCATAGAGACCTGCCCGCTGGCAAGCAGGCTGCGCATGGTGGTCGATCGCTTCGTATCGGGAGTGGGATATAATCGCTGCAATTGCTCGTTCCCGCGACGCCGCCTTACCGCGACATGCAGCAGCGAGCGAAGGTCGCGCGGCGGAAATACAGTGAACGATATGTCCATGCTATCGCATCGCGCGACCGAACGCCGTTCCGTTGATGCAAAACGCGACCGGACATAGGCATCGTCGGCAATGATGTCGGGAAACGATCCGATACGGTCCACCCCTTCGCGCGAGAGGCCGAATACGCCCGATCCGACAAGATTATCCGTTATATAGGGCTGCTGCTGCCAGACCCGGTAATAGGCCTGCACCCCCGACGACGCGCCCGACAGGTCGAAGCGGATAGCAGGCGCGGCGGCCAGGACTTCGGGCTCTTCTAGTGCCTTGGCAGTGGCCAGCAGATCGCGATGGGTGACCAGCACATCGGCATCGACGAAGAAGCGGGGAAACGCGCTGGCCTGCGCATTTCCAGTGTTGAGCGCAAGCGGTTTCGAACCCCGATCCAGCTCTATAACACGGCAGAGCGGCTCCCTGGCTCGCGCAATCGTGGCCGTGTCATCGCTGCATCCGTTGCAAACCACGATCACCTCTGGCGCATTCGGATCACCGGGTGCGAACTGCCCCAGCAGCCCGTCGAGCAGACGGGCGATGACGCTGCCTTCGTTATGGGCAGGGATGATGACGGAATAGGGAGCCATGGAGCGTGTCAGTCCATGCCTTTAACCACGCGACGGACCTGCGCTGCCGCGCGGCGCAAGCGGCGCATTGCAATGGGGCGTGTGTATCGGCCCGATCGGTAATCCGCGATGAATTTTGCCCGCCATTCGGCATTGCGATCGCCGCCCTGCTGGCGCGTTCTTTCCGCAATGGCGGGGCCGTGATCGGCCAGTGGAACATCCATAAGGGCGGCAATCTGCGATACGGCCTGCGACAGGTCTGTTTTCGCATCTTCGAAATCCAGCGCAATGGCAGGACGGCCGCTGGTCGCAATCAACCTTTGCCAATCGGCATTGTGATCGGTCAATTGTACCAGGCAATCGTGGATGGCCAAGAAATCATATCGCGGTTCGGCGCCATTGCCCTGTTGCCTTGTGATCCACACGCCCGTCTGTCGTGCGATGGCAAAGGATATTGCCTGCCCCATAATGTCGCGCCGCCGCAAATGGACGAAACGCGCGTCCGGCAGCAGGGCCAGCATTGCGGCTATGCCGCCGAAATTGTCGAGATGCTGGCGGTGGACCTTGATCGAAAACACGCCATTCGGGGATGTCCGCCGCGCCTGAAGTCCATTGATGACATCCGGGAGAGGCCGACGGTCCAGCACTTCGCGCCATTTGGCCAGATTCGCCGGATTGGCATATTCGAACGGCGATCCGAACAGTCCGAGCGGTTGGATCGCGTGGCCAAGGAAATGGCTGCCACAACGCGGTGTCGAAGCGATGACGAGCGTTCGCTGCGCGACCGCTTCGGGAAAATCGAAACGGGCATCGAACTGATCGCTGTAGAGTGCCATGTATTCCACTATGCCAAGGATCGGTAAATCGTCATAAGATGCCGATTTCGCAGCTGCAACAACAGTCGGTTCGATAAAGCGATTTTTGCTCGCACAGCTTGCTGCACTGCACGATTTTGCGATACCAAGGAACGCGGGAGCATGTTTCCGTCAGCTCCTGTTGCCTTGCCGCCTGCTTCTGCCACGCCCTTACCGCGAGATTTCGAGTGAACCTTAAGCGCAAGGCAGTCTCTGGCGTCGCGTGGTCATCGGTCGCGAATATCGGCGAACGCGCGGGTGTGTTCCTGATCATGCTGTTGTTGCTGCGGCTGGTCAGCGTACAGGAATTCGGTACGGCGACCACTGCGATCATGATTGTGACGGTGCTGTATCCGGTCGCCCGTTTCGGCAGTTTTGAATATCTGATCCAGCATCCCGATCCCGACGATGCGCATCAATCGGCAGGTTTTGTCGCAACGCTTGCGTTCAGCATCCTTGCCTCGCTTGGCCTGTTCGCTGCTTCCTGGCCGCTGGCTCTGTTGTTCGACGATCCGGCATTGCAACCGGCCGTTGCGATGCTCAGCCCGATCTTTGTGCTTCGCGGCCTTGGGACTGTCCACGAAGCCATGCTGACCAAGGCATTCGGGTTCCGTGCCTTGGCCATTCGCCGTTTGTCCGGTGTGGCAGCGGGCGGTCTGGTCGCGATCGTAATGGCAAGTTACGGTTATGGCGTGATGGCGCTGATTGCCCAGCAACTGGTCAATCACGGGGTTTCCACGCTGTTGATGACGATCAGCCATCGATGGAGAGCTGACCTGTCTCGACTTGGCGAACTTGTCCCGCAAGTCTGGAAAATGGGCGCCCGTTATACCGTGTCGCAATTGTTCAGTTCGATGAACCTGTCAGGCTTCGGGCTGGTGATCGGGCTGTTCCTCGGCACAGCCGAAGCGGGGTTGTTCCGCCTCGCCTTTTCGGCGGTCGATCTATGCGTGCAACTGACGGTGATGCCCTTTGCCAGGGTGTCGGTTCCGATCTTCGCGCAGTTCCGCAGCGAAGTCGGGCGGCTGGGCGAGGCCTATCTCAAGGCATTGCAAGCGACCAGCCTGATGACCTTTATCGTCTTTGCGCTCATGGGTGTGCTGGGTCGTGAAATCGGGACGCTGATCTATGGCACCCGGTTTGCCGAGGCCGGGCCACTGGTGTCGGTATTATGTCTTTCGGTTTTCGCCAATACGTCAAACCGGCTGATCGCAAGCCTGCTTGGGGCCATCGGGCAGCCCGGCGAGCTGATCAGGATCTCTGCGGTGCAAGCAGTGGCCAGCTTGTTGTTCGCATGGCTTGCCGCGCCCTATGGACTGATCGTGGTGGCGGCGGCACATGTCGCGCGCAGTGCGATCACGACGCCGCTGGCCTATCATTTTCTGCGCAAACACGCCGGAGTGGCGCCGTCCGATGTCGCCCGCGTATTCGTCATACCGGTGGCCGCAGCAATCGTGGGCGTATTGCCGGTCGTTGCTTTCAGCCTGTTGCCCTTGTTCGAACAATTGCCGGTTTTCGTCCGCGTGGGGATCGGCGCGTCGCTGGGCGGTGTGACCTATCTCGTCTTTGTGGTGCTGGCGCAGCCCGCCCTGCTGCGCGGGACGCTGACCGCCGTCTCTCCGGCACTGGCCCGACGGGTCATGCAGATGCCGGTTCTGGGCGCAATGTTGCGTCGCGGCGCTGAAGCATAGGCGCACATCATTCTATTGGGCGGAGTGCTGATCGTTGGACCTTCTCTATTTCAAGATCGCCAGTGGAAATTTCGGTGACGATCTCAACGACTGGCTTTGGGACGGCTTGATCCCCGGCTGGCGCGATTGGGCGCCCGAAACGGTTCTGGTCGGCCTTGGCACAGTGCTGAAACAGGGCTTTGTGCCTGACGACCGGCGCAAGCTGGTTTTGGGATCGGGTTATGGCTATGGCGCGGCACCCAAGGTGAGAACGGCGGTGCAAAATTAGACCACGGTAGCGGCGGCGAAGTGCTGCTGCGGGCGGCGTAAAAGTCGTCCACTTTTTCCCTTTTCGCGATGCTGGCGAGGAGGGATGAGGGATTTACACCGTGGAACTTTACCTGAAGGTTCGTCTTGCCTGCGCGGGCGGCATGAGCGCCCGGGCGGCAGCGAAGCATTTCAACATATCGCGCGACACGGTCCGCAAGATGCTGTCGTATTCCGAGCCGCCCGGTTACCGTCGCAGCGCCCCGGTGCGGCGACCGAAGCTGGAAGCGTTCATACCGATCATCGACGGCTGGCTGGATGGGGACCGGTCGGTCCCGCGCAAGCAGCGCCATACGGCGAAGCGTGTGTTCGATCGCCTTCGCGAAGAGCATGGCTTCACCGGAGGCTACACGATCATCAAGGATTACATCCGGGATCGGGATCAGCGCAGCCGGGAGATGTTCGTGCCGCTGGCACACGCACCCGGCCATGGGCAGGCAGATTTTGGAGAAGCTCTGGTCGAGATCGGCGGGGTGGAGCAGAAGGCGCACTTCTTCGTGCTCGATCTGCCGCACAGCGACGCCTGCTACGTACGCGCCTATCCGGCTGCCGTTGCCGAGGCCTGGATGGACGGCCATGTCCACGCCTTTGCGTTCTTCGGCGCGGTGCCGCTGTCGATCGTCTACGACAACGACCGCTGCCTGGTCTCGAAGATCCTGCCTGACGGGACGCGGCTGCGCGCGAGGCTGTTCAGCGCCTTCCTGTCGCACTACCTGATCCGTGATCGTTACGGCCGCCCCGGCAAGGGTAACGATAAGGGCGGCGTTGAAGGCCTTGTCGGCTATTGCCGGCGCAACTTCATGGTGCCGATCCCCCGGTTCCCGACATGGGAGGCGTTCAACCTGTGGCTCGAGGAGCAATGCCGCAAACGGCAGAACGACCGGCTGCGGGGCGAGAGTGAGACGATTGGCGAGAGGCTGCGGCGCGATCTGGCGGCGATGCAGGAACTGCCGGCTTCCCCCTTCGAGGCCTGTGACCAGACCAGCGGCCAGGTCTCATCGCAGGCGCTGGTGCGTTACCGGACCAACGATTACTCGGTGCCGGTGCGCTTCGGCCACCAGGAGGTGTGGATCAGGGGCTATGTCGACGAGGTGGTGATCGGTTGCCGGGGCGAGATCATTGCCCGCCATGTGCGCAGCTACGAGCGCGAGGATGTGATCTTCGATCCGATCCATTACCTTCCCCTGATCGAACAGAAGATCAATGCCCTCGATCAGGCCGCACCATTGCAGGGCTGGGACCTGCCCGAGGTATTTACAACGCTGCGCCGGCTGATGGAGACGCGCATGGGCAAGCATGGCCGGCGCGAATATGTGCAGGTACTGCGCCTGCTGGAGAGCTTCGCTCTGGCCGATCTGCATGGCGCGGTGAAGCAGGCCCTTGATATGGGCGCGATCGGCTTCGATGCGGTGAAGCATCTCCTGTTATGCCGGGTGGAGCGCCGCCCGCCCCGACTGGACATGGCGATCTATCCCTACCTGCCCAGGGCCAGAGTGGAGACAACATCGGCGCGCTCGTACATGCGGCTGTTGACCGGCGGAGCAGCGGCATGAGCAGCCAAGCTCCCGAACTGCTGCTCGCCAGCCACCTCAAGACGCTCAAGCTGCCAACCTTCCTGCGCGAGCATGACAAGCTGGCCCGGCAATGCGCAGCAGAGGGCGTAGATCATGTCCGCTACCTTGCTCGGCTTGTCGAACTGGAACTGATCGACCGGGAACGCCGGATGGTCGAGCGCCGGATCAAGGCCGCGCGGTTCCCGGCCGCCAAGAGCCTCGACAGCTTCGACTTTGCCGCCATTCCGAAGCTCAACAAGATGCAGGTGCTCGAACTGGCGCGTTGTGACTGGATTACCCGTCGCGAGAACGTCATCGCCCTTGGCCCGTCGGGGACCGGCAAGACCCATGTCGCGATCGGTCTTGGCCTGGCGGCCTGCCAGAAGGGCCTGACGGTCGGGTTCATCACTGCTTCCGCGCTGGTCAGCGAGATGATGGAGGCACGCGACGAACGCCGCCTACTGCGCTTACACAAGCAGATGACCGGCTATAAGCTTCTCATCATCGATGAGCTGGGGTTCGTGCCCCTCTCCAAAACCGGCGCGGAACTGCTGTTCGAGCTGATCTCACAGCGCTACGAACGCGGCTCGACGCTGATCACCAGCAACCTGCCGTTCGACGAATGGACCGAGACGTTCGGTTCCGAGCGCCTGACAGGCGCGCTCCTCGACCGGCTCACCCACCACGTCAGCATCCTCGAGATGAACGGCGAGAGCTATCGCCTGGCCCAGAGCCAGGCACGCAAAGCACGTCCCAACCCCTGACAGAAACGGCAATCCGGGTGTTGGCGACCCCCGCTCGGGCTACGCCCTCCCGGCGCTCGCCAACACCCGGATCAAGTGGCCTGGTTTTGCTCCGCCCAATGGACGACTTTTACGCCGCCGTTGACAGACCAGCAGGTAAAGCGGGGCCAGTGCCGCAATCGCCAATCCGGAAACCGAGAAATCGATCATCCGCTTGATCGCCCGGTTGCGCAGCGACAGTGGCCGCGCCGCGACGATCATCGACGTAAAATCGCGATGCTGGCGCAGGCCGATAGCGCCCAGTTCGTGGCCGACTTCGGTGACCACCTCGCCATCGACACCGGCGGCGCGCAGAAAAAACGCCCAGCGCTTGCGCTTTTCCATGGGGCAACTGACGATAACCCTGTCCATGTTTTCAACATAGCGGCCCAGCCTGTCGAGCGTGCGGGGATCGTCAAACCCGACGTCGAGCATATCGGCCCCAACACTCACCTGATAGGACGAGGGCTCTGATATTATCGGGCCGCCATCGTCGATGACCAGCACGTTCTGCGCGCCCGGGCCCCAGTTGCGGCGGACATATCGTACCATGGCGATCCTGACGATCGACATCAGAACGATCGAAAGGGCGGTGCCCACGGTAAAGGCAATGCGGGAGAAATCTTCGGAGATTTTCGCGTAGAATGTGACGAATAGCAGCAGTCCGGTCGCCAGCATCATGGCAGAAATCACGCGCGAGACGGCAAAACCGGCATGGGTGAGTGCCTGCGCCGAATAGGTGCGATTGAAGAGGGCAAGCACTGCAAACATAGGCATCAGCAGCATTGCCTGGCGCATGGCCGAAGGCAGCAGGAAATTATCCTGGCGGAGGAAGCCGGAAATCATGAACGAGACCATGATAATCGCAAGATCGCAGAGCGCCACCAGCACATAGCTTTGCAGCCGCAGCCGTTCGAGGGACGGGGCAAGGGGCCGGATTGCGATCTCGCGCTGGGGCGAGATGTTCGCATATGTGTTCATCGCACTGGCATCTCCGGCGGGCGCTCTGCAATCGAAGCGTGTGATACTGGCCAGATTACCGGCAGCAACTTCACACATGGTCCGATTGAATTTACCATGTAGAGAGTATCAAACGACCTTTAGCGTCAAACTTCCAGTGTCTTAACCGCCTTGCACACAGATTGTGATGTCGCAGTGGCGCGAAACCGCGCTGATACGATGGTAAACGTTGTGACACTATGTAACTGGCCGGACAGACCGGCATGCTGCGCGGCGTAGACCATTTTGCGGTTCTTGTTGCAATGCAATATCGCCTTTTGCGTCATGGCTGTCCGGGCCTGCTTGCGCGGCTGGTCTGCGGTTCTGCGCATATCTGGCGCATGCCGGTGGCAATCCTTGCCAATAATGGTGTGCTGTTTTCCGAAAGCGCGCAAAAGGGCGCGCATTTCATCGAACTGGCCTGCCAGCGCCGCATTCCGCTGCTGTTCCTGCATAACATTTCCGGCGTCATGGTCGGCGGCAGTTTCGGCGCGGGCAATTGCGGCATGTGCGGCCGGACCTATTCCCCGCGTTTCATGTTCACATGGCCCAATGCGCGGATCAGCGTGATGGGCGGCGAACAGGCCGCCAGCGTGCTGGCCATCGCCCACCGCCCACCGTCGACTGCGACGCCGCGAAATGGAGCGAGGAGGATGCAGAGGCGTTCAAGGCCCCGATCCGCCAGAAATACGAGGACGAGGGCAATCCATACTATGCCATCGCGCGGCTGCGGGATGACGGGGTGATCGATCCGGCGCAAACGCGCGACGTGCTGTGCCTTGCGCTTTCGGCTACGCTCGAAGAACCCATAGCCGAACGCGCCCCGTTCGGCATCTTCAGGATGTGACGATCATGACCCTTGCTCTTATCGCTTCCGCCGCGCTGGTCCTGTCTGCCAATGCCGCCGTCCCGCCTCCCGCCGAAGGTGACGACCGAACGGCCATCCTTGCCACCGTCAATGCGCTGTTCGACCGGTTGGGCACCGCAGATGCCGAAGAATTCCGCGAAGTGATCGCGCCCGAAGGCATGATCTTCATCCATAACCGGATGGAGCCCGATGCCCCAAAGCTGCTGATCCGGTCCAATGCCATCATGACCGACCGCGAAGGGCCGGACGAGCATAAGCTGACTGAGCGGATGGGCATTCCCACTGTATTGCAGCATGGCGATATGGCGCATGTCTGGGCACCCTATGCGTTCTGGATCGATGGCGAGAAATCGCATTGCGGCATGGAATCGATCTCTTTGTCGCGTAGCGAGGGGGTGTGGCGCGTGACCAATATGACCTACTCGGTCGAACCCGTCGCCCAATGCGCCGCACTGGGCGCGCCGGAGAATTCCGAATGATTGCCAGGCTTCTTGTCGCCAACAGGGGCGAGATTGCCTGACGCATCATCCGCACAAAACGCGCCATGGGCGTGGCGACGGTTGCGGTCTATTCCGGTGCCGATGCCAAGGCGCTGCATGTGCGCATGGCGGACGAGGCGGTGCATATCGGCCCGTCGCCCGCTGCCGAAAGCGACCCGCGTCGACGCCGTCCGCGCCGCCAAGGCGGTGGACTATGAAGGCGCGGGCACCATCGAATTCATCGCCGACGCATACAAAGGGCTGCGCGCCGACCGCATCTTTTTTATGGAAATGAACACCAGCCTTCAGGTCGAGCATCCGGTGACCGGGGCCGTCACAGGCGCCGATCTAGCCGGATACAAAATTCCGGTTTGAAACCGGCGTTGAAAAAGGGGAAACCATATCTCCCCATGACGACCCAATGATCGCCAAACTGGCGGCGCACGCACATGATCGATCCATGGCACGGACCGATCTCGCCCATCTGGCTGCGCTGATCCAGATTTATCCCTTTCGATCAACTTCGCGGGTGAAACGCGGACAAGCGACAAGGCGGAACTCGACCAGAATTCGGTTATTTTTTATGGGGCGATTGGCGATGACCTGATTGTTTTTGATGAAGGGCGCTATTTCCAATTCTCGTGAGCATCGCGCGGCACCGGTCACCACTCCGCCGCAGACGGCGCCATCCTTGCCCCCATGCCGGGCAAGGTCATCGCATTGGACGTGGCCGAAGGGGACAGCGTCACCGAAGGTCAGCGCCTGATGGTGCTGGAAGCCATGAAGATGGAGCACGCGCTGACCGCGCCTTTCGCGGGCACGGTGCGCGATCTGGCGGCCAGTGTCGGCGGGCAGGTCGAGGTGGAGGCGATGCTCGCGCAGATCGAGGCCGAGGAAGGCGAGTAACCGGGGCGGGTTGAACCGGCCCGCCATTTCCGGCATCCGCCCGCGCCATGTCGGAACTTCTTACGCTTTTCCACGAACAGCCGCTTTGGGCGCAATCGGCCATCGGCCTTGTGCTGCTGGCGCTGGCGGCGCTGGTCGTCAATTTCCTGCTGAAGAAGGTGCTGCTGCGCGCGGCGGCGCCATTCCTCGACACGCGCAGCCTGACGGCGGATCGCGCGGCGGCGCGGCTGGCCAATGTCGCGCCGACCATGGTGGTGGGCAATGGCATCAATCTGGTGCCCAACCTGCCCGACGAGGCGGTGATCGTCGTCCACAATGTCTGCAATGCGCTGATCGTGGTGTTCATCGCCTTCGCCATCAGCGGGGCGCTGAACTATGTGAACGAACTCTACGCGCGCAGGCCCGAGGCGAAGAACCGCCCGATCAAGGGCTATGTGCAGGTGGTCAAGATCGCCGTCTATTGCGGCGCGGCGATTCTGGCCATTGCGACGCTGATGGACCGGTCGCCGCTGCTACTGCTGTCCGGTCTTGGCGCGATGGCGGCGGTGCTGCTGCTGGTGTTCAAGGACACGATCCTGTCGCTGGTCGCATCGGTGCAGATCGCGTCGAACGACATGCTGCGCGTGGGCGACTGGATCGAGATGCCGTCGATGAGCGCGGATGGCGATGTGATCGATATCGCGCTGCACACGGTCAAGGTGCAGAATTTCGACAAGACGATCACCACGATCCCCACGCACAAGCTGATTACCGACAGCTATCGCAACTGGCGCGGCATGACCGAGGCGGGCGGTCGCCGCATCAAGCGCGCGATCCATATCGACCAGAGCGCGATCCGCTTCATGTCGGACGAAGAGGCCGACGGGCTCCGCCGGTTCCACATTCTTGGCCCCTATCTGGCGGCGAAAGAGGCCGAGCTGGGCGAATGGAACGCGAAAAATGCCGGTGAAACGCATTCAGGCGATAGCCCCGTCAACGCGCGCCGCCTGACCAATATGGGCACGTTTCGCGCCTATGTGGTCGCCTATTTGCAGAAACACCCGCATGTGCGCGCGGATATGACGATCATGGTCCGGCAATTACCGCCCGCGCCAGAGGGTCTGCCGCTGGAAATCTATTGCTTTACCGACACGACCGCATGGGGCGAGTATGAGGCGATCCAGTCGGATATTTTCGACCATCTGATCGCGATCCTGCCCGAATTCGGCCTGCACCTCTATCAGCAGCCCAGCGGCATGGACATGCGCGCGGGTCTGGCAGGGGCGTCGGCCAAGGCATGACCGGCGCGGGCCTGATGCCCGCGCCGGTCGGCACCCTGATTACCAGTCATAGGCCTTGGGCAGATCGCTGCGATCGAGGTCGCGATAGCGGTTGCGCAATGCGCTTTGATGGTTGTCGAGCGGTTGTTCCACCCCGTCGATCCACACGCGTTCGGGGGCAGAGGACAGTTCCAGCGGATCGCCGTCCCATACCACCACATCGCCATGTGCGCCGGGGGCGAGCACGCCTGCCTGTCCTTCCATCCCCGCGATCCTGGCGGGGACCGAGGTGATGGCGGCGAATGCTTCGCCCCATGTCAGGCCGGTCGCGCCGGGCACTTTTTGCAGGCCCACAAGATTACCCGCATATTGCGGGGCCTGACGCGGTTGGAAATCGTCGGAGAACGGGCCGATGGCGACGGTCACGCCCGCGTCCTTCATCCGGCCGATATTGCTTTGCGTCGCGGCCAGCTCCTCGAACGCGACGGGCAGATCGTCCAGCGCAAAGGCGATGACGGGAACGCCCGCCGCCGCGATGTCCTGTGCAGCCAGCCAGCCTTCGTGCGCGCCCACCAGCACAAGGTCGAGCTTGGGAAACTCACCCTTCAGCGCCAGCACCGAACGAATGTCGGCTGCGCGATCGACCTGCACGTAGAGCGGCTGTGTCCCGTTCACCACCGGCACCAGGGCGGCAGCGTCGAAACGGGTGAGCAGCGCATCGGACCCGCGATCGGCATTGCTTTCCACCATGCGCGGGTCTTTGGCCGAAGATGCGCCTGAACGCGCGCCATATTCCTTCGCCTCGCGCAGGGCATTGCGCAGCAGCGCATGGGCCGCCGTGCGGCTGCCGCCCGCAAGCCGCGCGCCGGTTTCGTCGAGGTTGATGAACTGGAACGCCCGCGCCTTTGTCACCGCATTGGCATCGGACCCCAGATCGATGATTGCGCCCTGGCCCGAGAAAATCGTATTGCCCGCCGTGCCGATCACGCTGGCGCGGGTGACCCCGCCCATGCGGCTGACAAGGATATGTTGCGACTGGGGATTGATCGCGACCGACATGTCGAGCGCGGCGGAAAACGGCGAGCCGTCCGCCTCGCGGTCGTTGCTTTCGCTGACGGCGGCAACGTCCCACAGGCCCAGATCGGTGACGGCGGCGAACAGGCCGGGGGTGACCCATTTGCCGGTGCCGTCCACGACCGGAACGCCGGCCGGCACGGCAACGCCCGCGCCTGCCGCCACGACCTTGCCGCCGCGCACGACGACGGTGGCGTTTTCGACCGGCTCGCTGCCGTCGCCGGTCGCAACGGTCGCGCCGGTGATGGCCATGTCCTGCGCCGCGGCGGGGGCGGCGATGGCGGCGCAAAGCGCCAATGCGCTGATCAGCCTTTTCATTTCACATCTCCCTCACCGGGCTGGCCCAGTTCGAAATCGCTGACGGGGCGGCGTTTGGGGTCGCTGGAATCGAACATCAGCGCGCCGTCGATCCACACTTTCTCGGGCCGCGAATAGACCGACAGCGGATTGCCGTTCCACAGCACCACATCGGCGTTCTTGCCGGTTTCAAGGCTGCCGGTAACGCCGTCGATGCCCATGGCCTTGGCCGGATTATGCGTGATCCAGCCGATCACCCTGCCGTCGGGAATATCGATGCCCATGCGCCTGCCCGCGGCCTGCGCCTTGGCAGCTTCCTGATTAAGGCGCTGGATACCGTCCTGATCGTCGGAGTGGATGACGACGCAAGCGCCCGCGTTCTCGATCAGAGCGGCATTTTCGAGGATGCCGTCATAGGCCTCCATCTTGAAGCCCCACCAATCGGCCCAGACGGCCGAGCAAATGTCGTTCTCGCGCAGCAGGTCCGCGATTTTATAGCTTTCGACCGCATGGTGGAAGGTCGATACCTTATAGCCGAATTCCCTGGCCATATCGATCACCAGCGCCATCTCGTCCGCGCGGTAACAATGGTTGTGAACCTGGATCTCGCCGTCGAGCACGGCCTTTAGCGTTTCCTTGGCCAGATCGCGGTCGCTGCCGTCGTAATCCTGCGCGTCGATCCACGTCTGCCGGTTCACCGCGAAATTGCCCATGCGGGTCGAAGGCGCCTGCCCCCTGCCGCCATAAACGCGCTTGGGGTTTTCGCCGCAAGCCATTTTCAGCCCATAGGGCGCATCGGGAAATTTCATCCCCTGCACGGTCAGCGCGGGCACGTTCTTCAGCGTGACCGAACGCCCGCCCATCAGATTCGCCGAACCGGGCAGGATTTGCAGCGCGGTCACGCCGCCATTGGCCAGTGCGCGCGAAAAGCCGGGATCCTGCGGCCATACCGAATGTTCGGCCCATACTTCGGGGGTGGTGGGCGACGTCGCCTCGTTCCCGTCGCTGTGCGCGCCGACATCGGGCGAGGGATAGTCGCCAAGATGCGAATGGATGTCGATGATGCCGGGGGTGACGAATTTGCCCGTTCCGTCGATCCGGTCATAACCTGCGGGCACCCCCAGCGATGCATCGCCGATGCCGGTGATCCTGCCGTTTTCGAACAGCACGGTGGCATTCGCGATCTCGCCCCCCTTGCCGTCGAACACGGTCGCACCGGTCAGCGCGGTCGGTCGGCCCGGATAGGGGGTGTATGTCGATGGATAGGGTTGGGACGATACCGGCGCGGGCGACGCCGATTGCGTGCCCGTCCGGTCGGCGGCGCAGGCCGAAAGCGCAATTGCGGCGCAGGCCAGCAGCGCGGCTTTGGTGACGAAACTTCTGGAAGGCAAGATCAGGCTCCCTTTTCCGAAAGGGTGGGGCGGTTCGCACCATTCGCGCGATGCGCAAGATGGTATCAGTTGAACCTATCTCTTGCCTTGGCCGCCGCGGTCAAGGGGCTTTGCCTGCGCCTCGGCCTTACCGCGCTCTCGCTCTTGCCGCTTTACCAGCTGACTACCGGCAGGATCGAAGCATTGTCGTCGGTCCATGGCCGATGGCTGGCGGGCGGCAATTGCGCCCATGACGGACCTTCGGCCTCTATCAGCCGGTTGTATGCATCACGGTCGCGTGTCAGCGCGATCCAAAGCGATGGCGTGGTTCCGGTGGCCAGATCTTCGCTATCCTCGCGCATTGCACCGTGCCAGCGACCCTTTTTAGCCAGTGCGGCCACCATGGGCGCAAGGTCGAGATAGCGGTTGGAAACATGGACCAGCAGCAAACCGTTATCGGCCAGTACATCGCCGTAAATATCGAACGCCTCTTGCGTCAGCAGATGGACGGGGATCGCATCGGACGAAAACGCGTCGATGGCCAAAAGGTAAAGGCTGTCATGCGCCGCACGATCCAGCGCGATACGCGCGTCGCCGATCACGATGCGCGCATCGGGCGTGCAATCGGACAGAAAGCTGAACTCGCCCTCTTCCGAAAAGCGCACGACCTGCCGGTCGATCTCGTAAAAGACCCATTGCTGGGCGGGTTTGCGATAGCAGGCCAGCGTGCCGACCCCCAGTCCGACGATGCCGACCCGCGCATCTTCGGGCGCCTGTTGCAGTGCGATGCCGATGCCCGATGTAGTGCCGTAATAGCTGGTCGGATTGTCCTTTTTCGTGGGGTCGGTGAATTGCTGGCCATGCAGCGTGGTGCCATGGGTCAGGTAACGCAGCGCGCCGCTGGGCGAATTTTCGATGTGATAGGCCCCGAAATAGCTGCGTGCCCGATCTCCGTCGAGGCTGGACCGGATCGTCGACCATCCCTGATGGCCCAGCATCAGCATGACCAGCACCGGCACATAGAGCCAGCGGCGCGACGCGACGAGCAGGCCGATACAGGTGATCAGTACGACAAAGCCCGCCACTTGGACCTTTACGCCATAGATGGCGGCCTGCGAAAGCTCGTACGCAAGCCACGCCGTCAGCAAGAGCGCACCCGCCGCCAGCGCCGCCGAGAGCCAGCCACGCCGCCGCAGTAGCGGTGTGACAATGGGCAGTTCCAGCGGCCGCAGCAGCATGGCCGCCGCGATCAGCAAGATGGCGTGTTCGTAAATCCAGTCGAATACCAATGGCGCGATCAGGGCGCAGAAAATGCCGCCGATCGCCCCGCCCAGTGCCGTCATCAGATAGAACAGCGTCAGATGGCGCGGATCGGGGCGCAGGTCGAACAGCCGCTTGTGCAGGGCCACGGCGACCAGAAACAACAACGCCGCCATCGAGATCGCGATTTTCATGCTGGCCTGTCCGGCGGGCGACACGGCCAGCGCGCCGACGAACAGCAGGGTGATCGGCGCGATGGTCGAAAGATGCCCTGCCAGCGTCCCCTCTTCACTGAACGCGACCGAATAGCTGAGAAGATAGAGCCCCAGCGGAATCACCCACAGCATCGGCGCGGCCATGATATCGGTCGTCAGCAGGGTGGTGGTCGACAGCATCAGGCCCGACGGCACCGCCGCCAGCGCCAGCCACAGCGCCATCAGTTTTGGCGTGGCGGCGGGTGCCTCGCGCTCTTCCTCGTCAGGAGAGACATATTCGGCAAAATCGCTGCTGGCGTGCCAGCGCGACCAGCCCGCGAAGCCGACCATCACGATCAGCGCGACAAATCCCGCGCTCCATAAATGGCTTTGCGTATCCAGCGGCATGGTGGGTTCGAAGATCAGCGGATAGGCGATCAGCCCGCCGAAACTGCCCAGATTGGATGCGCCATAAAGCACATAGGGATCGCCTGCTTCGGGAGAGGCGGCGAACCAGCGCTGCATCAGCGATGCCTGTGACGACAGCATGAAGAACACCGGCCCGATCGACAGCAGGAACAGGGCGGGCACCCATAATGCTTCCCAACCCGGCGCAGCGGGCGGCAGCGGGAATAGCGCGATCGGCAGGGTCAGGGCGGCGGCGACCAGCAGGGCCAGATGTAGCACGATCTGTCGCCGCATCGGTTGGTGCGCAATGGCATGGCTGTACAGATATCCGCCCAGCAACAGCAGTTGGAACACCACCATCGCGCTGTTCCAGACATTGGGCGCGCCGCCCACCACCGGCAGCGCAAATCGCGCAACCATCGGCTGGATCAGGAACAGCAGGAAACTGCCGGTCAGGATCGTGGCGACGAACAGGTTCTGGCGCGCGAAAATGGTGCGCGGCTGTCTGGCAACGGCTTCGGTCAACGGTAAATCGCCCTCATCGCTTCTATGCATAGGGGATCGGCTGGCCCTTGCAATCCGGGATGGGGGGATATTCCCCGCGTTTGAGCAGTTGCAGGAAGGGGCGCGCTTGGCCTAAGGCGCGGCTTGGTATGAATGGCGGCCACAGGCTGCGACAGCAAAGGGCACGACATGTCGGTTTTGAAGGGCAAGCTTGTCACACTGATTGGCGGTAGCGGCTTTTTCGGAACGCATGTGGCGCAGGCCCTGCTGGAACGCGGCGCACGGCTGCGGGTGGCATCGCGCAATCCCAAGGATGCGTTCTCGCTGCGTCCGCTGGCCAATCTGGGCCAGATTCAGTTCGCGCGCTGCGACATCCGCAGCGAGGCTTCGTTGGCGGCGGTGATCGACGGGGCCGATGCGGTGGTCAATCTGGTCGGCGCGTTCGCGGGCGATTTAAATGCGGTAATGGGCGAAGGCGCGGGCGATGTCGCGCGGATCGCGGCGGCCAAGGGTGTGTCGGCACTGGTCCATGTGTCGGCCATCGGCGCCGATGCGGCGTCGGACATCGATTACCAGAAGTACAAGGGCGAGGGCGAACTGCATGTTTTGGCCGCCTTCCCCAAGGCGACCGTGCTGCGCCCGTCGATCCTGTTCGGATCGGACGATCAGTTCCTCAACATGTTCGGCGGGATGATCGCTGCCATGCCGGTGATGCCTGTGTTCGCGCCCGACGCGAAACTGCAGCCCCTGTTCGTCGACGACGCGGCAGAGGCGGTGGTGGCCGCGCTGGAAGATCCGGCGAAACACGGCGGCAAGATTTACGAGATCGCAGGCCCCGAAGTGGTCACCATGCTGGATCTGAACGAACGGATTGCCGCCGCGCAGGGCCGCAATCGCCATTTCGCCGCGCTGCCCGACATGGTCGGATCGGCCATTGCAACGGCTTCGGGTTTCCTGCCCGGCGCGCCGATCAGCGGCGACCAGTACAAGATGCTGGCGCAGGGCAATGTGGCCAGCGACGATATGCCGGGGATCGCAAAGCTGGGCATCCAGCCCCGTCCGCTAAGCCTGTTCCTCGACCGCTGGATGGTCCGCTATCGCAAGCATGGCCGGTTCGGCGACGAACGCGCTGCCTGAGTTCGTGGATCCTAAATTACTGGACCCCGAATTCGTGCACTAGGCGTTGACGTCGGCGTAATGGCGCGGCGGCGGGACGCCATCTACCTTGTCGGATAGCAGCGGTTGAAAGCTGGGCCGGCTTTTCAGCACCGAATACCAGCCGCGCGTGGATTCGTGCCCGCGCCAGTCGATCCCGCCCAGATAATCGACCACCGAAATCTGCGCCGCCGCCGTCAGATCGGCCAGGCTCATCGTCGCGCCCGCCAGCCAGCGGCGGTGGTCGATCAGATAGTCGCAATAATCGAGATGCTGGTCCGCCAGCCGCATGGCATCGCGCAGCGCGCGCGAATCGGGCGCCTGTTTCAGCACCACCCGCTTGGCATAGCGTTCCGTGAGGAGCGGGGCAGTGACATCGCCCCAGAAATTTTCGTCGAACAGCGCGACCAGACGGCGGATTTCGGCCCGGTTGGCGGCAGGCCCGTTGATCATCGGGTTCTTTTCGACCGTCTCTTCCAGATATTCGGCAATTGCGCGGCTGTCGGCAAGGACGGTGTCCTTTTCCTCATGCCGCAAGGCAGGGGTCCGCCCCGCCGGATTGATCAGATAGAATTCGTCGCGCAACGCCCACGGATTTTCGGGCTCCAGCGTATAGGGCACGCCCTTTTCGCTCATCAACAAGCGCAGCTTGCGACTGAACGGGCATAAAGCGAAGTGATGAAGCCGCCACATGGCTGTTGAAAATTCGTCCCTCGATTGCCTTTCGCCGGCGATCCCTGTCCCTCTCGCACCGCCTGCGAATCCACTTTTTCGATAGACTCCTGTCATGGGGCCGCGTCAACAAGGCTTACCAATAATAGTGTGCCTGTTCATAAGGTGTTGCGTGGCTTTGCGGCAGCAGGCGGCGGGGCAGGCGGGCGGTTCTTGCCAAAGGCGCTTGTGCGCAAAGCCGCCATTTGCGATGGCACCGCCCTTATGGCGGACGCACGCATCATCGATATCACTCTGGACGAGGCCACGATCGTGTGGCGCAATCCGGATATCGAGCAGGAACGCCGCGTCGCCATCTTCGACCTGATCGAGGAAAACAGCTTCAAACCGCTGCGGTCGTGGGAGGCAGGGCATCTGGGCCCCTATCGTCTTTCCTTGTCGGTGGTTGACGGCAGGCTGTCGATCGCGGTCAAGGACGAGGAAGACCGTCCGCTGGAAACATTGCTGCTGGGGCTGGCGCGGTTCCGCCGCCCGATCCGCGAATATTTCGCCATTTGCGACAGCTATTACCAGGCGATCCGCAAGGCGACGGCGGGCGAGATCGAGACGATCGACATGGCGCGGCGCGGCATTCACAACCGTTCGACCGAATTGCTGATGGAGCGGCTGGAAGGCAAGGTCGAAACCGATTTCGCCACCGCGCGCCGCCTGTTCACGCTGATCTGCGTGCTGCATATCCGGGGTTGATGGCCGAAATCGTGAAGAAATACAGGCGTATATGGCGTATGGGCGCGGTCGTGCTGGCGGGCGCGTTGCTGACGGGCGCGGGATCGGCATGGTGGCACGCGGCCCATTGGGAACCGTCCGCCAAATCCTATCCGGTGCAGGGCGCATGGCTGGACCAGCGCCACGATGCGCGCACCGTGCTGACCCTTGCCGAAGGGGGCGCGGATGGCGCGCCGCTGGTCCGCTTTCTCTATGCCACGGCCAGCATCGGCGCATCGGGCCGCAACGAGCGCTTTGCCGAAGAGCATGAGCGGGCGGGGCGTTCGGGCCTGCCCGTCGGGGCGGTGCATGTGTTCGACCCTTGCGTCCCTGCCGACCGGCAATCGGCCAATTTCGTCACCCTGGTCCCGCGCGACGGCGATCTGCTGCCGCCCGCGGTGCAGCTGGACGCCACCGGCGAGGATTGCCCGCGCCCCGTCCGCGCGGCCGAGGTGGAGAGCGAGCTGGTTACATTCCTCAACCAGATCGAGGCGCATGCAGGCCGCCGCGCCATTCTGGCCCCCAGCGCCGCGTTCGAGGAAGCCTATGGCTTTGGCGCGCGGTCGCAGCGTCCGCTGTGGCTGGCGCAGGACCGCGCGGAACCGGCCTATGCGGGCGGAAACTGGACGATCTGGACGGCGAACAGCGCGCTCAGCCTGCCGCAACTGGACATGTCGATCGGCTGGCTGGTGATGCGCAGCGATCCCGCCGAAGAGGCAGGCTGAGGCAATATCTTGCACAGTTAGCTGCATGCCAAGGGTTGCCCCCGCGCGGGGCGATTGGGCAGACCGGCGCGCAAATTATTGATCGGAGCAACGATGGCGATTCTCTCGGACCGGTGGATCCGCGAACAGGCACAGGCAAGCGGCATGATCGAACCGTTTGTCGAGGCGCAGCGGCGCGACGGCTGTATTTCTTACGGCCTGTCGTCCTATGGCTATGACGCGCGCGTCGCGGACGAGTTCAAGATCTTCACCAATGTCGACAGCGCGGTCGTGGACCCCAAGGATTTCGCCGCCAACAGCTTTGTCGACCGTCAGACCGATGTCTGCGTGATCCCGCCCAACAGCTTTGCGCTGGCCCGCACGGTCGAATATTTCCGCGTGCCGCGCGACGTGCTGGTCATCTGCCTTGGCAAAAGCACCTATGCGCGCTGCGGCATCATCGTGAATGTCACCCCGCTGGAACCGGGCTGGGAAGGGCATGTCACGCTGGAATTTTCGAACAGCACCCCGCTGCCCGCCAAGATCTATGCGAACGAAGGCGCGTGCCAGTTCCTGTTCCTGAAAGGGAACGAGCCGTGCGAGGTGAGCTATGCCGACCGCACGGGCAAATATATGGGGCAGCGCGGTGTGACGCTGCCCCGTCTTTAAAGCCTAGTCCAGATCGGCGGCAGAGTGACGCTCGGCAATTGCGCCGGGGGTCCGTTCGGGCGACCCATTGACGCGCAGGCCGCGCCGCACGGCGGGGCGCGCATCGATGGCCTTCGCCCAGCGCTGCACGTTTTCATAGCTGGCGACATCAAGGAACTCGGCCGCGTCATACTGGCGACCCAGCGCCAGTTGCCCGTGCCATGCAAAGATCGCGATATCGGCGATCGAATAATCGCCCGCCATGAATTCACGGGTCGCCAGATGCTGGTCCAGCACGTCGAGCTGGCGCTTCACTTCCATCGTATAGCGGTCGATGGGATAGCGGTAACGCTCGGGCGCATAGGCATAGAAATGGCCAAATCCCCCGCCCAGCAGCGGCGCGGTGCCCATCTGCCACATCAGCCATGACAGCATCTCGGCCCGAAGCTCGGGATCGGTGGGCAGGAATGCGCCGAATTTCTCGGCCAGATGCAACAGGATCGCGCCCGATTCGAACACGCGGAACGGTGTGTCGCCGCTGCGGTCTATCAGCGCGGGAATCTTGGAATTGGGGTTCACCGCGACAAAACCGCTGGTGAACTGGTCCTGCTTCATGATCTCGATCTTCCACGCGTCATATTCCGCGCCTGCGTGCCCTGCGGCCAGCAATTCCTCGAACAGGATCGTTACCTTTTGCCCGTTGGGCGTGCCCAGCGAATAGAGCTGGAACGGATGCTCGCCCACCGGCAGATCGCGCTCTTCGCGCGCGCCTGCGGTGGGACGGTTCAGCGCGGCGAATTGTCCGCCGTTCTCGCCTTCCAGTTTCCAGACCTTGGGCGGGGTATAGATGTCGTTCATTGCGGAAGGCTCCTGCGGAAAATCTCATGGGCCGGTCATGTGCGCGCCGGGGGTTGGCACGGCGGGATGCGGGGGCGATATGGGGTCGATGATCAAAGACGCAATCGCCGCCGGAATTTACAGCGATAATGCGGCGCTTCGCCGCGCTGCGACAGGTGGGGCGGCACTTTGCACCATTACCGCCATCGACGGCAGCTTTTCGCGCAGGCTGGGCGCGCAAATGGCGATCGGTGCAGACGGAGCCATTACCGGCAGCATGGCCGACGGCTGTCTCGAGGCTGCGCTGACACACCACGCGGCAGAGGCGGCGGAAGAAGGAAAGCCGCGCTTTCTGCATTTCGGCGGCGCGGGCGATCCGATGGATCTGCGCCTTCCGTGCGGATCGCGCATCGCGGTGACGGTCGATCCCGCGCCCGACCGTGCGGCGGTGGCGGCGGCGGTGGCGGCGCTGGATGCGCGCCAATGTGCCGAACTGGCGGTGCCATTGGCCGATGGCGACATATTTCTGCGCCATTTCCGCCCCGAATTGCGCATCGTCGCCATCGGCACCGGTCCCGAACTCGCCGCGTTCGAGGCATTGGCCGCGGCACATGGCGCGATCGTCGATGCTGTCCGCCCGTTCGGCGAAGGGGGCGGCTGCGGTGTAGCGGATGGCCTGTCGCTGGGCGCCGCGCCCGACCTGCCGCTCGATCCGTGGAGCGCGGTGGTTGTGCTGTTCCACGATCACGAATGGGAACGCGCGATCATCCCGTGGGCGGTCGCCAGCGACGCATTCTATATCGGCGCACAGGGCGGCGCGCCCACGCGCGATATGCGGCTGGCGCATCTGGCGGCGCTGGGGCTGGCCGACAGGGCGGCGGGGCGGTTGCACGGGCCGGTCGGGCTGATCGAGCGCGCGCGCGATCCGGCGGTGCTGGCACTGTCGGTTCTGGCCGAGATCGTCGCGTTGTACGAGGTGACCGGCCCGTGAAAGCGCGCCGGTGATCGCGCCGCAGCGCATTTTCGCGGCGACGCTGGCGGCCGGACTGTCGCGCCGTTTCGGCGCGGACAAGCTGGGGCAGCGGTGGGGCGAGACGGATATTCTGGGCGCTTCGCTGGCTGGGCTGGACGGGTTCGACTGGCTGGAGCGCGCGGTTGTCGTGCGGGCAGGGCGCGCAATCACGGCGGGAAGGATCATCGCCAACGATCATCCCGAACGCGGCATGGGCCATTCGCTGGCCCTCGCGGCGCAAGCGGCCGACGCGGCGGGGGCGGATTTCCTGCTGGTCACTCTGGGCGATATGCCATGCCTGCGCGCGGCCAGTCTCAACCGCTTGTTGCAAGCCTGTCCCGACCGCGCCGATGCCATGGCATCGCTTTGCGCGCCCGGCGCGCCGCCCGCGCCGCCTGCCGTCTTTGGTCGGGGCTGGTTCGGGCGAATAGCCCGTTTCGACAACGACAAGGGCGCGCGCGATCTGTTGCGCGATCCCGCGAACGGGGCGGTTCTGGTGCCGCTCGACCCTGCCGAGGCCATCGATATCGACACGCCCCAAGATTTTGCCCGTCACCACGGTGACGAATAGCGCCGTGCCTGTCATCTACCGGTAAGATTTGCGAAATAGCGGAAGCATCCATGACTGACATCAACCGACGCCGCTTCCTTGCGGCCACCAGCGCCTTTGCAGGGCTTGCCGCCAGCGGCTGCACCACCACCCCGTCGGGCCCCGCCGCACCGCGCGCGCTGGTCTATGGCCAGCTGGCCCAGGACCCGCTGGGCGTGCTCGACCTGCCGCAGGGTTTTTCCTATCGCGTGATCTCGAAACTGGGCGATGCGATGGACGATGGCGGCACCGTGCCCGACCGCGCCGATGGCATGGGATGTTTCCAGCTGGCCAATGGCAAGATCGCGCTGGTCCGCAATCACGAGCTGAAGCCGAACCATGATGCGGGCGGCCCGCTGAACAGCGGGTTCGGGCGCAGAAAAGACGGCACCGTGCTGCCCGGCGGCACAACGACATTGGTGATGGACCCCGAGACGCTGGCCGTCGAAAAGCAATATCGCTCGCTGGCCGGCACGATCCGCAATTGCGCGGGCGGCACGACCCCGTGGGGCAGCTGGCTGACATGCGAAGAGGCAAAGCTGGACGATGTGACCGAACCCGGCCACGGCTGGGTGTTCGAAGTGCCTGCCGCGCATGAAGGGCTGGTCGATCCCGTCCCGCTCAAGGCCATGGGCCGATTCAATCACGAGGCTGCGGTGATCGATCCGGTCAGCGGCTATGCCTATCTGACCGAGGATCGCGACGACGGCCTGATCTATCGCTTCATTCCGGACGAACCGGGCAATCTGGCCGCAGGCGGACGGCTTCAGGCGCTGACGGGTATTGCCGACACGCGCAACTGGAAGGGCCGGATCACGATGAAGCCGGGTGAGCCGATCCCCGTCGGCTGGGTCGATCTGGACGATGTAGAGGCGCCCAATGACGATCTGCGCCTGCGCGGCGCGGCCAAGGGTGCGGCGCTGTTCGCGCGCGGCGAAGGCATTCACATGGGGCCGGACGTTTCCGGTCGCAGCGAAGCCTATTTCTGTTGCACCAGCGGTGGGGCCGCCGGATACGGACAGGTGTTTCGCCTGATCCCCGGCGCGGATGGCGATATGCTGGAACTGTTTTACGAATCGACCGACCGGCACGATTTCTTTTACGGCGACAATCTGACCGTATCGGACAGCGGCCATCTGATCGTGTGCGAGGACAGCTATGACGATGTGGTCGACAACCATATCCGCGGCATCACGCCCGAGGGCGCGGCCTATCCGATTGCGCGGCTGACGATGCAGACCGAACTGGCAGGAGCCTGTTTTTCGCCCGATGGCAAGACTTTGTTCGTCAATGCCTTCAGTCCGACAAGGACATTTGCGATCACGGGACCGTGGGTCGCCTGAAGAACATATAACGCCGGTATCGCAAAGGGCCTGCCGCCATGCGCGGCGGGCCCTTTTCCTATGCGCGGGCAGCTTTTGCCGCATGCGCGGAGCGGGGAAATGCGCCGGACGCACGCACCCTTGCGGGCACGTTCCATACATTGATCATGTTCGGAAAATGGAGCGGGCGAAGGGATTCGAACCCTCGACCCCAACCTTGGCAAAATCAAAATGCCCCTACGCCACGCTTGGAGATAGAACTATAATCATATAATAATCAATATCTTGAATAGATTATCACTACGCTAGCGGGGCCTTCGGTAGCCGTCAAAACGCCTTTTTTCTGCTTACGTATTGCTTACTTTTGGAGTATGCTCAATCCGCGTAAGCAAAGCAGGATGAACGATGACCAAGCTGACCAAGAGGGCGATTGACGCCCTGCCCATCCCAGCGAAGGGACAGACCTTCCATTGGGATAGTGAAACGCGGGGTTTTGGTGTTCGCGTCGGCGCATCCGGCACGAAAACTTTCGTCGTCCAATACCGCAACGTCGAGGATCGAACGCGGCGAATGAAGCTCGGCCGCTATGGCATACTGACTGTCGAGCAGGCTCGCGATCAGGCCAAGATCAAGCTCGGCGAAGTCGCGGCCGGTGTTGATCCCGCCGAGGAAGTGGCGCAGTCTCGCCAAGACCCCACAGTGACCGAGCTGTGCGACTGGTATCTAGAAGAAGCGCGAGCCGGGCGCATACTGGGAAGGCGCAATCGGCCGATCAAGGTATCAACGCTCGACATGGATGAGAGCCGCATCAACACGCACATCAAGCCCCTACTCGGGCACCGTGTCGCCCGCCGCTTGAAGATCGCGGATGTCGAGGCGATGCAGGCGGATGTTATCGCGGGAAAGACAGCGAAGCCGCGTGCAGGCGGACGCGGCGGTGTCGCCACTGGCGGAGCAGGCGTTGCGCCGCGTGTAGTGGGCACTCTGCAAAGCGTTCTATCTCATGCAAAGCATAAGGGGCTGTTAGCAGAGCATCCTACGAAGGGCGCTCGCAAACTCGCGAGCAAGAAGAAGAAGCGCCGGCTTAGTATCGCCGAAATCGAAGATCTTGGCGCGGCGATGGTGGTGGCCGAACGTAATGGCGAGAACCCGGTTGGGATCGCCATCGTCAAGCTGCTGCTGCTGACGGGCTTCCGCCGTCAGGAAGGGCAAGCGATGTGGCGCTCCTGGCTGCGTGCCGAGGGCGGCTATGTGGCCTTCCCCGATACCAAGGGCGATGAACAGGCGCGGGCTATCGGACCGGCGGTAGTTAAGCTGATCCAAGAGCAGCCGGTGATGGAAGGGAATCCGCACGTATTCCCTTCAGCGGAAACGACCGGTCCCATCACGACCGCGCCGACTTGTCTCGCCCGCTTGAGCGCCATCGCGAAGATCGAGGAAATTACGCCCCATACCCTGAGGCATACCTTCGGCAGCGTCGCGGGCGATCTCGGCTTTTCGGAGCTGACGATTGCCGCGATGCTTGGCCATGCCTCGCAGACAGTAACGCAAGGCTATGTGCATGTGGATGAGGCGTTGCGACTGGCTGTGAGCCGCACCTCCGCGGAAATCTCGAAAGTTTTGGAGCTTGGCGCCGAGCGCGCAGCATTGCGTCTCAGAGATGCTGCCTGACAAGCTTCATTGCCTATATGTTGCAGGCGCGGGCTGTTCGCCTTCCGAAAGTTGGGCACCTATCCATATCGACGAGGCGCTGAAGCTCGCCGTGCGGCGGACCTCGGACGAAATCGAGCGGCTGCTTGAAGAGGGAGTTGCAAGACTGGAAGCGATGCAGCTTGCCTCCTGACCGCCCAAGTAGGTTGAGCCAAAGGCTTTATGCACATTGATGCCCGCAAGGATCGCGCCGGGTTGCGCGCTGGGTAAATTGTGAGTGGCACCGAGCGCAGCAAACAAGTCCGCGTATCGCGGCCAGCGGCCCGTTCGGGCGGCAAGTTGATCAACGGGCTTGAGGCAAGTTGAGCCTATGCGAGCCAGAGTTACGCGTGACGCGAAGCAGGCGACCTTCCTGCTCGTCAGTCAGAAGGTAGAGTGCGCCGTCGGACCCGGCGCGGACATCGCGAATGCGCGCACCAAGTTCGGCGAACAATGTCTCTTCCTCGCCAGTGGGAACGCCGTCGCGCAACTTCCAGCAGGCGTTTACTGGCACTGGCGCAGATGGTGCCTGCGGCGCGACCTGGGCGTCCGCGCACTTGGTTACATCGAGATCTTTTCCAGAGCCGGGGGTGCTGACTGGCCTGCGATCCTCGACCTCCCCACATAAGGCGGCGCGCTGTCCCAAAAAAAATGGGAACAATCCCAAAATCGGTTGCAAATCACTTTCAACAATCCTATAAGGTTATCGCCGAAAACAGAGTAGCAGGGTGGTGATTCCTGCGCTCTCTTCCAAGAGAGTTCTGCCTTGTCCTCGGCGTCAACCTGGCAATTCGTCGGGGTTGGCGCAGAGGCTTCCGTTTGTCGGTCTCCCCGTGCGCCTGCCCCGATTGGGGGTATTCGCGCAAATGGTCTCAATCACAAAAACTCCGCTGCTGGAGCCGCTTACAAAAGCGGTGGCAGCCCTTTCCGTTTCCGGCCTGATTTCGGTCCTCGTCGCGGGTTTCACGGACGAATTTGCCCGAATCTGGGTGATCACTTTCCTGCTGGGCTGGCCGCTCGGCTCCCTCTTTGATCGGGCGGTCAGCCGTCTTGAAAGGGGGATGGCATGAGCGCCGCCGATCAGGAACTGCCGGAGCGCAGCCGTTTCGGGGGAAGCCAGACCCGGACCCTCATTGTCACCCTCGTGATCCTGGCCGTCGTCCTGGGCGGGCTGTTCCTGTGGCGCACGATGCGCACCGGGCAGCAACAAGGCTGGCAGCAGCAGGCGACGTCCGTCGCCGCGACCGTCGTGACGCCGCAAGACGTGCCGGCCGCTCTGCAAGCGGTCGGGGGCTTGCGCGCGGTTCGGGAGGTGACGCTCTCGCCGGAGATCGCGGGGCGCGTGACCGCCATCCGGTTCGAGGCCGGTTCGCAGGTCCGCAGCGGCGCCTTGCTGGTCCAGCTTTTCGATGGTCCCGAGACGGCCGATCGGCAGGCGGCCCAGGCCAGGGCCGCGTTCGCCCGCGTGCAGGTGTCCCGTTCCGAGGAGCTTGCGCCGACCGGCGCGGAGCCGCGCGAACTGCTCGAACAGCGCCGCGCGGAGCGGGACCAGGCGGTCGCCGCCGTGCGCCAGCTCGACGCCCGGCTCATCCAGAAGCAGGTGCGCGCACCCTTCTCCGGCGAGATCGGCATTCGCCGCGTCAACCTCGGCCAGTTCCTCAATCCCGGCGATGCGATCGCCACGCTGACCGACCTCTCCAGCCTCTATGTCGAGTTCGCCCTGCCGCAGCAGGAGCTGGGACAGCTGCGGCGCGGATCGAGCGTCACCGTCACCAGCGACGCCTTCCCCGACCGGACCTTCACCGCGCGCGTCAACGCGATCGAGCCCCAGATCGGCCAGGACACCCGCAACGTCACGGTGCAGGCGGTCCTGCCCAACCCGGACCGGGCGCTACGGCCCGGCATGTATGTGACGGCCGCGCTCGAGTTGCCGCCGCAGACCGGCGCGCTGGTCGTGCCCGCGACCGCGATCCAGACCTCCGCGCAGGGCGACAGCGTGATCGTCATTCGCGGCAAGGATGCACGTAAGGCCGGCAAGGCCGAGATCGTGCCAGTGCACACCGGCCGCCGTATCGGCAACAGCGTCGTCATCGCCGGTGGCCTGAAGCCCGGTGACGTCGTCGTCACCGAAGGGCAACTGCGCGTGCAGCCGGGCGCCGAGGTCAAGGTCTCGCGCCTCGTGAAGACGGAGGAGCGCTGAGATGGCCTTCACCGACATCTTCATCCGCCGCCCGATCCTCGCGATCGTCGTCAGCCTGCTGATCCTGCTCGTGGGCGTCAGTGCGATGTTGAGCCTGCAGGTGCGCCAGTATCCGCGCATGGAAAGCGCGACGATCACCATCGACACGGCGCTGCCCGGCGCGACGCAGGACGTCATGCAGGGGTTCGTCACCACGCCGATCGCACAGGCGATCGCGACCGCCAGCGGCATCGAGTATCTGACATCGACCTCGACCCAGGGCACAAGCCGGATCAGCGCCAAGCTGGTACTCAATGCCGATGCCGACCGTTCGATGACCGAGATCCTCGCCAAGGTGCAGCAGGTCAAGTTCCGCCTGCCGGCCGGCGTCACCGATCCGGTAATCAACAAGATCACCGATGGCGCCTCGGCCATCCAGTATATCACCTTTACCAGCGAGACCGTGCCGGCGCCGCAGATGGTCGATTTTGCGACGCGCGTCGCTCAGCCGCTCATCACATCCGTTCCGGGCGTCGCGTCCGCGCAGATCAGCGGCGGTGCTCCGCTCGCGATGCGTATCTGGGTGGACCCGGTCAAGCTCACGGCGCGTGGCCTTTCGGCCAGCGATGTCGCCACCGCACTGCGGTCCAACAATGTGCAGGCGTCGCCGGGCCAGCTCAAGGGCGCCAACACCGCCATCAACATCACCGCCGGAACCGATCTGCGTGATGTCGAGGCGTTCCGCACGATGGTCATCAAGACCGGATCGGACGGAATCGTACGGCTCGGCGACATCGCGACCGTCGAGCTCGGCGGCCAGAACTACGACGCCTCCTTCATCACGTCCGGCAAGCCGGCTGTCGCGATCTCCATTTCCCCGACGCCGGACGGCAATCCGCTGGAGATCGTCGAGGCGGTGAGGACACTGCTTCCCGACATCCAGCGAGTTGCGCCGCCCGGTCTCGAAGTCACCAACACGTTCGACGTGGCGCATTTCGTGAACGCGTCGATCGAGGAGGTCCAGCGCACGCTGATCGAGGCGGTGATTATCGTGATCGTCGTCATCTTCCTGTTCCTGGGTAGCTTCCGCGCGGTCATCATCCCGATCGTCACCATTCCGCTGTCGCTGCTCGGCACGGCGGCGCTGATGCTGGCGTTCGGCTTTTCGTTCAACCTGCTGACCCTGCTCGCCATGGTTCTGGCGATCGGTCTCGTCGTCGACGATGCCATCGTGGTGGTGGAAAATATCCACCGGCATATCGAGGAAGGCTTGAAGCCCTTCGACGCGGCGCTTGTCGGCGCGCGCGAGATCGTCGGGCCGGTGATCGCGATGACGATCACGCTGGCGGCGGTCTATGCGCCGATCGGGCTGATGGGTGGGCTCACCGGCGCGCTGTTCCGCGAGTTCGCGTTCACGCTGGCCGGATCGGTCATCGTCTCGGGCGTCGTGGCGCTCACGCTGTCGCCGATGATGAGCGGCAAACTGCTCCATGCCAAGCTGGGCGAAGGCAGGCTGTCCCAGGCGATCGAGCGCAACATGCACAGGCTAACGCAGGGTTATGCCCGACTGCTTGACAAGACCTTGGCCGCACGCGGCGCCGTGCTGATCGTCGGCGTCGCCATGCTCGGTGCGATCGTGGTGCTGTTCAGCGGCTCCCAGCGCGAACTCGCGCCGCCGGAGGACATGGGCTATGTCTTCGTCCAGACGAAGGCGCCGCAATATGCCAATGTCGATTATACCTCACGCTTCAACGCCGAGGTCGATGGCATCTTCCGCTCGCTGCCGGAGTTCGCAAGCAGCTGGTTCGGCACCGGCGGAGAGAACAATGCCAATGGCGGCTTCGGCGGTGTCGTGCTCAAGGAATGGGGCGATCGGACACGCAGCGCCGACGACATCCAGGGCGAGCTGACCGGACGCAGCGGCGCGGTCACCGGCGTCTATGCCACAACCTTCCAGGACAGTCCGCTGCCCGCCGGCAGTGGCGGGCTGCCCGTGCAGATGGTGATCCGGTCGGCGGATGATTATCCCGAGATCTTCCAGACGCTCGAAGCGATCAAGGGCGCGGCCTGGGGCAGCGGCCTGTTCGCCTTCGTCGACAGCGACCTCGCCTTCGACAGTCCCGAAGCGCATATCAGCATCGACCATGAAAAGGCAGGTCAGCTCGGCATCTCCATGGCGGAGATCGCAGACACGCTGGCGACCCTGGTCGGCGAGAACTATGTCAACCGCTTCAACTGGCACGATCGTTCCTATGATGTGATCGCCCAGGTGCCGCAGGAGCAGCGGCTGACGCCCGACAATCTCGGCCAATTCTACGTCAAGGCATCCTCGGGCAGCCTCGTGCCGCTGTCCACGGTCGCCAGCGTGGAGATCCGTCCCCAACCCAACAGGTTGCCCCAGTTCAACCAGATGAACTCGGCGACGCTCTCGGCGGTGCTGTTGCCGGGCGTGACGATGGGCCAGGCGGTCGACTTCCTCAAGAGCCAGCCGCTGCCGGCCGGCACCACGGTCGACTGGCTGTCGAACAGCCGCCAATATGTGCAGGAAGGCAACCAACTCACCATCTCGTTCGGCTTCGCGCTCATCGTGATCTTCCTGGTGCTCGCGGCGCAGTTCGAGAGCTTCCGCGATCCGCTGGTGATCCTGGTGACGGTGCCGCTCGCCGTGTGCGGGGCGCTGGTGCCGCTCTATCTCGGCTTCACCACGCTCAACATCTACACCCAGATCGGCCTCATCACGCTGATCGGGCTGATCTCAAAGCACGGCATCCTGATGGTCTCCTTCGCCAACCAGATGCAGCGGCAGGAGGGAGCAAACCGGATGGAGGCTATGCGGCACGCCGCCGCCGTGCGTATGCGGCCCGTGCTGATGACCACCGCCGCGATGGCGGCGGGCCTGGTGCCGCTGCTGTTCGCGGGCGGCGCGGGCGCCAACAGCCGGTTCGCCATCGGCATCGTCGTGGTCATGGGCCTCTTGATCGGCACCCTGTTCACCCTGTTCGTGCTGCCGACCATCTACACGCTGATCGCGGGCGACCACCGCCCCAAGGCGGATGCACAGAGCGACGAACTCCCGGCCGAAGGAGGTCTGGCCCATGCGTAAATCGAGACTCTCGCTCCTGCTCTTGCCGCTGCTCGCTTCGGCGTGCGCGGCCGGCCCTGCCTATAAAAGTCCGCTCAGCCCCCCGGCGGCGGCAGGGCCGTTCGTTACGGAGGCGGCCGGATTTGATCGCGCCGCCGAACTACCGGATGACTGGTGGCGGCTCTACCGCGATCCGGCGCTCGACGAGTTGGTGGCCAAGGCGCTGGCCGCCAACACCGATCTTCGCGTCGCCTCCGCCAATCTCGCAAGAGCCCGCGCGGTCCTGTCGGAAGCACGCGCCGGACGGCTTCCGTCCACCGACATCTCCGGCGGCGTCAGCTATGGCGACGGCGTCCAGGGCGCTGCCGGCCAGGGTGGCGGGCAAGGCGGAACGCCCGTCGGCGGCGATGCGCAATGGTCCCAGAATGCAGGCGTTGCCCTGTCCTGGGAAGTCGACCTGTTCGGGCGGGTGGGCCGCGCGATCGAAGCGGCGCGCGCCGACACGCAGGCCGTCGAGGCCGCGCGCGACGCCGTGCGCGTGACGGTGGTCGCGGAGACGACACGGGCCTATCTCGACGCTTGCGCCTCGGCCTATGCGCTGTCGGTGGCGCGGGAGTCGTTCGAGACCAGCAACCAGAGCCTGCGGCTCGTCACCGCGCAGGAGCGGGCCGGATCGGTCGGCAAGCTCGATGTCGAGCGCGCCGGTGCGGCCGCCGCAACCGCGCGCGCCGCGATCCCCGCGCTTGAAGGCCAGCGGCAGATCGTCCTGTTCGAGCTGGCGGCGCTGCTCGGCACCACGCCTGACCAGGTGCCGGAAGCCGCGCGCGCCTGCGCGGTGGCGCCCGAGCCGCTTGCCGCCATCCCAGTCGGCGATGGCGCGGCGCTGCTGCGCCGCCGGCCCGACCTTCGCGAAGCCGAGCGGACGCTCGCGGCCGACACAGCGCGGATCGGCGTGGCGACGGCCGATCTCTATCCCAGGATCAGCCTGGGCGGCTCCGGCAATTTCTTCCGCAACGATTTCGTGCGCGGGGGCGACAGCTTCTCCTTCTCGCTCGGGCCGCTCCTGTCATGGAGCTTCCCCAATATGTCGGTAGCGCGCGCGCGGCTGCGCCAGGCCGAGGCCCAGGGCGACGCCTCGCTCGCAGCGTTCGACGGCCGCGTGCTGACCGCGCTCAAGGAGGTCGAGCAGGCGCTGACCAGCGTCGCGACCGAACAGGAGCGGCTCGACGCCCTGCGCGAGGCGCAGGAGCGGTCGGAGCGTGCCTATCGCTTCGCCGATCTGCGTTATCGCGCCGGCTCGGTCGGCTATCTCGACGTGCTGGTGGCGCAGGCCGACCTGCTCAACGCGCGGACCGCTTACGCCACTTCCGTTCGCCAGCTCGCTTCGGTGCGGGTCGACCTGTTCAAGGCATTGGGCGGCGGGTGGCGCGACGTGCCTGTGACGGCCGACGCCAGCGGCGCGAGCCGGAACTGAATGGAGCAAGCCCCTCGGCATCCGATCGAGGACTCCCGCGTCCGGGTCCTCGTTTCGGGCCGGGGATACGGTCGCAACGATCGGGACGCGCTTAGACCATTGTCCAGGAAGGGATGTCATGTTCAGCAGTTTCAAGGTCATTGCTGTCGTCGTCGATGAAACGCAGCGTGATAACAATGTGGCGGACCATGCCGCGCGGCTCGCCAAGCGCCATGGCGCGCATCTGATTGCCATCTACAGTGCGGCCAACCCGGAGGTCTCGCTGAGTGGCAGCTATGCCGTCGGCAAGGAGGCGATCGGTGACGTCCTCACCCACATGCGTTCCGAGCACGACAGCAAGGTGCTCAAGGCAGAGACGTTTCTGGCGGAACTCTCCCATCGCTACGATCTGAGTGTCGAGTTCCGTTTGATCTGGCGACAGGGAGACGATCTCGATCTGACAGCGCACGCACTCCATTGCGACCTTCTGATCCTCGCGCATCCCATGCCCGAGCGCGTGTCGAGCCTGCGTCCCGATCAACTGTTGCTGAATGCCGGAACGCCGGTGCTGATCGTGCCCGCGCAATGGGAGGGAGCGCGTATCGGAAGCAGGACCGTGATCGCCTGGAACGGCAGTCGGCAGGCCCGCCGGGGCATCGTCGACGCCATGCCGTTCCTCGCGCGATCCGAATGGGTGAAAGTGCTGCTGGTCGATGCCGACCGCCATCCCGAGAAGCACGGCCCCTATCCCGGCACCGACATGGCCCACTATCTTGCCCGCCACGATGTCGAGGCCGTCGAGGTCGAGCGGATAGAGGCGGGAGATCAGTCCGTCGCCGAGGCGATCCTGTCCTTCACGGCCGACCAGGACGCGGACCTCCTCGTCATCGGCGCCTACAGCCACCCGCTCCTGTTCGAGATGCTGCTGGGCGGGGTGACGCGCCCGCTGCTGACCGACACGACCGTTCCGCTGTTGATCGCACTTTGATCTCTAGGTTGGGCAAATGCAGCCAGTAAGAATCTATTGTCAGGCGACGCGATTTGATTGAACTGCGACATCTTCGTTACTTAGTAGCGGCCGCCGAAGCTGGAAGTTTCAGCCGGGCTGCACGCGCACTAAATATCAAACAAGCAACGCTCAGCCGGCATATTCTAAATGTAGAGAAGCGGCTCGGTTTAGCGCTATTCGACCGAAGGACGCGCGGCGCCACACTTACGCGAGACGGCGAGACGTATCTTCGCACCGCGCAACGGATCGTGGACGAGTGGGAAGAACTGAACGCCTGGGTGCGTTCGACGCGCAATGGAGAGGCCGGCAGGCTGGGGGTGGGCTTCTATACCTCCTTTGCGGCCGAGAACCTGCGCGCCTCCCTGAGCGAGTTTGGCGAACGTCATCCCGAGGTGAAGCTGTGCGGGTTCGAGCGCGACCGCAAAATGCTGCTGGCCGGGATCGAAAACCGGGTGCTCGATATCGCGATTATGGTTGGCGAGTCGCCTTGTCCAGGGCTGCTTAACCGATCATTCTGGAGCGAGCGGATGATGGTGGCTATGCCGGAAGACCATCGCCTTGCAGCCTGTGAAAAGATTCACTGGGCCGACCTCATCGGTGAACGCTTTCTGCTGACGCAGCGAGATCCCGGTCCAGAAAGCTGTAACATGATCTTTAGTAAGCTCGGGATGCCAGGCTACTCGCCTGAGATCGACATGGAGGACATCGGGCGCGATACTGTCCTAAGTATTATCGCGCTCGGTATGCATATTTCGATTGTCGAGGAATCTACTCTCGGCATCCATGTCCCCGGCGTGGTCTTCCGCGAGGTTCACGAGACCAACGGCCACGCGCGGATCGGCTTTTCCGGCTATTGGCGCGAAGACAATGAGAATGCGGTGCTGCGCCGGTTTCTTAAGTTCGTCACCGCCCGCTATTCGATGCCGTCTGTGCCTGTGCCGCAACCATCGTCTCAGCAAACGGGAAAGGAGCCGTCATGACGCAAGGAAAGACACTCATTATCGTGCTGGTCACGCTCATCATCGGGTTCGGAGCAGGTTTCGTGCTGCGCCCGATCATCGTCCCCGTCGATCGGACAGCGATCGTCGCCGGCTCGCCTGCCGCCGCCCCGGCGCCGGCCGAGCCGCGCGGGACGCAATATTTCGCGGCGCATCTCGATGAAGCGCGGCAGGTCGTGGCTCAATGCGCGGAAGGGACAGTGCGGAGCGCTGAGTGCGCCAACGCGGAGCAATCCGTGATCGAAGCGGAAGGCCGGGAGCGTTTCAAGAAGTTCATGGGGAATTGAGGCGAGCGAACCAGCCTTCAATTCCCCTGCGTGCGGTGCCGGCGAAAGGCCCGGTCGGTTTCCATGAAGCGGGTGAGCATTGGCGCGACCAGCTTGTCGGGCGGGACCGGCGCTCCCCCGGTCTCGGCCGCGAGGGCGGCGGCATAGGCTTGCAAGTCGCGATGCACGGCGGCGGGCAGCTCCACCGAGAGCTTGACCGGCCGATCGTCGGCCAACGGCCCCAGCTTCAATTTGCTCATCGCGCGCCTCCGATCGGCTCCAATACAAGGTCGCGCGTGATAACCACGCGCAAAGGATGGCCCGGCCGAATGGTGAGCGTCGGCTGCACATTGAGCTGCCGACGCACGATCTGCTGGCCGGTCTGGTTGATGGTGTCTTGTGAGCCGCGGCGCAGCGCGCGGGTCAGGTCGTCCTCGCTGTCCGCGCCAAGCTCGGCCCCGACGCCGAGCAAGGTCGAGACGGCGGCGGCTTTGAGCAGATTGCCCCAATGCTGGTTCACGCGGTCCTGCAAGCCGGCGTATCCGGCCGCATCGGCGCCGGGCTGGCGCTCGAGAACGATCGAGCGGCCGTCCGGCAGGATCAGCCGATCCCAGGCCAGCAGCACGCGCGTCTGTCCGGCAGCGATCTCGCTGTCATATTCGCCGATCAGCCGCGCGCCCTGCGGAATGAGCAGGATGCGGCCCGTGGGGCTGTCATAGACGTTGGCCGTCACCTGGGCGGTGATCTGGCCGGGAAGGTCGGAGCGGATGCCGGTGATGAGTGCGGCGGGCACGATGCTGCCGGCCTGCACGATGTTGGGCGAGGCCGGCGCCATGAGCCGCTCGACGCTCACCGTGCGCGCATTGGACGCCTGCGCCATGAAGGCCCGCTTGGCGGCCTGGTCGCCCTGCGCGGCCGAGCCATCTGGTTGTCCTGGGGGCTGCGGAGCGGCAGCGTCCGGCGCTGCCATCGCGAGATTCGGCAGAGACGGCATTGCAGCGGCCCCGGCGCTGCTACCGCCGAGGAACACGCCGCTCATGCGGGCGGATTCACGTTCCTGCTCGGCGCGCTGGCGGGCGGCTTCCTCGGCCTGGGCGCGCGGATCGGGCTGGGCGCCGACCGGCGGGACCGGGACGTTCTCCCCGCGCTGCT